>CAWUUQ010000237.1:0-26699 GCA_963925625.1 uncultured Psychrosphaera sp.
GTTTGATGTCTCCCTGACAACGAGGACGCATTATAGAGATCTAATTACGTTGCGCAAGCCCTTTTTTGAAAAAGTTATTTGTTTGGCTATAATAACTACAAACCGCATATTTATTGGCTTATTTGTTCAAAAAGTAGGATATTTAGGCCTTATTAGGAGTTAAAGGAACAAGACATGAAAAACATAAAGTCTTATAAAAGTGTTTTACCCACCATTAACAAAGATTGTTATATAGATAGTAGTGCTGTTTTATATGGTGACATTACTTTGGGGGACGACGTAAGTATTTGGCCAATGGTTGCGGCAAGAGGTGATGTTAATACAATTACTATAGGTGCACGCACTAATATACAAGATGGTTCCGTGTTACATGTTACTCGCAAGTCTGCATCAAACCCCAATGGCAACCCTCTGATAATAGGCGACGACGTTACAGTCGGTCATAAAGCCATGTTACATGGATGCGAACTTGGTAATAGAATACTTGTTGGAATGGGTGCCATAATTATGGATGGCGTTATAGTGGGTGATGATGTAATTATTGGAGCTGGTTCGCTTGTTCCACCTAACAAAACATTAGAAGGCGGCTATTTATATGTTGGTAATCCGGTAAAACAAGCTCGTTTGTTAAAAGACTCAGAACTTGCCTTTTTAAGCGTTTCAGCACAAAACTACGTGAAACTCAAAAACGAGTATATAGAAGAACATTCTTAACGAAGTAATTTACGCAAATAATCTGTTTCTGGACGTTGCTGATGCCATATAAAAAATGCCTCAGCAGCTTGTTCAATTAACATGCCTAAACCATCTATTAAAAGCACGTCTTTGTTAAGGTTTTGTGACTGTAATAAATGTTGCCTAGCCCATTCTAAAAAGAATGTTTGTTTATCACTATAAAACATATCGTATATTGCAGAGGCATTATTAAATATAGCAGGGCTAATGTCCGGCGCCTGGTTTGTTACTGAACTCGACGTCGCGTTAATAATAATGTCAAAAGAGCCGTCTTTTAATTGATGGTCATCAAATGCCATTGAAGTTAGTGCAGGTGAATAGTCTTTTTTATAACTATCCACTTTTGTACATTCTGCTACCTCACTCATTTCAGTTACTTCATCGACAATTTTTTTTGCTTTAGATAATGTTCTATTCGTAATTGTTATCGATTCTGGATTTGCAGACATTAAAGCCGGTACACAACCCCGAGTTGCACCTCCCGCGCCAATAATTAAGATATTTGCATCTTTAATCACAACATTATTAAACAACAAGTCATTTACCAAACCTTGGCCATCTGTATTATCGCCAATCAGTATTCCTTCTTTAATAGATAACGTATTTACCGCTTTTGATAACAAAGCTCTCTGAGATACTTCATCACATAATGCAAATGCGCGTTCTTTGAATGGCAACGTTACATTAGCACCATGGATGACTGACGATTGGCTGATCGTAAACTTGTTGTCGGTACTAATGTTAATGTCGGTATTGGTACGAATATTGGAATTCATTTCGCTCAGAGCAACCAGGGCAGAAACTTCAGTTTCAAAGGAGTCTAGCGCCATCAAACATTTTTCATACTGCAAAGAAATATCAAATTGCTTAGCAAAATGTTGATGTATAATAGGCGACTTGGAGTGCTCAATTGGATTGCCAATAACTAAATACTGTTTCATAAGGTTCGCATGTTAAATAAGTTAAAATCTAAACTATCAAAAAAAACACCTTCACACCTTTCTCCTACCTTTAGTGCCTATGACAAAATGGGTGAAGAAAAAGTGCGCTTATTGGCCAATACCTTTTACGATGAAATGGAAACCAATAAAGAAGCTAAAAGCTTACACGATATTCATCCTAAACCAATGGTTGAGATTAGACAGAAATTTTTCGAATTTTTAAGTGGTTGGTTAGGCGGCCCAGACTTGTTTGTAGAGAAATATGGTCACCCTAGATTGCGAGCTAGGCATTTACCCTTTGCTATTGATGACGCTATGTATCAACAGTGGATGTTATGTATGCGCAATGCGTTAGACCAAGTATTACATGATGACCCTGTGTTAAAAGCTGATCTAAGAGTAAAATTTGATCAGCTTGCTAAACACATGATAAATCAATAAACCGAATATAAAGCTTGGGAACTGCTTTTATAAATCTAAGTAATTTTGAGGCTTTAAATATCGATCATAAAGCTTTGCTTCAGCGGAACCTTCAACTGGCGAATATTGATATTCCCACCTAGCCAATGGAGGCATCGACATAAGAATTGATTCTGTTCGGCCACCCGTTTGCAACCCAAACAAAGTACCTCTGTCATACACTAAGTTAAACTCTACGTAACGGCCACGTCGATATAATTGGAAATCACGTTGTTGTTCATCATAAGAATCGTCCTTTCTACGCAAAACAATCGGTTTGAATGCATCAACAAAGCCATTACCAACTGCTTTCGTAAAATCAAAGCTGCGCTCAAAACCCCATTCATTTAAATCATCAAAAAATAGACCGCCCACACCGCGTGTTTCATCACGATGTTTTATATAAAAATATTCGTCACACCACTTTTTATATTTAGGGTAAACGTCGTCACCAAATGGTGCACAAAGATCAAACGCAGTCTGGTGCCAATGTTTAACATCTTCTTCATACGGGTAATAAGGTGTTAAGTCAAAACCACCGCCAAACCACCAAACAGGGTCCTCACCTTCTTTTTCTGCAATAAAAAAGCGAACATTGGCATGAGTCGTTGGTATATGTGGGTTACGTGGATGTATTACTAATGACACTCCACAGGCATTAAAGCTTCTTCCTGCTAATTCAGGTCGATGCGCCGTTGCTGATGCTGGCATATTTGCACCAAACACATGAGAAAAGTTTACACCAGCTTGTTCAAATACATGTCCGCCTTTTAATACACGACTTCTACCGCCACCACCTTCAGGTCTGTCCCATTGATCTTGTTCAAATTCAGAACCGTCTAATAACGAAAGCTCTTTACAGATATTGTCTTGAAGAGACATAAAAAACGATTTGGCTTGTTCTAACAACTTATGTTCTTGCAAGACTTAACTCCTAAATATTTCGCCAGTAATAGCATGTTTTATAACGGATGGTTTGTCACTGCAGCCTAGTGATTCATTGACGTAAATAGCGACACTTTTACCAAACACTTTGATTGCATCACCCATCGTTTTGCAAACTTCCGTACCAGTAATGTTGGCGCTGGTAGAAACAATTGGCCGATTAAATGACTTACACATTCGTTGAACAGTAGGGTGGGCACTAATACGAATTGCTATCATGTCACTGTCACCTGTTAGCCATTTAGGTGTGGTTGCCTTAGCAGGTAACAACCAGGTAATAGGGCCAGGCCAAGAAGAAAAGATTTCAGGACGCTTTTCAATAGGTACCTTTTCATAGTCAAAGTAATCAAGGCATTGTGAAACGTTTTGAGCAACTAAAATTAGTCCCTTTTCAATAGGACGCTGTTTTAGCGCCAATAGCTTCATTACAGCGGACTCATTGTCAGGATCACAACCTATTCCCCACACAGCCTCGGTAGGGTAAACAATTAACTCACCCTGTTCTAACGCTTCAATTTCATTAGTTGGTTTTATTAAATTAGATTCGGTCATAGTTTAACTAATTGCTCATTGGGTTTAATCTGAGTTCTAATTCTTGGCTTTATCAGAAACAAAGCCACACTTTTTATGCACGCAAATTTTTGCGCCCGATTTATTTTCTACTAATAACGGAAACTCACATGTTGGACATGGCTCTGCTATTGGTTTTTCATTTAATAAGTAATCACATTTGGGGTATTGATCACAGGCATAAAAAGGTTTTCCTTTTTTGCTAGACCGTTGATGTAATTCACCTTCTTTACATACAGGGCAAGAAACCACCTCATAGTCTTCGTCATCTTCTTCTTTAACAATAAAGTGACAGTCTGGATAGTTCATGCAACCGATAAACATTCCAAACTTTCCCGATTTAACGGCTAAATCACCTTCACATTCAGGACAACAGACATCGTCTAATATTTTTACCACCAGCACTTCATTACTACTAGACAATGGTCTTGTGTAATTGCAAGCGGGGTACTGCATACAAGCCCAAAACGCGCCTTTGCTACCAGATTTTATTTGCAACTCTGAGTTACATTCTGGGCAAACTTGTTTTGTTGTATTTGAGCTTAAATCTGCGGGTGAAGTCATAAATTCCGAATAATAAAAAGTGACTAGGAGTGGATCTTAGCCACTCCTATCGTATTAGCAATGAATTTTAAACTAAACCTTGGACGAAACCTAGTGAAGTAAACCCTCAGGCTCTTCAAACACCAAGTTTTCCATTTGTTCAAAAGCAGCTTCTTTGCCTGGTACATTAAACAGCACCATTAAAATCACCCACTTTAGATCGTCTATACAAATCATCGACTCTTCTAATTCCATTACACGGTCAATGACCATTTCACGGGTAGCAACGTCTAACAAATTGATTTGCTCTAAGAACATAAGAAAACCCTGACATTCAGCGTCCAATTTCATGGACTCTTCTAGGGTGTATATGCGTGTTGATAGGGCGGTTTGCCCCAAAATAAAAGGTGCGATGTCATTGGACTGTAAATCAGCCAAATCTTCTAACCACATTAGCGCTTTGTAAATATCATCTTCGTGAAAACCAGCTTTTTTTAGCTCTTTGGTTAACTCACCTTCATCAACCCAAAGTTCCGAGTTGTCGTTTACGATATTTTCAAAAAGGTACAAAAGGATATCAAACATACGTGCCCCTTTGTTAATTATTATTAGAATGAGTGACGACCCGCGAATAACCACCTGGAACTGCGATTACTTGCCCCTGAATTTCCAAATCCAACAATTCCATTAGTACCTGTTCCACAGGCAAGTTAGAACGTTGAGAAATGACATCTACAGATGTGGTGTCATGATCAACACTAGCTAACATTTTTGATCCTGCCAAGTGATTTTTTACGATACCCTTAGACTTTTCGATCACTTGACCATACTCAATTAATATATCGGCACCAGAGGTTACTAATTTAGCCCCTTGTTGAATTAATTGATGTGTGCCTTGAGCAATCGGATTAAATATACTTCCGGGCACCGCATAAACATCACGGTTAGATTCAAGTGCATATTTTGCTGTTATGAGTGATCCGCTTTTTTGCGCCCCTTCAACAACAATTGTGCCTTTACATAATCCCGCTATGACTCTATTTCTTCTTGGAAAGTTAAACTGCTGAGGTATTTGAAATGGTAGAAACTCAGATAACAAAACACCATTTTCAACAATTTGACGTGCTAAGTTAAGATGTCGTTTCGGATAAATATTCGCGTGTCCGCCGCCCATCACGGCGATTGTTTTACCACCACTAGTTAACGCTTGTTCATGAGCAGCACAATCAATACCTAATGCTAGGCCGCTAGTAATTACATATCCGGCACTGACCATGTCTCTAACAATTACTTTTGTTGCATCAATGCCATATTGAGTTGGAACCCTTGAGCCCACAAACGCCATTTGAGGGGCGTTTAAAAGAGATAAATCGCCTTGGGCAAACAATACAATTGGAGGTCTTACCGTTTCTTTTAACAACGCAGGGTAGCGACGGTCTTCGATGGAAATTAAGGTAATATTATTATTGCTTAGATAATCCGCAATTACTTCGTTTTGATTTTGTTGGTTTGCGTACTGTTGATGCTGTTGCTGGCGCGGGTGTTGGCTATGCTTTTTGAAATGCTGTATTTGTGCTGCTTTTAAACCAAGTTCTTTTAGTCGAGAGGTCGGTAGCACAGTTAAATCAGTGATTGAATCTAACGCTGGCTTAAGTCTATGCAGAGTTGCAATGCCCAATTGTGGGCACTGCAATATTGTTAACCAACTATTAACTGACTCTTTCATAAAATAGGTGCTCCATAAGCGGATTACCTATTTAGTTGGAGTGTTAATCTTATCTCCTACATAAACAGGTGAGTTATTTTTAGTGATAATGCCGTAACTAACCTTTTCATAAACTTTAAAGACCATGACTTGTCCCACTTCTTCAAAAGGCATGTCGTAAATACCTTTATGTGAATCACCGCCAAGTAAGTTCTTAACTTTACCAACAAACTTTTCGTAACGTGTTGCGTCTTCTTGGTATTTTGGACCTAAACCTTGGTCAACAACCGTAGGCGATTTACGCATAACCGTTAAAAGGTCACCCGTATTAATTTCATCATCCTGACCTTTATTAATAACAACAACGTCATATTTACTTACGCCAGCTAAATCAGAAGGTGTAGAGATGATTGTTGCGTTCAATTCTTTTTTGTTTTCGGTCATCTTAAAGAATGCCGGTAAGTCCTGACCTTCTCTAATTGGCATAATGACATCGCCAGCTTTAACTTCTTGTTTAACAGAGTTGATCGTTAATTTTCCTGGAATACCTTCTTTCGGATCACCTGAATTTACTAAATCGGCGATTGCCACTAAAACAGCTTCATAACCCAACAAGTCTTCAGTGTCGATATCGATATAGGCTTTACCTTTACGATAGATTGCAAATTTTTGCTCTGCCTTTAGGTCACCTTTAATATAGATTAAGTCTCCAGGTAATGCTCTTTTGACTGTGCGATCTGTACCTAAAACATAAGGCAAGCTTTCCATCGTGTCTTCGTCGAGCGCTAACTCATAACTTAAGTAAGACTTAATAGAACTTAACGGTATAAGTGGAATAGGCTCGTCTTTTTTATAAGCGATTCGTTTTTGCGGAGACATTTTAAATGCACGTTTCCCAACAACTAATGTTGGCGTGCCATCTGCTTGATAAACTAGTTTTAAGTGATCACCAGGATAAATAAGATGAGGGTTATTTATTTGAGGATTAAGCTTCCATAACTTTGGCCATAACCAAGGATCATCAAGATAAAGACTTGATATATCCCATAAAGTATCGCCTTTTTTCACCACGTATTCGGCCGGAGCATCTTTGCGAATTGCAAGAGTATCGGCTATTAATGAAGTTACGTGAAGTGAACTAATTATTAGCGCCAACGTCATAAAGCGAATTAGTGCACGCATTCCCTTATTCCTATAATTATTATTATCAACATGTTGTTCTGTTAATAGTGAATCTAAACAGTTAAAATTACAAGCATATGATGTTATTTGGCAAGGCATAGAAGAAAATGGCAATTTTAAATGTACTTCGTTTTCCAGACGAACGACTTCGCACTATTGCGAAACCTATAGAAACAGTAGACAAAACAATCACTAAGCTTATAGATGATATGTTTGAAACCATGTATGACGAGAAAGGTGTAGGCCTTGCTGCGTCTCAAGTTGACCAACATGTTCGATTATTTGTTGCTGACTGTTCTGAAGAAGGCAATGAACCAATGGTGTTCATTAATCCTGAAATTATTTCAAAAACAGGCTCAATGATTAATGAAGAGGGCTGTTTGTCGGTTCCTCAGTGTTATGCAAAAGTGGAACGAGCGGAAGAAGTAACAGTTAAAGCGCTTGATCGTAACGGCGACGCTTTTGAATATGATGCAGAAGGTTTATTAGCTATTTGTATTCAACACGAACTTGACCATTTAAATGGCAAACTATTTGTTGATTATTTATCACCATTAAAACGTGATCGAATAAAAAAGAAATTAGCAAAAGAAGCTAAGTTAGCTGCGCAATCAAACTAGGTATATTATGAAATCTGAGCCGCTACGTATTGTTTTTGCTGGGACACCTGAGTTTGCAGCACAACATTTATCACATCTAATTTCTGAAGACTTTAATGTTGTCGGTTGTTATACCCAGCCTGATCGTCCAGCAGGTCGTGGTAAAAAATTGCAGCCAAGTGCCGTAAAACAAGTGGCGCAAGAACATGATATTCCCATTTATCAGCCACCTTCTTTTAAAACCGAAGATGCTCAACAAGAGCTAGCAAGCCTCAATGCAGACTTGATGATTGTTGTTGCTTACGGCCTTATTTTACCGAAGTTAGTTTTAGATACGCCTCGATTAGGTTGCATTAATGTACATGGCTCTATTTTGCCTAAGTGGCGTGGTGCTGCACCTATTCAACGTGCGGTATTAACGGGTGATGCGCAAACCGGAGTAACGATTATGCAAATGGACATTGGTTTAGATACGGGTGACATGTTGTTAATTGAAACCTGTGATATTACTGACCAAGATACCAGTGGCAGCGTTTATGAAAAACTACAGGTTTTAGGGCCCGTTGCGTTAGTTAAGGCTGTTAATGCCATTGCAAAAGGCGAGATTAATCCAGTTAAACAAAATGACGACGAAGCAACCTATGCTCATAAGCTAACTAAAGAAGAAGCTCAAATTAATTGGGCCGACTCCGCAGAACAAATTGAACGTAATATTCGAGGGTTTCAACCTTGGCCAGTGGCCACTACTAAACTTGCAGAAAACACAGTTAAAATATTAAGTGCAACGATTTTAACTACAGATGAATATGCAGACAGCGGTGAAAATAAGCCTGCGGGAACGATTCTATCCGCCGACAAAAATGGAATTGTGATAACCACTGGCACTTCGCCAATTATGATTACACAATTACAACCACCAGGTAAAAAACCGATGAGTGCAACTGATTTTGTTAATGGTCGCGGTGATTGGGTCACAATTGGAACCACTCTATAATGAATTCAAATAACGTAAGAGCAGCTGCTGCAGAAACCCTATTAGCCGTTATGGACAAAGGGGTTTCACTCTCTGACGCCTTACCAAAAGCACAATCCAAAATTGCAGCTAAAGATCATGCCTTATTACAAGAAATGTGTTTTGGTGCAATTCGTTTTTTTCCTAAATTTGATGCTATTACCAATCAATTATTATCGAAAAAGCTGAAAGGCAAACAACGCCTTTTTCATCACTTGATTATTATTGGTATTTATCAACTTGAAGAAATGCGTATTCCTGAACATGCGGCAGTCGCTGAAACCGTTAATGCTGCAGTAAGCCTTAAAGCAAAGGGTTTAAAAGGGCTGATCAACGCTTGTTTACGTAACTTTATGCGCAATAAAGAGCAGCTTAAGAATAAAACAAACAATCTAGTTACTGAATACAGTCATCCAAGTTGGTTTATCAAACGTGTTCAAGACGCTTATCCGAAGCAGTGGCAAACAATTTTACATGCAAACTTAGAACGTGCGCCTATGTGGTTACGAATACACACTAATAATGTAAGTACCAATGAGTTTTGCCAGGCGTTAACCGATGCCAACATTGAATTTTCTCAGCCATTAGTGGACAAAAATGCAGTTCTTTTAAGCGCTCCTAAGCCTGTTGAGGTATTGCCTGGTTTTGATGATGGTTGGTTTACTGTGCAAGATGGTGCAGCTCAGCACGCCGCTTTATTACTTGATCCGCAACACGATGAACAAGTATTAGATGCATGTGCCGCGCCCGGCGGAAAAACCTGTCATATTTTAGACCTTGCAAACTGTCGTGTTGTTGCTGCTGATATTGATCAAACTCGCCTTGACCGTGTTACTGAAAATTTAACTCGATTAGGGGAAAAAGCAGAACTCGTATGTGGTGATTTGACTGACTCAACGGTAATAACCCAACAATTTGACCGAATTTTATTAGATGCACCTTGTTCTGCGACAGGAGTTATCCGCCGTCACCCTGACATAAAATGGTTACGTCGTTCAGATGACATTGATAACCTAGCCAATGTACAGAGAGATATTTTACATACACTGTGGAAGACCCTGAAACCAGGCGGCACATTGTTATATGCAACTTGTTCTATTTTGCCAAGTGAAAACAAGCAATTGATGATTGAGTTTTTAGCTAATCAAAACGACGCTCTGCTTGTTCCAATTGAAGAAAACAAAAAACCTTCTTATTCTGCAGCCTCTAAAACAAGTACTGATTTAAGTGCAGATGAACGATGCCTTGAAACACCAGAAAATCCAGGCTGGCAAATTTTACCAAGTGAGCATAATATGGACGGGTTCTATTACTGTCGTATCCAAAAGCAGCTATAAAACAAATATTTAACAGTTACTTTAATGAAAGTTAAATACAATAAAATCGATAGGTTAACAAAACCAATATTATGAAGATTATTATTTTAGGTGCAGGTCAGGTTGGCGCAACACTCGCAGAAAATCTCGCGGGTGAAGAAAATGACATTACCATGGTAGACATTGATGCCGAGCCGTTGCATGCATTACAAGACAAATACGATCTTCAAGTCGTGGTTGGACACTGTTCACATCCAGACGTTTTAAGACAAGCCGGCGCTGAACACGCAGATATGTTAATTGCTGTTACTCGCAGCGACGAAGTTAATATGATGGCTTGTCAGGTTGCTTATAGTATTTTTAATACCCCTAAAAAAATCGCTCGTATTCGCTCTCAAGCCTATCTTTTATATCAAGAGCAGTTGTTTCAAAACAGTGATTTACCCGTTGATAAATACATTGCTCCTGAAGAGCTTGTTACCAAATATATTCATCGACTCATTGAATCTCCTGGTGCGTTGCAAGTTTTGGAATTTGCCAATGGGCAAGTTTCACTTGTTGCCGTTAAGGCCTATTATGGTGGTTCGCTCGTAGGTTATGCGCTTTCAACACTTAAAGAACATATGCCAACAGTCGAAACTCGTGTTGCTGCAATTTACCGGAAAGGCCAGGCGATAAAACCCGTTGGTAACACCGTTATAGAAGCCGATGATGAAGTGTTCTTTATTGTTGCCACAAAACATATTCGTCAGGTAATGGAAGAGCTACAAAAGCTTGAAGATAGTTATAAACGAATAATGATTGTTGGTGGTGGTAATATTGGTGCTGGTTTAGCCAAAATTCTTGAGAAAAAGTATCAAGTAAAACTCATAGAAGTAAACCAACAACGCGCCGAAGCTTTATCGCAACTGCTTGAACATACAACGGTATTTACAGGCGACGCTTCAGATCAAGAGCTGTTAGCCGAAGAACAAATTGAACAAACTGATGTCTTCATTGCCGTAACTAACGACGACGAAGCGAATATTATGTCGGCAATGTTAGCGAAAAAAATGGGTGCCCAGAAAACCATGGTACTCATACAGCGCAGTGCTTATGTTGATTTGGTTCAAGGTAAAGATGTGGACATAGCAATCTCTCCACAACAAGCCACTATTTCAGCTTTGTTAACACATGTTCGAAAAGGTGATGTAGTTAATGTTTACTCGTTACGTCGTGGTGCTGCTGAAGCGATTGAAGCCATTGCTCATGGTGATAAAACAACATCAAAAGTAGTAGGACGTTCAATTCAAGAATTAAAATTACCGCCACAAACAACCATAGGTGCGATAGTTCGAAACTCAGAGGTTATTATTGCGCATGATGATACGGTGATTGAATCTGAAGACCATGTGATTCTATTTTTGATTGATAAAAAGCACATTAATGAAGTAGAGAAGTTATTCCAAGTTACGGCGTTTTTCTTGTAGTTCTGCTCGTTTAAACGAAGCAATGTTTAACTGAAGCCCTTAATTGTTGAACAAGCGCCTTTTCTCCTGAAAATTTATATTTATCTATCAAGGCTTTATTGTTCAAACCTTGCAAAAACTTGTCTTGCAAAAGTTCTAGCTCTTTAGAGAATTTTATAGCCCTATCTTTGTCCTGCGAAACTATCGTCAAAAACGCTGAAAGTGCTAAAGAACATGAATCTGGCGATCTGAAATAATTGGCAAAACACTCAACATCTTGCCTATTTTGTGCGTCACACCATTTTTTATAAGCTTGATTATAATCTTTAGAATCATCTTTAGGTTTGTATTGATTAGTCCTGCTCGTCAAAATCCCATCATCAAAAAGGGGTCTTACATTTAATTGTTGCTCTGTTTGTAATGTCTCATAAAAACGAACATTCCACTGTTTGCTAAGTGCTTTTGCTTTTTCACTTTTAGGCCGAACCATTAGTACACTGTACTCTCCGGTACTGGTTTCAGCCTTTAAGCCTAATCGTACAGGGACATAATAATTATCTGTCCAAAACGAAACCAATCTAGTGTCAACGCCATAACTTGTGCACATAAAATCAATATCATGGTAATACTCAAACACGTTCGATAATAATTGATTACCTAAACCTTGTGACTGCAAATTAGGATGAACAGCAATTCTTACCACACGTGCATAACTATAGTTGCCTGCCTCTTTATATCCCGCATGTGCAATAAGCGACTGTGTTGCCAAATGGCCTTTCGGACGGCGTCGTCCTTGCCAAATATGATCACATAATGAGTCACCTAGTTTATGTAGTTGACCTTCTTTTGAAATCAACGCGGTAGCAACAACATCACCTGCTGATTCTAAAACCAATACGTCTATATTAGGGGCATCCAACAACATTCTTAAATCATTAGGTGTAGTTTTATAATGCGCATGCGCTAACAATGAAAATATCGCATCAATGACGTCGTTACTTAACGAGTCGCGATCTAATTTACTAAAATTTATTGCGTTCATGTTTATTGTTTTAGGAACACAGCCCGCTAAATCTGCAGTTAAATGTAAACCTTGGTTTATCAAACTTTCTAATTCATCACCCGGCTGCCATCGAATAGGTTGCTCCATTTTTAGCATTTCGAAATGACCTAAATGAGATTTTAACCAGGGTAATAGTTTATATTCAAACCCACGTCCAGTGCCTTCATAACCATGTGCTGTGGTCGCTAACACACACGTTTTGCTCAACTTAACTAAGTGTTGCACTAAAGGAACGGGAATAGCGGCAGCCTCATCAATAATCAAAATATCAATAGGCTCGTTTCGAGTAATTATTTGATCTGGTGCTAAAAAGCGCAAATCAGGAGCATGGTTAATCGCCTCGATATTTTTATGCACACTATAGTGAGATAACAACGTAGACACAGAGCTTTCATGCGGTGCGGTTACTACCAAATTAAGTAATTTGTTCGCCGACTTATTCACGAATGCATTAAGCCACTTTGCCAATGCGATTCCTATCACCGAAGACTTACCGCGACCGCGATCCGCCGATAACACCAATACATTTGATTTACTTTTGTTGGAAATACTGTCGTTGGTAATAATGGTGTTGCGGTCAGAAATGTTATTGTCAGCAGAGTAAAAAGCATTCTCCCAAAGTGCAGCCATTTTTTGACCCGCCACTTTCTGGTCGAACGTTTTATAGTCTGTTGCTTGTCGTTTAGCTAATATTTCACTAGATGTTTTGTTTATGCTGACATTCGCATTTATGTGCGAAGCAGGATGCGAGTCACTGTCCTGTAAAATGGGCAAGTTCTGCAGTGCTTTAACGCTCTTAATTCCCTCAGATTCACTACTTTCTTCAATAAAATAATAACCATTTGATAATTCAAAGTTATGTAAAAGATTTTGGATAAAACGTGAGGGTTGAGTTTCATTGATAAATGACGAGAATGAATAGCCTGCAGGTGTAAAGCGGTCAACTTCTGGATCAGGATAGGTTAACCATTTGTTGTCAGGTGGCGTTACTAATATCAATAAGCCACCTTCCTTAATTAAACCAGATAAGGCAGCAAAAGCGTCAACATTAAACCCTTGAAAAGCGTCTAGTACTAAAAACTGACAT
This sequence comes from uncultured Psychrosphaera sp., assembly GCA_963925625.1. GTDB lineage: Bacteria > Pseudomonadota > Gammaproteobacteria > Enterobacterales > Alteromonadaceae > Psychrosphaera. Next base: position 13,606 of record CAWUUQ010000237.1, read on the forward strand.
TCTTGACCTAAATAACGTTTGTAGTGTTTTAAGCGCCATTCATTTTTATCGCGAATGGAAGATGACTTTAGACGATCTGGCTCTGTAAACCAGACGACATTTTTATTGTGCGCGTTAAGGCCTGATGACTGTAACCACTCATAAGCCCAATCTTGGTTACCCGCTAACCTTAACAAACCTCTTTGAGAGGTATCATCAAGGTGGCATAACAGCGTTAACAACCAATTTTTAGCAACAGACATTAACGCTCCAATAAGTTACAAACTAACAGCTTACCAAGTGATGCCTTAAACAGCAGTAAGTTTGGCATACGTCGTGACAAGCCACTTTGCACCAAACTGATCAAAGTTAACTTGAATGCGCGCATTGTCGCCGTCGCCTTCACAATTAAGCACTGTACCTTCGCCAAATTTAGCGTGCATTACTCTTTGACCCAATGAAAATCCGGTGCCTGTAAATTTAATATGGCTAGTGGATTTATGAGACGATCCAGAACCGTAACCAGTGGAGCTTCCATAACTTGATGAACTACTTCTATAGGCTGGCTTTTGAACAGCTGTTGTTAATTTAACGTGATAAATACATTCATTGGGAATTTCAGCAATAAAACGAGAAGGGCGATGATGATGTTCTTGCCCATACATACGACGAGTTTCAGCGTGCGTGATAAACAAACGTTCACGCGCCCGTGTCATACCAACATAGGCAAGGCGTCTTTCTTCTTCTAACCGTTCTGGCGCATCAGAGCTTTGTTGACTTGGAAACATGCCTTCTTCAACACCCACCATAAATACTAATGGAAACTCTAAACCTTTAGCACTATGTAAGGTCATGAGTTGAACCGCTTCTTCGTAGTCATCTGCTTGAGACTCTCCAGACTCTAATGAAGCGTGTGATAAAAATGCAGATAAAATTGGTATCTCCTCCATATTTTCATCAGGCTCATATTGTTTACAAGCGGTAACCAATTCCTCTAAGTTTTCTACACGTGTTTGGCCTTTTTCGCCTTTTTCAGCTTGATACATGGCTTTTAAACCAGACGCTTGAATTGCCTGATCCGCTTGTTCATGTAGCGGCAGACTTGAAACATCGGCCTCGAGTTGTTCCACCAGCTCTATAAATTTTGTTAAAGCCCCTGCAGCTCTTGCTGTTAAACGGCTTTCATTAATCAAACGCCCACTGGCTTGCCACATAGTAATGCTTTGGCTACGAGCCGCGTCACGTATCATTTGTAATGTTTTTCCGCCAATTCCACGTGCGGGTGTGTTGATGACTCGCTCAAATGCTGCATCATCATCACGGTTAGACAAGATTCTTAAATAAGCCAATGCGTCTTTAATCTCTTGTCGCTCGAAGAATCGTAAGCCACCGTAAATTCTATATTTTAAACCAGCTTGCAATAAGGCTTCCTCTAAAACTCGAGACTGCGCATTGTTACGATATAAAATAGCCGCGTCGGATAAACTACCACCGTCTTCTTGCCATTTTTTAATATTGCCAACAACAAAACGAGACTCTTCTAATTCGTTAAACGACGAATAAACCGCAATTGGATCGCCTTCTTTATCTTCTGTCCATAAGTCTTTACCTAAACGCCCGCTATTGTTAGAAATAACAGCGTTGGCGGCTTTTAGAATATTGGCTGTTGAACGATAGTTTTGTTCCAAACGAATAGTTTCGACATCGGCAAAGTCTTTTTGAAAACTATGAATATTTTCAACACGCGCACCACGCCAACCATAAATAGACTGATCATCATCACCAACAATCATTACATAAGATGCTTCTTCTTGGTCAGCAATGCCACCAGGGTGCCCACCTGAGATAAGTTGAATCCAAGCGTACTGAATACTATTGGTATCTTGGAATTCGTCCACCAGCACATGGCGAAAACGTTTTCTATAATGGCTAAGAATATCTGCATTGGTGGCTAAGACTTCATGACTGCGAAGTAGGATTTCCGCAAAATCAACCAAGCCTGCCCGATCACACGCTTGTTGATACGCCTCATAAACTTTAATCATCATTTGTTCATTAGGATCAAATGAGTCTATATGTTTAGGCCTAAGTCCTTCGTCTTTTTTGCCATTGATGTACCACATAATTTGTTTGGCTGGATAACGTTTTTCATCAATATTAAGGCTTTTTAATAAACGACGAATAAGACGATGTTGATCGTCTGAATCGATAACCTGAAATGTTTCTGGAAGTTTAGCTTCTCTAAAATGCGTTCTTAAAAAACGATGCGCTAACCCGTGGAATGTACCAATCCACATGCCATGATTGCTAAATTGTGAACCAACCGTGCCATGTCCCATTTGCGTTTCTAAACGGTGACGCATCTCAGAGGCTGCTTTATTGGTAAAGGTAACGGCCATTATTGAAAAAGGCGAAACATGAAGCGCTTTAATTAGATATCCAATGCGACTGATCAATACCTTCGTTTTGCCTGAGCCTGCGCCCGCAAGAACAAGCATGTTTTGCGGCGGAGCTGTTACAGCTTCGTGTTGACGTTCATTTAGCTCATTAAGTTTGAGTGCCTGTAGAGCGTGAAGATCGGGTTCCTGATTAGGAATAAAAACGTCCATTATTAACGTAAGCCTTAAACTGGATATAAAAACAGGGTTTGATTATAGCAGTTGTAATAAATCATCCAAGTGTGAATATTCAGCGTTTGGCAAATTAGCGGCATAGGAAGCGCCAATTGGCAGACTTTTTTTGTCTGGATTAAACCAAAAACTGTTCGTTTTGGCATTTAACGCGCCTTTAATATCGGAAGTAATATTGTCTCCAACATGTAAAATGTTACTTAATGGTAAATCCAAAGCTAATGAAACTTGGTTTAACATGTCTGGATAAGGTTTCATTCGACAATTATTTTCACCAGCACGCCAGTATCCAACAAAGTACTGGGAAAGATTAAGTCTATCTATATCTGCGTTACCATTGGTCACGGCCACCAAAGGAAATTTTTTGGATAATGCAGATAAAACGTCATGTGTGTTTTGGTCAATTGAAAAGTTTGACCTAACACGATAAAACTCTTTAAATGCCTTAATCGATAAATCGTTTAACTCCGTTGAGTCTTTAATATAGGCTGCAAGCCCGTACTTTATGACCGCTAAACGCCACAGAGTAACATCATGTTTAAGCTCTGGTTGCTCTGCTAGAACGTGCCATTTTAGATCTAACCAAGGTTGAATGCCTTGTTCCTTTATGGTTGGAATTTTTGAGCACAAATACGTAAATTGGGCCTGTTCCGCATCATTAATAATGACATCATTGGAATACAACGTATCGTCAAGATCAAAACTTATGGCTTTAATGGGAGCGCTAAACGCTTTATAAAACTTTATAGACACTAAACACTCGCTAAATTTTTAGATAATTATGAATGTTATATTATGAGGGATTTAGTCGCTTTTGTCGCTGACGCAGTTTCGTCCTGCACTTTTTGCTTGGTACATGGCCTTGTCGGCGCGCCGTAATAGTATATCTACTGGTTCATTGGTTTCGTATTGTGCTATTCCAAAACTTGCTGTGACTTTTATCGCTTTTTCTTCGAATAATATAGCATGCAAACTCATGGCTTTTCGCAAAGACTCGGCTAAATTGATGGCCTCTTTTTTTGATGAATCTGGTATTAGAATGGCAAATTCCTCACCTCCAATTCGAGCAAAAATATCTGTCTCTCGAAGTCGTTCTTCTACTAACCTTGAGATATTGACCAATACTGTATCACCCACTTCATGGCCAAATTGGTCATTAATATGTTTAAACAAATCAATATCAAAAGTAATGATACTCAAAGGAGTAAACTGCCGATCGGAGCGTTTTTTCTCTCGACCTAAATGCTCCATAAAACTTCGTCTGTTATCTATGCCTGTTAGAGCATCGGTCATCGCCAGTTTTTTCAACTGCTGCTCTAGCCTTTCACGTTGTTTTATTTCTTGTTTAAGTAAAATATTATCGCGCTCTTTCTGTTTTTCATGTGCCCAAGCATTTCGCAAGTTTTTGTTTATGGTATAAGAAATTGATAAGCCAAAGGTGTTGGCTAAAAACATAAATGTAAGCGAATACCCAAAACGTGAATCGCTAAACGAATACAATGTAATAACCGTTAATAAAAAGGTAAAAAACAAGGTGGTAACACAGGCGACTTGTTGAAATATATTTAAGGGGACAAAGATATATACAAGAATAGTGAGGAACGCGAAACAAATACTAATTTCTAATAAACTTGCTGGGTCTGCTATCCATAAGGCATATATAGAAAAAGAGGCATACAAACAAAGACAGAACACAACTTGAAAAATCATGACGCATTTTTTAACTTCTGCTCGTGTCAGATGTCTCATTAAATATTGGTAGGTCATAAACCCCCAAATGGAGATGACTAATTTTATGATCCCATTAAATAGCTCTGCTTCTTGGGATACAAACTCGACAAATTGGTCAGGTACGAGAAATAGGAGGTAAAAAAAAGACAACACAAACATACCGCGTGCAACCGCAATGGCATCATAACCAAACCGTTCAATTTGGTATCTGTTTTCTAAATGTTTATTCTTAAAAACAGGCCAATAGCTCCGTAATTGATAACCTGAGTTGTTCCATGAACTGGGCATAGTTAAACAGTTGTTTTTATTATTAGAACCTTAATTGTAGTTTATTTTTTAAACAAATGTAACGGTTTACCCAATTTCTGTTCCTAATTGCTCTAAAAACTGCTTCATATAGTTAACACGTTCATTCGCAACCATTTTACCTGTAGCCGTTTTCATTTGTTCTGCGGTCTTAAATAACTTTTCATAGAAGTGATCGACTGCAGCTAACTTACTGTCTGGATTGCGATTATTACAGAAAGGGTCGTCATTGTTGTATAACGCACTACCTAACTTTCCTGAAACGGTAAAACACCGAGCAATTCCAATTGCGCCGAGCCCATCTAATCGATCAGCATCTTGCACTATTTCGGCTTCTAGTGTCTGCGTAGCAATATTGGCACTATAACTGTGCGCTTCTACTGCATGAAAAACACCATTTAGCTTTTCCTCTGGAAACCCCCGGGTTGACAGAAATTCTACGGCGGCGTGGGCCGCAAATTGACTGGCCTTTTTATTGTTTGGGTCATTTTTTGGAAAAGTAATACAGTCATGTAACCAAGCGGCTGCAATCACAATCCATAAGTCAGCAGACTCACCACTGGCTATGAGCTTGGCATTGTTAACCACTCGTTTTATGTGATTTATATCATGCGCTGAGTCATGTATTGGTTGATCTGTCATAAAAGCTAAACAAGCGGATTCGAGCGTTTCTAAAGAATTAATTTTAATTGAAGGCATAACAACTCTATAATCGGATTCAGAAAGTTATAGTATGTGAATATTATGATGAAACTATTAAATAATTTCAGGAATTTTTATGTCTACGTTTAAACACATTAGTATTATTGACGCGAATAAAATGATTAATGAGCAGCAAGCTGCCATTGTAGATATTAGAGATGACCAGTCTTTTTCTACTGCACATGTTGAAGGTGCCTTTCATTTAACAAACGGTACGTTAAATGCGTTTACTCAAGAAGTAGAATATGAACATCCTGTTCTCGTATTTTGTTATCACGGTCATAGTTCACAAGGTGCAGCTCAATATCTTGTAGAACAAGGCTTTGATAATGTTTATAGCGTTGATGGTGGGTTCGAAATGTGGCGCCAAAACTTTCCAGTTGTTAGCTCGGAAGAATAATGAATACGTTTATTGGTCAATTACCGTCATTGAGGTTAACTCAAGCGTTCACTGACTATTTAAAAGTGATCGGCACTGCGTTTAAAGTTGAAGAAATTCAAGTTGACGTGGCTTCAAGTGAAGCGCCAACATTTACTTCACCACCAGAACCCAAAACATTTTATGCTATTTATGTAAACGAAGCCGATTCAAGCCAAACAACTGAACTGTTTGACAGTTTTATTTCAAATCCTACGCAAGACAAGTTTATTAATGCCTCTTGGTTTGTCACTGACCCAACGAGTGTTAGCAACAATTATGCAACACCCAATTTGGGGCTGATGAAGATTTGGCAAAGTGTTGGCCCCCTTACTCGATATACGGCTCTTTTGTGCATCGCTATTTTTGCCGCCTCTTATTTTGGTTGGGCTCGCGAAATATTTACCAGTCTAAAGTTTGAATGGACCACAACAGAGGTTTATAGGACCATTACTCCAGCAGTTATGCACCTTAGCGCGGTACATTTAATATTTAATTTAGCCTGGTGGTGGTACTTAGGTGGCAATATTGAAAAAGTCTTAGGCTATAGAATGTTAGCTATTATATTTATATTAAGTGCCATCTTTTCAAATACAGCTCAGGCTTTAATTGTTGATACCGGATTTGCTGGTTTGTCTGGCGTTAACTATGCGCTAGCAAGCTTTTCTTGGGTCTGTGGTTATATTCATAAGTCAGAAAAAGTCCAACTTCCTCATAGCTTATTTGGCTTTTTGATTGTTTGGATGGTATTAGGATTTGTCGATGTTTTACCGGTTTCAATGGCAAACTGGGCACACTTCGGTGGTTTAATCGCGGGTATAATATTAGCGTTGTTACTGGTTAAATCTGAAGATAAAAAAAGGGCTTCGTAAAGCCCTTAGTCCTGTATTCAATCGATTCTACAATTAGTTTTATAATCAATAAAATAGTTACTACTAGAATTAGTTGTATAAATACTTAGTAAATATTAAATCTTGAATTAACGGCTGACCAGTTTCTTTTTTCATGAGATCTTTAAGTCGCTCTAAAATCAATACTCTAATTTCTTCGCGTCCCGTCATAGATTTTACCTTTTGTTCAGGCTGTCTAATTAATACATCGATGATGGCATCGCGTAAAAGTGGTGAATGATGTTCAATGACTCCAACATTTTGCACGTCTTCTACCATTAATTCAGCGGTAATTCGAACAAATCCGATTCTTCTTTTAGTACTGATGTAATTTGTAATGATGTCAGGTTCAAAACCAAAATAACCGACGTTTTTCTGTTCAGCGTGCACATTAGAACTGATAGATGTTAAGAGCAAAGCAATAACTAAAAGTAATCGAGACAAGGGAATATTCCTAATTCTTGAAATTTGTGTCCTAATTTTAGTGAAATAAATCCGTTCTACCACCTTTTATTTTGAGTAACTGAAAGAATTTTTGCTAACATAGGCACTCAACCCATAATGAGTACCAAACTTTGTATCCGATTGAATTACCAGAACATTGGCAAATAGCGAAAAACCACTCTCTTTTATCTGACTTTCCAGACATAAAACAATGGGTATGTAGCGAAAGTTCTTTAACGATAAAAATTAAAGAGCTAGGTGTTGCGTTTTCAGTGGAGGTATTAAGCCAAAGTTACCGCTCTCTTGATAAGTCTATGCAATCGGTGATTAACACTGGTGATAGCGTAGCGTTGGTTAGAGAAGTCGTTCTGAAACAAGGTGATGTTCCATTAGTTTATGCGCAAACCTTAATGCCAGAATCAACAATCATTGGTACAGAAAAACGATTGTCTGATTTAGGAAATCAATCTTTGGGGCAAATTTTATTTCAAAGCAATCAAGCCATTCGTGATCAAATTGAATGTGCCGTTGTTGAGAACGATTCACCTTTAGCGTTATTTATTGAAGATAAGCTTAAACAATCACTAACTAAGACCTGTTTTATTAGACGTTCGCTATTCCACTTAGATAATAAGCCTATTTTAGTTAATGAATGTTTTTTACCAGCTTTAGTTGATGGTTATTAGATGAAGTGGCATTTACGTTGGAGTAATTACCAGGCTTACCACCAGCTAATGAGAATGGATAAACCCATTGGCATTTACTTGTTGTTATGGCCAACTTTATGGGCACTTTGGATTGCGTCATTTGGTGTGCCTAATTGGCAATATTTACTCGTTTTTACACTTGGTGTAATTACAATGAGAGCGGCGGGCTGTGTAATCAATGATATTGCAGATCGTAAAATAGATGGCCATGTAAAACGTACCGAATTAAGACCGATTCCTGCTGGTCGTGCAACGGTTTGGGAAGCGGTACAGTTATTCCTAGTATTAATCATCATCGCTTTTTTGCTGGCATTATATTTAGGTGAAGCGGTTTTAGTACTTTCAAGTGTAGGGCTACTATTAGCGTGTTCATATCCCTTCATGAAGCGTTACACTCATTTTCCGCAAGTCGTATTAGGCGCAGCATTTAGTTGGGCTATTCCAATGGTATTTATGGCGGTACAAGCTGATTTACCAATTGAGTTATGGGTATTGTATTTAGCTAATTTAACTTGGACGGTAGCTTATGATACTTATTACGCCATGGTTGATAGGGACGATGACCTAAGGATTGGCGTTAAGTCTACCGCGATTGCATTTGGTAAAAATGACCTACTCATTATTGGATTATTGCAATTTGTCACTATTTGGTTGCTGTTCCAATTACGCATATACCTGCAATGGCATTGGCCTATGGATATAGCGCTTTTAGCCGCGACGGCGTTATTTGTTAAACACTTGTGGCAATGTAGAGATAGAAAACCAGAAGCTTGTTTTAAGGCTTTTTTAGAGAGTCATTATGTTGGGCTTATTATTTTTGTCGGCCTAGTCATCGAACACTGGGTTTATTAAGTGGAAACGGTAACAATAATCTTACCTCTGGCTATTATTTGTTTTTTAGGCTTTTTGTCGATTAAGTTAGCCTGGTTTGAAAAACATCATGTCACTGCCATATCCGCCTTGTGTTTTTCGTTTTTAATTCCTTTATTTTTGTTTAGAAGTACCTCTCAAGCAGATTTGTCTGCTGCATTATCACTTTCTTGGTTTACGTCTTTTTACAGCGCTTTTTTAATTTTGTTTTTCGGAGTGTTTGGGTTTTATCGACATTTTCTAAAGGTTTCTTCATCAGACGCTTCATTAGCTGCACTTGCAGGTACGTATTCCAATACAGTATTGATTTCAATTCCGGTACTTGTTGGTTTGTTAGGCGAACAAACTGCAGGACAAGCATTTGTATTGATCGCTTTTCATAGCGCTATTTTATTCACGTTAACCGAGGTGTTTATACGAAAATTAAGTATAGGAAACTTTGTAAACAGCCTTAAAAATCCCATTGTATTAAGTATTGCTGGTGGACTGTCATTTAACTTAATGGGATTAACCATTCCAGAGTGGATATTGACACCAATGACGATGTTATCTTCTTCGGCTATTCCGCTTGCGCTTTTTGGTTTAGGTGCATCAATGAGTTTGTTGCCTTTAAAGGGTAATCGTTCCGCAGCACTTGTTCTCAGCTCTGTTAAGTTACTTGTGCTGCCATTGTTGGGTTATTTGATTACCACGTTCGTATTTGGTCTGACGGGCGACGCTCGACTAATTATTGTTTTATTACTGGCAAGTCCAACCGGTGTGAATGCCTTTATAATGGCAAGTAAACACAAAACTCAAGAAGGCTTATGTGCAACGACTGTCGTGTTCTCAACCATATTATGTATTGTGTCTATTGCCTTTTGGTCTGTTTTATTAACGACTAAATAATCCTAACTAAGGCACTGCCGGCTTCGAAGCTAAGCCATGCCTATTAATTGTTACCCGTTTCAAAGTTTAATAATTGCTGTTTTAACTCTAATCCGCCTGCATAACCGGTTAATGTTCCGTTCGCACCAATGACTCGATGGCATGGTACAACAACCGCTAATGGATTTTTTCCATTTGCAGCGCCAACCGCTCTTACAGCTTTAGGATTGTTAATGTGATTGGCTAATTGTCCGTATGACCATATTTGCCCGTAAGGAATTTCTGTTAACCCTTTCCAAACGGTTTGCTGAAACGGAGTGCCATAATAACTTTGATGCTTTAGCAACTCAGAAAAATCTGTCTTTTTTCCATTAAAGTATTCATTAAGCTGTTGCTCTGCTAAATCCAACAAGGACGAAGACTGATTAGAGTGAACAGACTGCGATTTTAATTGGTTGCTGTGTGATAAAAATTCGATGTACCAAAGTTTTTCGACGATTGGCTTATCCAAAATAGGTTTCTGGTTCGTTATTTCGACACCTTTTTCATCAAGCTCTTCTACAAACACTTCTACACCAATCTCAACTAACCCAAAAGGCGATGAAATACATCTCGTTATCAGTTTTTCTGGCATAGGTTGATTAACAGCACTCATAACATTCCCCACATATTAAAAGTAAGATACGTACGCCACGGACTCGCTTTATCAGGATCGATTCTTGGAAAAATATCCAGTGCCTTTTTTATCCCTAAGTCTGTGTCTAACCATATATCTGTATTACCTAATCCGCGCATTTTTGTATATTCAACGGTCCAAGGCCCAATCCCTTTTAGAGCTAGCCAATCTTCTGGATCAGCATCAGGGTGGTCGACGTAATATGCCGCCAAGCGAATTAGTGTCTGTTTACGACTTTCCGGCATTTTCATAAATGATAGGTCAGAGGCCGCCACCGCCTCTGGTGTTGGAAACCAGCGATAAATTTCATGTTCTATTTCTTCAGTTTCACCTAAATTAACCACCAGAACGTTTAGCAAGTTTGTTGCGGCTTTCACCGAGACTTGTTGTCCTAAAATAGCGCGAACACCCGCCTCAAACGTATTCCAACAGCTTGGTATTCTTAGTCCTCGCTTAAGATTATGCTCTGGAAAGCCCGCATCTAAAAGGGCTGTGGTGATCATCTCCACATTGGCGTTTAAATCAAACACCTGTCTTATTTTTTGCACCACAGGATAAAGGTATTGATTGTCGTCAATAATTAAACTGACATTGATACCTTGTTTATCAGGCCTGTGAATAGCATTAAATCTGCCTTTAATATATTTACCTTCATCGGTTCGCCATTTAAACGTTCTGCCATAGGAACTATTGCCTATCCGTTCTAGCTCTTTGATCTGACGAAACTCAGTAAAATTATGCCAATGCTCCCAATCAAATGGAGGTTGATAGTTTAGCTCTAGACGAATTGGGTTATCGTTCACTGTATGTTTCCCAACTTGAGAGGGAGTTTTTGTGGTTATTTTTTTAAAACTATCGTTAAAGCGCCTAACATTATTAAAACCGCATGCTAATGCAATATCTTGCACGGCCAAATGAGTCTGGTGTAACAGTGATTTAGCAAATAATATTTGTTGATGTTGCACATAACGTTTTGGTGAAACACCTATCCACTTAACAAACAACTGTCTTAGATAGCGATCTGTAATACCTAAGCGAACCGCGAGTTTTGAAAGACTGAGGTCGGTAAAACCATTTTCATGAATAATATTAAGCGCTCTTTGCACAGAGGTTTGAGTGCCATTCCATGCCGGCGAAAAAGGGGCAGACTCGGGACGACATCGTAAACAAGGGCGGTATCCTGAAACCAAGGCCTCGCTGGCCGTTTGATAGTATTCAACATTTTGTTCTTTAGGAGCATTTGCAGGACAAATAGGACGGCAAAATATACCTGTTGTTTTTACTGCAATGTAAAACACGCCATCAAATCTAGGATCTCTTGATAACCTAGCTTGCTGATACTTTTGTTGTTGTAAAATACCGGCAGGCTTTCTTTCTGGTAATAACGTTTCCATGATCTTCCACCTACTAGTTCATGTTAGTCACATGAGCAATCAAAAGACTGTTGATGTACTGAGTGTAAACCAAAAAGTTGATTTTACTAGATGAAAACGGAACTAGAGCTTTAAAGCAGTTGTTAGGGTATTTGGAAGGGCAACTAAAATGCTAACTTAAACAATAAATCGGATAGGTCAGGTGTCCATAAATAATCTTTTAATGAAATACGACGACCTCTAATAACCACCCCTTCATCAATCAACCGATTACGTTGTTCAAAAAAGTGTTCTGAGCCATCTGGGAATGCTATTTCGCCTGAAGAACGTATGATTCTGTACCAAGGTACCGGTTTGTCATTAAAGCCGCTTGGTGGCACGTTGCCTAGACTTTTTCCGACTAACCTTGCTCTACCTGGCAATCCTGCTAAATCAGCAATTTGACCATAGGTTGATACTTTACCTGCAGGTACTAATTGCACTACTGCCCATATTCTGGCGTACTGAGGGTTAATAGAGTTGTTTGTAACGTTAGACGTTTTTGAAGTATTCATATCGAGCCATTAAATGCTCTTGAAGCTTTGGTTCAGAAAAGTTCTGGTGGATGTATTTAATGATCTCTGGACGACTCATTAATCCTCGTTTTTCTTTGTAAGCCCATAATGAAGACATTAAATCGTGCTGAATAGCGTCTTGTTCATGTTGAGGTTTAATCGCTATATTATGACTCATAATTCGTTACCTAGTGTTTATCTACATAGATAGTTTACGCAATTTTGAATCAATATACAGCGATTAAAAAGTTATTCTTGTATCTGAAAAATTGAAGCTCCACAGTGTTGTGATAAAAAGATACGTTGAGATTTTGCAGAGATGGCATTTTTATATTTGCGCCATGCCTTTACAGCAAAACTATTAGATTCTAAATTATCACGAATGGCGAGTTGGAAATGCGTTTCATCATCGCTTTCAGGTGTTCGCACACCAATTTCCAGTTCTTTTAATGTTTGGCCATGAGACTCCAAATACTCGGCTTCTCTTACCGTAAAATAACCACTTCTACGAAAACCATAACGAAAGTTTTGATCATCAAAGTAATTAAATTTCCCCGCACTTATATTTTCCATTGTAATCCACCTATCAGGGTTAAAAATAAACGAATTAAATACTTTATATAGATTGTTTATTACCAATCCATGGCGTTTTTATTACAATTTTAAGAAAAAGGGAAGTTTTATTTTGTACAAATAGCAGGCATAAAAAAACCCAGCTAATGCTGGGCTTTTGAACTTTTCTGTAAGGAAGCTGAATTAGCCTTTACGAATATTTTTAATAACACGTAGTTGCGCGATTGCTTTAGCAAGTTCTGAAACTGCTTCAGCATAATCAAAGTCGGCACCTGCATCGGCTAACTGCTGTTCAGCTGTTCTTTTAGCTTCTTCAGCAGCGGCTTCATCAAGATCTTCCGCTCGGATTGCAATATCGACCAACACAGAGACTG
>CAWUUQ010000238.1:0-18798 GCA_963925625.1 uncultured Psychrosphaera sp.
CAAAAAATTGCTGCCGTTGTCCATAATAAAACAAACGCCAGCGTTGAGTGAAATGGTATTAGTTAAACAGGGCCGACTCTCAATTCAGCCTGTTTTAGAACAAGAATGGCAGTTTATCAACAAGGCTATCGGATTAGATTAAACAAAAAACGAACAAAAACTATCAACAAAGTGCCTAAACAAATGTTTTTTTAGGCAGTTTGTCTAAGAAATGCGCTAACAGTTAGTTTTTTTCAAAAATAGTGTTGACTCTAAAATGAGTCACCCTATAATACGCACCACTTGAGCAGCAACGCTGTTTAAGAGATAAAGTTGGGCGGTTAGCTCAGCTGGGAGAGCATCGCCCTTACAAGGCGAGGGTCACTGGTTCGAGCCCAGTACCGCCCACCACTTTCAAAGTTTATGTTACTTCTATATTAAATTCTACACTAAACAACACACACTCTAACTTCCATGCGTTTACTTCCATAATCTGAATATAATACTAATCTTTAGTCTTCGTAACCACTAAGTCGCTAAATTTCGTTCTGTAGGCAGGTCTGAATAATATTCGACAAATTCAATTTCAAATCCGTCAGGGTCTAAAAAATAAATATTCTTACGAAATTTGTCTATTGCACCAGGTTTTGCAATTACATAGCCCGCTTGTTCAAGTCTTTCAATAACCGCTGCTAGATTGTTTGTAACATACGCAAAATGTGCGAGTCCCACTTGATGACCACTTAAATCTCGACCTGCCTCCTCGCCATTATCTGCAAAGGCAATATAATTGTAGTCATCTCCAAAATGCACCCAATTCCTTTTTTTTCCTGACCAATCACTTTCACCTTCGCTTCTAATCCACCAGTTTGGAAAGGCAGCTTTATAAAATACAAGGCTTGTTGGTATATCAGCGACGACTAAATTTAAATGTTCTAACCTCATGTTAATTCCTTATTTATTTAGCATTGTATTGTTGTAGAGCAGTTGCCAGCTACTTTGTTCGTTTATTACATGGTTTATGAACCGCTTTGTTGTCAATTTTGTTACTTGCTTTGTTACCGGTTTAGCTAACGGTTTTATGGCCTTCGGAATAAAAGGATCCATGGTTATCTCCTAATCTTAAGCTTTAATTACGATTTTGGTGGTAAAAGACTCAATTGGCTTGTCTCAACCTGTAAATCAAGCTGACCTCCAAAATCTGCAAACACCTTAATACCTCAACAAAGGTTGAGGTAAAGGTCTTTTTTCGTTAACTTATAATTGGTTACTAACTTGGTAAAACATACATAGGAAAAATGTAATGGAAGAACCACAACTTACTGTCGGATTTGTCGCAAAGCGATGTGGTGTGAATGTATCAACATTGCATTTTTATGAGTCAAAGGGACTTATTAGAAGCTGGAGAAACCAAGGTAATCAACGACGTTACAAAAAAGAGGTACTTAGACGAGTCTCAATGATTAAAGCTGCGCAAAAGCTAGGAGTAAGCCTCAGAGACATAAAAGAAGCGATGGATAAGTTACCAAGTAACCGGACGCCTAATAAACAGGATTGGAAAAACCTGTCCGCCTTATGGCATCAGCAACTAGATGACCATATAAAAGCCCTAACCAACTTAAGAGACTCGTTGACAGGGTGTATTGGTTGTGGATGTTTATCAATGACAAACTGCCCTATTTATAACCCTCAAGATGTATTATCAAAAGAAGGTTCAGGGCCAATATTGTTAAATATAAAAAACTAATATGGCTCTAATCGACCTTCTTGGCGTTTTTTATCCTATCTTTTAATAATGGGTGAGAGTTCATCCAAACATCTAAACTAGTATGTTCAGGTGCTTTCTCAGCTAACCTTTCCATTGCTTCGGCAAAATTGTTACGGTCTAGATTAAGCTTGTCCATTTGTTTTAAAGCAAAATTGTCTGCTTCCCACTCTAGTTTCTGAGAAAATTGATTCTGTATAACAGTATTAGCCAGGCCACCAAATACTTCTATTACAGCTCCAATATCACCAAAAAAGTAATCAATTGCTAATGAGGTGACCAGTGTTTCGGATATTAGTCTCATTGAATGCATTTCTTCTACATGACCTAACTCATGAAGTAATATCGCTTGCAAAATATCATGTTCGTTTTCAATTAGTTCCAATAGTTCATCAGTGACAACAACGGTACCGTCTGGCAACGCAAAAGCATTAGCACCTAATTTTTCCGATTGACGAAAATGTAGTTTGTAAGCTCTGTCGCTTAGTCTTAAATCGGATATTGTCTTTTGCCAAAGTTTTCTAAAGGCCTCTTGTTTTTCAAATTCGACTTTCGACTTTTCTAACAAGACTTTATCCATCGCATATAAAGAGTGATTTGATGCAACTTGAATCGCACTTTCTGGAACATATTTGGCAAACTGTACAGCCATGTTCGGCACTGCAAAATTAAAAAACAAATACAAAAATACTGGCACTAAAAGAAGACTGACGATTACAAATGAGGGGTTACGTTCCAATTTAGACACGGCACCGCGTCGAGTTTTGCAATCTAACCAGTCATCGATTTCAGGGCTTGTTTCTACAATAACAAGGCCAACATCAGGAACGACAATTTCTCTTGGAATTGAACCCAATTTGTCTTTTACTTTAAGCTCACTTTTATCTAATTCTGTAATTAGATTAATTTCTTCAACGGTCAAAACAAACTTGCCTGTGGGGCTAAACATTACGTTAGCCCCCAAACACTCTGAACGTCCAACAGGATAAAATTTTACCTGCGATTTCATAATGAGTTACCCAACTGCAATATCAACATCAAAGATGTCTGATACTTCTTCGCCAATCGCACTTGTGTCCTCAGCAGATTCAGCCATAACATGCTCTGCGCCTTCTAACACATTCACAGTCGTTGCATCAGCAAACATTTTTGCCGTTCTTATCTTCACCCAAGGAATAGCAAAACCTAAGGTAAAAGTAACAGCTAGGAGGTTAGTTAAACGAATCCAAACTAACTGGGTAATACTTAACTCTGATTTAAAACTTGCTACCTCTTCGATAGACGTATTATTAAAAAGGTGATTTCTAATACGAGCCGTATAAAAACTAGAAGCAAACAAAATTACAGCTGCATATCCAAGCATCATAAAGATAATAGGCCAACCGCCTGAAGGGTTTTCAGCCGTTTCTGCCAATACTGCTATTGAAACTCCCATGGCTCCCAATGCGCCTACCGACAACAAAATACCTATAAACAATGCACCTATTGATGCAACATAATATTCACCTGTTTCAATCGTTGTTCCACACTCTTTGTTACCAAACGTAATATTTGAGTAGATGAACTGATCAATCTTTTTTAAAGTCCATGGTAAGGCAATATACAAAGTCAATACAGCAACTATAGGCAAGACAACAAATACTATAAATGCATCACCGTAACTGCCCTTAAAATTAAAGCGTACGTTTCTGTATCCAGTCATCTTCATTTTAAAACGAATGCTTTGGCAGATTAAAAATGGCGTAACAAAAAATAGAACTAGCATAATGACTGCGCCAAATGCAGGACTTATCGATGAAACTAAAAAGTACACGACAAATAAAGCTACACCAATAAGTCTCCCAATTAGAATTTGTATCGGTTCCGCTAAATATGAAAATCGGTGGCCGTCTACTTCAGTATTTGAGTAAAAATATCGGTTGGTTCTCACTTTAGCCCAAGCTGAATAAATACCTAAAGTGACAATTGTAAGGAGTATATTGACGATCCAAATTGAAAAAAACTCACTGGCCTTGCCATGAAAGTTTACGTCAGAAGTGTGTTTTATCGCGTTAGCGTTTTTCTCATCCATAAGATTCTCTTTTTGATTGATATTAAATTTATTAATTTTTCGAATCACAGAATAAACTAGGCGTTGAAAGAAGAAAAGAAATTAAGTCATTACCAGTAAAATTATCAATACATGCCGCCCTCGCCTTTTTATCATCTAGGCTTTCTATTTAAGGGGCTTTCTGGCAAATTGTCGGCCATTGTTAATCGTGTCTTATACGGCACATTTTTCTAGAGTCTTTAAGATGAATTTTTCTTTAACTGAAGAGCAACAACTTATACAAGATACTGCACGTCAATTTGCAGAAAATGAGTTAGCCCCTAATGCTGCTGAATTAGACAAAACGGGCAACCGTGAAATTCTTTTAAGCAACCTTAAACAATTAGCAGAACTTGGTTTTATGGGCCTAAACACTGATGCGGACTATGGTGGTAGTGAAGTCGGCGCCGTTGCATTTAGTTTAGCAATAAAAGAACTGGCTAAAGGCTGTGCATCAACGGCAGTTACTACATCAGTTACAAATATGGTTGCTGAGGTCATACAGGCAGTTGGCAATGAACAACAAAAACAAACTTATTTGCCGAAAATCTGTTCTGGTGAGTACCCAGCAGCAGGATTCTGTTTAACAGAGGCTGGCGCAGGTAGTGATCCAGCTGGCATGAAAACATCGGCCGTAAAAGATGGCGATGATTACATTCTGAACGGCGCCAAAATGTTTATCACTAGTGCCGAATATGCTGGTGTGTTTGTTGTTTGGGCAGTTACAGATAAAGATGCTAAGAAAGGTAAAGGAATTTCATGTTTTCTTGTTGAAAACGGCATTCCAGGTGTCATTATTTCCCCTGCAGAACATAAGATGGGACAAAAAGCATCAGCGACAAATGAAGTTCGTTTTGAAAACTGTCGTGTACCAGCAAGCGCGTTAATGGGCGTTGAAAACCAAGGTTTTAAAATCGCTGTTACTGAATTGGCCGGTGGCAGAATCGGTATTGGTTCATTGGCACTAGGTATAGCAGAAGCAGCGATGGACTATGCTCGTGCTTATATTGCTGAGCGTGAACAGTTTGGACAAGCTTTAATTAATTTCCAAGGTTTACAATGGAAACTTGCCGACCGATATACCGAATTAGAAGCAGCTAAATTATTATTAATGCAAGCTGCCTATCTGAAAGAACAAGGTTTACCATTTTCAAAACAAGCTTCAATGGCTAAGTTATTTGCGACCGAAAAAGCCAATGAAATTTGTTATGACGCAATTCAATTACTAGGTGGTTATGGCTATATTAGTGAGTATCCTGTTGAGCGTATGGCAAGAGACGTGAGAATTACCACTATTTATGAAGGTACCAGCGAAGTGCAAAAAATTGTAATCGCTCGTGAATTATTAAAAGAAATTTAAGGGTTTAAACATGGAATTATCAAATAAAATTGCAGTTGTTACCGGTGGTGCTTCAGGTTTAGGCCGTGCAACTACAGAAGGGTTAATTGCGCAAGGTATTAAAGTCGCTATTTTTGACCTTAATGAAGAAGCTGGCTCACAAGTTGTTGCTGAGCTAGGTAATGAAAATATTATGTTTCAAGCCGTTGATGTAACCAATCCAGAGTCTGTATCTAAGGCTGTCGATGCAGTAATGAGCACGTATGGCGCGATACACATTCTGGTTAATTGTGCTGGTATAGCTCCTGCGGCAAAAGTATTAGATCGTGACGGTAAAGCCATGCCACTAAACAAATTTGCTTTAGCTATCAATATTAATTTAGTCGGCACTTTTAATGTTGCTTCTCAAGTTGCTGAGCAAATGGCAAAAAATGAACCTATGGGAGAGGCGTTAGAACGTGGCGTGATCATTAACACTGCTTCTGTTGCGGGATATGAAGGCCAAATGGGTCAATCAGCTTATGCGGCTAGTAAAGGTGGCATTATTGCATTGAGTTTGCCAATGGCACGCGATTTAGCGCGATCTGGAATTCGTGTTAATGCTGTAGCGCCAGGCATAATGGGTACGCCAATGTTGTTGGGTATGCCAGAAAATGTACAAGAAAGTTTAGTTGCCAATATTCAATTCCCTAAACGTATGGGATTACCAAAAGAGTTTGCCGATCTTGTGATACATATTGCGTCAAATGCATATATCAATGCGGAAACAATTCGTTTAGATGGTGCGATTCGGATGCAACCTCGTTAACCTACGCGAATAAAATCAATCTTTTGAGATAGCCTTATAATGCAAAACGGAGCCTAGCTCCGTTTTTTTACGCATAAAAATCGATATGTATTTTCCCTTCCTCATCTTTATATTTACCTTTGGCTTTTTCTTTTAATTTGCCATTTGAATTTCTATTCAAGTGCTCAATGTTTTCTAGTGTGCTTTTCACGGGACTGTTAATCACCTCTTCAACATCTGTTGATTCACTTTGTTTTTGGTCATTTCCTTTTTGATCACTATCTTTTTGATCGTCTATAAGTTTTTTAAATGCTTTTAAGTTTTCTTCTTGCTGTCGCTTTTTCTGCTGTTCTTGGTCTTCTTTTAAGTTACGATTTCCATGCTGACCTCTATTAAGATCATCTTCTTTTATCCGCTTTAAGTTTTGATCACGTGCCGTTTTAGCAATCTGATACGCCCGCAATTTGTCAGGTGCTGTGGCCAAAGGCCTTCGAATCGAACTATAGAGAATGTCAGCCATGAGTTTATTTTTCGCTCCATTTAAAAATCAAACATAGAATTAGTAGTTGCAAAAACATGCACAACTGCTCAATTATTAACCATTTATCGACCGATATGCAAATTCATCAAGATTTTATCAATATTGTTATAACACTTAGACTTGATTTAATTTTACGCAGCGTTTAACTTGTCCTTGTTCAGTGAGCAAATGTACTTGAACAAATGTTTAAACAGAAAATAATTTAGATAACGAAATTAGAGAAAAGTGAACAACATGAACACAACTAACGTAACTACAATTTGGTTCCATCATCATCATATAACGAAATAGTGTTCAGCTAATTTCGCTGGAGGCTATTATTTGTCCTCCAAGCAAAAAATTGCATAACCCCGGAGGATTTTATTCTTCGGGGTTTTTTCGTTTAAGGACAAAATTATCTTGGAACAAGATTGATAACATCATATTTCTGTAATGAAACAAGCAACTTAAACATTCAGAAAAACAAAACATTTTAAAATTTTAATGGTTAATAGGAATTAACATGACTGACAAAAACAGATTAAGAATCGCAGTACAAAAAAAAGGTCGCCTTAGTAGCGAGTCTATTTCGTTATTAAAAGCAATTGGCGTAAAACTTTCTATTCGAGACCGTTTACTAATTGCACATTCAACTAACCTTCCTATTGATCTATTGTTAGTGCGAGATGATGACATTCCTGGCTTAGTGATGGACGGAATCGCAGACCTTGGTTTTATTGGTGAAAATGAGCTAGAAGAAAAAATGTTAGAACGTCAGGCCTCTAACGAACCTGCGGAATACAAAACGCTTAAACGTCTTGAATATGGCGGATGTCGTTTATCAATTGCTGTGCCAAATGAGTTTGACTATCAAGGTTTGCAGTCGTTACAAAATACCAAAATTGCAACAACCTATCCTTATTTGCTAAAACGTTTTTTAGCGGACAATAAAATAAACGCTCAGCCTGTTATGTTAACGGGCTCCGTAGAAGTAGCGCCAAGAGCAGGTATCGCTGAGGCGATATGTGACTTAGTTTCAACTGGAGCAACATTAGAAGCTAACGGCTTAGAAGAAGCTCAGGAAATCTTTGTCTCCAAAGCGGTGTTAATACAAAAAGCAGCTGAACTTAGCACAGAAAAACAGAAACTAGTTGATACATTAATGCCTCGAATCAATGGTGTTATGCAAGCAAAAGAGTCTAAGTACATCATGTTACACGCACCGATAGCAAAACTAGAGCAAGTTAAAAAGCTATTACCTGGCGCAGAAGACCCTACTGTTTTGCCTTTGTCTGAAAACAGCGACCAAGCTGCTATTCATGTTGTAAGCCCAGAAAACTTGTTCTGGGAAACAATGGAACAGTTAAAGGCGCTCGGATGCACATCGATTTTAGTTATGCCTATTGAAAAGATGATGGGCTAGTCATAAAAGTATTAAAAGGCAGTTTGAAGATGATTACATGGCAAAACCTGACAACACAAGAACGCAAAAATGCATTAGCAAGGCCTGCTATTGCTAATAAAGCGGATTTGTCGGCTACCGTATCAAACATAATCAATATGGTGAAAACAGATGGTGATGTTGCACTTCTAAGTCTAACAAAAAAGTTTGATGGTTTAGATTTATCGTCAGTTGTGCTTGGTTCAGAACAACAAAATTCCATCCTTAATACGCTTGGTGATGAACAAAAAGCGGCTATTGAATTAGCTTATGGACAAATAAAACGTTTTCATGAAGCTCAAGTTCAAAATGACATAAGGGTAGAAACGAGCCCTGGTGTTGTCTGTGAGTTGTTAACTCAAGCCATAGACTCAGTCGGTTTATATATACCAGGAGGAAGCGCACCGTTACCTTCAACTGTCTTAATGTTGGGTGTGCCAGCACAAATAGCGGGTTGTTCTAGAGTCGTGTTATGTACACCTCCAGATACACGTCCGCAAAATAGTGGCGGAATAACTGCTGAAATTCTTTATGCTGCAAAACTTTGCGGTATCAGCGAAATTTATCGTACTGGGGGCGCGCAGGCTATCGCAGCGTTAGCTTATGGAACAGAATCAATTCAAGCCGTTGATAAGATTTTTGGACCAGGTAACAGCTTTGTTACAGAAGCAAAACAGCAAGTTGCACAGGATGCTCAAGGCGCTGCAATTGATATGCCTGCGGGGCCTTCTGAAGTTTTAGTATTGGCTGACCGTAATGCAAATGCCGACTTTGTGGCGGCAGACTTATTGTCTCAAGCAGAGCACGGCCCTGATTCACAAGTCATTTTAGTTAGTGATTCAGCAAGCCTTATTAGCAAAACCCAAAAAGCGATAGAGTCACAGTTAACGCTGTTGCCTCGTGCCGAAATTGCTAAAAAAGCACTGTCTAATAGTCGATTTATTTTAACGAGTTCAATTGAACAAGCTATCGCGGTTAGCAATGAATATGCGCCTGAACATTTAATTGTGCAAACCGATAAAGCACGAACGTTACTGCCTAAACTAAAGAACGCTGCTTCGATTTTTTTAGGTGCGTATACACCAGAAAGTGCTGGAGATTATGCCAGCGGAACCAATCATGTGTTACCAACTTATGGTTATTCAAAAGTTCTAAGCTCTTTAAATTTAGGCGACTTCACTCGAAAATTTACCGTACAAGAGATTACGCCAAAAGGTTTGCAGTCAATCGGACCAGCAATAATGACGTTAGCGGAAGCAGAAGGCTTAGATGCACACAAAAATGCGGTTGCGTTGCGCCTTGCTGTACTTAGTAATGATGACGTTCAAATTGACAATCTAATTAATAATAAACATGACGATACCAAGACCGCTACTAACAACAATACCAATAACGGTGAAACCCGATGAATAATACAGCAGCGAAAGCACTAGCAAAAAAGCTAATAAGACCTGAATTAAAAACACTCAAGCCTTATGAGTCAGCTCGACGTTTATTTAGCATGTCTGGCAATGAAGTTAATGCTGCCAATAATACGTTATGGCTAAACGCTAATGAAAACCCTTATGGACCCGATGTATCAGCTGATCCTAGTCTTTATAATCGTTACCCTGACTTTCAACCAGAGCCTTTAATTAATGCTTATGCAAATTATGCAAAAGTTTCAAATGAACAAGTTTTAGCGACCCGTGGCGCAGATGAAGGCATCGAACTTTTAGTGCGCACCTTCTGTTCTCCTGGTCAGAATATCCTGATCTGTCCACCGACTTACGGCATGTATGCAATTAGTGCGGAAACTGCAGGCGTTAATGTCTTAACGGCTCCGCTTCTTTTTAATGAAAATGGCGATATGGGCAAAGACAAAGACACAACGATGCAACTCGATGTACCTAGCGTCATTAAACTGTCAAAGCAGGCTCAGATCGTGTTTATATGCTCACCTAATAACCCAACAGGTGATGTGATTAATCTTGATGATCTGAAAACAGTATTAAAGGCGACCAAAGACGAAACGTTAGTTGTCGCCGATGAGGCTTATATTGAGTTTTGTCCTGAATCGACCGTCGTTGATTTATTAGCAGAGTACCCAAACCTTGTTATCTTGCGAACGCTTTCTAAAGCCTTTGCTTTAGCGGGATTACGTTGTGGATTCACCATGGCAGACTCTTCAATTATACAGGCATTAAAAAAAGTTATTGCACCTTACCCAATTCCTGCACCCGTTGCTCAAATGGCAACGCAGGCTTTATCCGCTAGTGGATTATTGTGGATGTTAGATAAGGTTAGAGAACTGAATAACCGACGTGATAATTTTATTAACATAGCAAATTCATGGCAACTTTCAGAGCAAGTTTTTAACTCAGAGACGAATTTTGTACTCATTAAGTTAACGAACAAACTAACGGCTGATAGTGTTATGCAAACATTTATCAAATCTAATATTTTAGTAAGAAATCAATCAAAACAACTAATGTTGAACAATACGATTCGCATTACCATCGGAAGTGAGTCAGAAATGGCTGCCGTTATCCAAGTATTTAACCAAATTGAAGCAGAGTTAACATTATGAACAAACCTCAAGCCATTTTATTTATCGACCGTGACGGTACCCTTGTACAAGAACCACCAGTAGACAAACAATTAGATACATTAGAAAAACTCGTTTTTGAGCCTATGGTTGTGCCCGTATTAATCCGTTTGCAACAAAAAGGCTACCGTCTTGTCATGGTTTCCAATCAAGATGGACTGGGCACTGACTCTTTCCCACAAGAGGATTTTGACGCACCTCATAATCAAATGATGGCATTTTTTGAATCACAAGGCGTCACGTTTGATGACGTTTTGTTGTGTCCTCACTTTGATCATGAAAACTGCAGTTGCCGAAAACCCAAACTAGGTTTAGTTAAAGACTACCTGCAACAAGGTAAAGTTGATTTTACCGATTCATATGTCATTGGCGACCGTGATACCGATATTCAGTTGGCTGAAAACATGGGAATTATTGGTATTAAATATTCCCCTGAGTCTATGAATTGGCTAAATATCGAAAGCTTTTTAGCGCAACAAAAAGACAATCGTCGTCAGGCCCAAGTAACTCGCACGACGTCAGAGACCGATATTAAAGTATTTGTTGATTTGGATAGCACTGAAAAATCTAACATACAAACAGGCATGGGCTTTTTTGATCACATGTTAGACCAAATTGCCTCTCACGGTGGTTTTTACTTAGATTTAACAACAGACGGCGATTTACACATTGATGATCACCACTCAATTGAAGATACCGCTTTAGCATTAGGCCAAGCCTTAAAAGAAGCATTAGGTAATAAACGAGGCATTGGTCGATTTGGCTTTGTACTGCCGATGGATGAGTGTAAAGCGGAAGCAACTCTTGATATTTCAGGTCGTCCTTACTTAGTGTTTAATGCCGAGTTTACCGATAGCCGAGTCGGTGAAATGTCGACACAAATGGTTGAACACTTTTTCTTTTCATTAAGCCAATCAATGGGTTTAACTTTACACTTAGCGACCTCTAAAGGTAATGCGCACCACCAAGTTGAAAGCCTGTTTAAAGTATTTGGCCGCGCGTTGAGAGCCGCAATTAAAGTTGACGGAGATGTATTGCCTTCAACAAAGGGAGCACTGTAGATATGTCGATGTCAGACATTAATTTAGTCATCGTAAATACTGGATGTGCGAATATTTTTTCGGTGCAATGTGCCTTTGAACGTCTTGATGTAAAAGTGACGGTATCAGATGATCCTGCCATTATTAAAGCCGCAGATAAAGTCTTGTTACCAGGTGTTGGTTCTGCGTACGCAGCAATGCTAAGTATTGAAAAGAAAGGATTAACAAGCGTCATTCAGTCGTTAACACAACCTGTATTAGGTATTTGCCTTGGCATGCAGTTAATGACCATGACGTCTAATGAAAAACCAGGCTCTCACTTAGCCGTTACGGAAACAGACTTAGTCAAATGTTTAGGTGTAATCCCTACACAAATAGAAAGAATGAAAGTGGCAGAACTTGTATTGCCACACATGGGTTGGAACTCAGTGACGCTTGAGTCGCCACACCCTCTTTTTAAAAATATAGAACAAGGTGCATTTTTCTATTTTGTACATAGTTTTAGTGCTCCAATTTCTGAAAACACGCTCGCTCAATGTGATTATGGTCAGCCTTTTTCTGCTGCTATTTTCCATAACAATTTTTTTGGCGTGCAGTTTCACCCAGAAAGAAGTGGTAAAGCAGGTGAACAGCTGCTTAAAAACTTCATAGAGATGTAATGACTGTTGGGCTAAGCGGTATATTTACTAACAAATAAAAAATAAAAAAATAAACTCTACTGCACACACTCGTTAAGCTAGTCGTTAAGCAGTAGTTAAATAGACTCTATAGGAACATTATGATTATTCCAGCAATAGATTTAATTGAAGGTTCCGTCGTACGACTTTATCAAGGCGACTACGGACAAAAAACAGAATATAAAGTTAATCCTGTCGAACTTGTTCAACAATATGCGAGTGCTGGTGCTAAATGGCTACACATTGTTGATTTAACAGGCGCAAAAGACACTACCAAAAGGCAGCTTTCATTAATCAAGAACATGGTTGACTTAAACGTGATGAAGTTTCAGGCTGGCGGCGGAATTCGCACCGAACAAGACATCATAGACCTTTTTGAAATTGGCGTTAGTCGAGTGGTCATTGGTTCTTTAGCAGTGAGTGATGCTAAAACCGTATTGTCATGGTTAGAGAAGTACGGTGCTGAAAAAATCGTGCTCGCGCTTGATGTGAATATCGATTCAAAAGGCAATAAGTTTATTGCTACTCATGGTTGGCAAAACAGTTCAGATGTAACACTAGAGTCTATTGTAGAGTTGTTTTTAAAGTCAGGGCTTAAACACGTACTTTGTACTGATATAAGCAAAGATGGAACCTTACAAGGCCCTAATCAAGCACTTTACAAAACGTTAGCTCAACAATATCCACAAATCAGTTGGCAAGCCTCTGGTGGCATTAGTAGCCTTGAAGATATTCAAATCGCATTAAATAACGTAAATGGCTCAGGTGAAAATAATGAATCTCCGAGTGGTGTCATTTTAGGCCGTTCATTATTAGAAGGTAAATTTGAATTGGTTGAAGCAATTCACTTAACTCAATAATTACAATCAGGCTTACGCGCGACGTTTTGTAGTAATAATGACTAAACAAGCCATATCTTAAATGGCAATCGTTCTTAATTGTGTTTAGAATAAAATTTGAACCAAATTACAGGATGTATTGCCATGTTTTATAAGAACTTGCAAATTAAAAGCACATTGCGAAGACCTTACTTTCGAACATCACTTATTAAACAAACACTCTTAGTTGTTTTATGCCTATCGTTGGTGGCATGTTCAACCAAACCTAAAATACAGGCAATACAAGCTCCTGTAACACAAAATATAGAATACTCGGACTGGTTAATTGCGGAATTTAACCCTTTAAATTCTACTAAACCATTTCAACTTAGAGCCGATCAAAAAGAAAAGTTTCTTGCCTATTATAACGACCCAAAATATTCACATATTCGTCCGCATCAACGCCTTTATGACTATTTATCTCGTTTTGTTTTCTATTTTACCTATCAAAACCATACCCATGACGCGAGCGAGGCATTTGATCATAAAAGCGGAAACTGTATGTCTTTAGCAATGTTAACGACCGCGTTAGCAAATGCGGTCAATTTAGAAATTGGTTATCAGATGGTGAATACGGCACCACTCTTTTATCGTGAAGGTAACACAGCAATTACGTCTTACCATGTAAGAACAAAAATTTACATTCAAGAAGAAACTCAGCTAGAGGACGAAGAGTATTTCTATTTTAATCGTTCTTCTTTAACCATTGACTATTACAGAGATAAATCAGACTTGCCGGGCAAAATGATTTCCAATGATGAATTCATTTCTATGTACTTTGCCAATAAGGCTGCAAAGGCCATTGCAGAAAAAGATTATGAATTAGCCTATCAATACTCATCTAATTCGTTAAAGCATTTCCCAAGTGCTGCAGAGAATATAAACACGCATGCACTGGTTCTGAGTAAGCTAAATCATCTGGAAAAAGCAATTGAGCTATACAAAACGGCTAGTGAGTCTGATATTACGTCGATTAATATGATGTCGAATTATAAAAACTTGTTAGTTCGAGCTGGTGAGTTTGCTAAAGCGACGGAAGTTGAAAAGCAATTAAAAACACTCGACGATGACAACCCATATGATTTAATTATGCAAGGCAATCACTTCTTTGAACAAGCCGAATACTCTGCTTCCTTGGTCATGTATCAAAAGGCCGAGAATAAAGCGCCCTACTTAGACGAAGTTCATTTTTCGCAAGCCAAAGCCTATTTTAAAATTGGTAAATTTGCGGAAGCAAAAGCCAGTTTAAAAAAAGCAATGTCGGCACCGGTAAAGGTCAACTCCGTTGATTTATATCATGCAAAATTACAGAGCTTTAAAAGATAGAGACTGTAATTTGCATAATGTAAGTTAAATGTAAGTGTCGGTTATTTTTCTAGACTCTCTAGAGCTAATTGACGCTCTGATTTTAAGCCCAGCTTTCGCATTATCATTGTTGCTGGGCAAAAGTCTGTGAAACTTTGTTGAAATAAATTAGCACCTACAAAAACAGTAAGCCATACAAAGTTGTGATGAACATAAACCGTCAGAATCACTGATAACAGCACCATAAAGCCTGCAAAGGCATTTAATGTTTTTTCTAAAGACATAAGATTTCCTAATATATTTGTAAAATTTATAAGTAATGGCGAACGTTAAAATACGCGTTGCTTGCGTTTTCAAATTGGCCGAAGAATGAAGCCTTGTGCTCGCCCCAAAATGCATTTATACCTGCAGTTATGGACCAATCTTGTATAGGTTGGTAACTGACTTTAATACGACTATAACCATCATCATCCGACGGAGAATAGAACGTAAACCACTGAAGGCTTAACGTGTCTTGATTCATTCGATAACGAAGTTGAGTGGTAAACAGTGTTCTTGTCCGAGTTTGTTTCGTTAGATGATCAACAGTGGGTTCAACTAACAATTGTAAAGACCCCGTTAGATTTGCGACGAGTTCTTGTTCATAACCTAGCATTAATTTATTCAGACGCTTGTCTTGTGGATTCAGTGCGTCACTGTACGAATTTGTTTTATTGCTCGCGACTTCAACGTTAAACAGTCCTTCAAAAAGCGGAGCTATCATACTAGCACCAACTACATTTACTCTTGAAAACGTAGGTTCAAAATCAACGGTATAACTTAGTGGTGATTTTTCAAATCCATGATAGGCATATATGGCTATTTCAGAACTCCCAACTTGCTTTTTCATTCTTAATGAAAATTCAGCATCAGTAGGCTTGTTTTCGGTACTAACATCTAAACCAGGTGCGATATTCTGACCACCATTAAATTGAGCCGCAACCGGGTTATAAAATGAAAACACGTCACCATTAATGTATCGATCAGGTGTAAAGCGAGGTGTAAGGATTAGGTCAATATTAGCAAAATCGTAATAACCAGACGCTTTGATAGCCATTTGCGGAGACTTTAAATATTCATCATCCCTGCCACTAAAAAAGCTTTGCCAATCTTTAGCAAACATGTCGTTTAAAAATAGGTAATCTCCGGTTCCCCACGTGAGAACCTGCTGGCCTACTTTTAAGTCCCATTTATCTGTTACTTTTCCTTGCCAATTAAATTCTCTAACTTGCGTTCGCCATTTTTCCTGAACGCCATCATAAAAAACTTGGCCACGCATTTTTACCGTCGATGCAGAGGAAGGTAAACGGTAATCAGCTTGTAGTTGGGCCCTAATTTCCTCTAATGTTTTTGAATTATTTAGGGCAGAGTCATTATTAATTCGTCGCCCTATTCCAACTTCTAAGAATGTAACGACCTTTGACCAATTGGACGTTGGTTCGTCGCCCCAAGAGTCATCATCCCAGACGTCTTCACCCCATGAAGTCTTGTTTACAGAGGTATTGTTTACAGAGGTATTGTTTACCTTGGTCTTGTTAAACGTAGCCGAGCGTTCAGAAGTCAGTGTGAACTCTTCATTTACATTAGAATTAGCATTAGCATTAGCATTAGCATTAGCATTAGCATTAGCATACCCAGCGTTGAACCACAGAATGGTCAACATCAAAACCCATAATGAACGTACTAAAAATACCGATTTCATTATTTTCGTAACCATTCAATAGGTGGTGTTCTTAAGCTTCGCTCACTAAATATAGTGTCTGGTAAACCAATGTCATAACTGATGTTTCTGAACTCCATTAATGTATAACCACCTGACTTTAAATCACTAATTTTAGACTTAGTCACCGTTGCATAACCGCCAATCATTTCTGTTTCTAACGTCTCCACGCGGCGATATACCTCGCCTTGTGCGTTATAAAAATCAATGTTTTTTGGAAGGTAGTTAGCTTTGTCAATTAACACGTCATAATAACTAAACTCAACACTGCTTGGATCAATAGGCGTTGCTTTTAATTGATAACTATCTTTTGATTCAGCAATAAGTTCAAAGTTATCGGCTTTAATGGAGCGACCTGAAACGTCTTCATAAAAGAAGTGTGAACCAACAAAAGAAGTGCGTTTATCACCGGCTGAGATTCGTTTCACTAAGTCCAAGCCAGGCAAGTACAACCACCTATCATCATCTTCATTTAGTTTATTGTGCTTTTCTACGCGAAAAACCATGCCGCTTACATCGGCCGGTCTAGAAAAGAACACCAATAGTTTTTGGTCACCTCCTTCCTCAACGTCTTTTCGGAGAATCGTAAACTGGCGAACCTGGCGGCGGTTTTGCTCATCAATGATCATCATACGGGCTTGAGTTTTGCCATCTCTACCGGCGTAGTAGGCTGCCAACTCAGCTTTGTTAATGATTTCAGATACAATTAAAGACTTTGTTTCTGCTGCTAATGGTGCTTGGGCTTGGGCTAAAGGTGAACATAAAAGCCCAGTAACCAATGCAGCCTTAACGATGGTTTGATTACGTAAACTTTGAGTTAATTTAAGGCTTACTTTATTCATAATGTTATTCATTACGACCTCCATCTTTATAAATAATAGTTAATATTGCAGGCAAAAGAATGAGTGTTACGACTGCCGAGATAATCATGATACTTGCTAAAAAGAACCCTACCGTGATGTAAGGTACCAATGGAGCAAATAATAAAGGCGTAAACCCTAATGCAACCACAGCTGCGTTTTTCGTAATGGCATTAGCGGGTTCGCCAAACATGACATTTATGGTTTGTTTTATAGATTTTGTTTCTTTTAAAGAGCTTCTTGCCCTTTCTAAAAAATGAATAGCAAAGTCAACGGAAAGGCCAAGTGTTAGAGCCGATAACACTGCAATTGGCATATCATAATCTTTGCCAATCCAACCAATGACGCCGTATATAAATGAAATAGTTATTGTCAGCGGCAACATGGCCAATAAGCCATATACAAAAGACCTAAATAAAAGAACCATCATAATAAACACAATAACAAATGCGCTAATTAAACTGTCTAACATGCCTGTAACCATTTGATCTTGCCATGCAACATTTAGATAAGCTTTGCCCGCCCAACCTGTGCTTATATTTTGTGGTAATGGATTTTCAACTACATACTGCTCAACGGATTTTACTACTTCTGTCATATGCTGATTATCACCACTTGTCAGTTGTAACCATACTAAACTTTTACGGTAGTCAGGTGTCACAAAGTGCCATAAGTCTCCTGGTCGATGCGACGATTGATACTGCATTAGAGTCTGTGCAATACCGTTTGCTGAGGTTGGTAATATATAATCATCTGCTGTTCCTGAACGAAGCTCACGGTTTACTATTTTAACAACATCTACCAGCGAGTTAGATTTGCCCACTAAACCTGTAGAACTCAAATACGTTTGTAGCTCTTCAATATATTTAAGTACGTCTGGCGATGTAAAACGTTTTGACTTTTGTTGACTCTTTTCAATTACCTTTAATGTAGACTCTAACCACTGTATTTCAGCGTCGGTAGAGACTTCAAACAGCTTATCTTCTATTAGGTAAACAAGTTTATTTAACTGCTCTGCTGTTGTTCTAAATGCAGTAGAATTTGTAGTAGCATTAGCTGGCTCATCATCATTGATAAAGACTCGTAACGTTTCTGCTTGCCAGCTTTTCAAACTTTCTGGCGCAGCACCTTGTTGTTCTGCGCTCCCTACTAACAATTCTTGAACCGTCGGTAATTGGCTCGTATCTGTTAATACAAAATACGCATCGTATGTTCCAGCAAACTCATTGTTTAATGCTTTGTCAGCCACACGAATTGGATGCTCCGCTTTAAACCAACGAACAGGGTTGTCATTAATCTGAATTTTATTAATGCCAATTACCGACCAAATAAATACTAATAAAAATAAAAACAAATGTAGGTACTGACGCTTTTTAGCAACCTTTGCTATCTGCTTAACCAGTGTATTTATGCTAAATAGTGAAAGGCTTTTTTTACCACCTGTTTCTTTAGATTCTGTTTCTGCCGATTCTGCCTCTTTATGCAGCGTACTTAATTGTTTTAATGAATCAGCACTTAGGCCAGCGATATAGGCTGGTACAAATAAAATAGTGGTGATAAACGCCAACATAATACCAAACCCAATAAATGCTCCAAATATTTGAACGGGAGGAATTGGAGTAAGCATTAAAGAAAAGAAACCAATAGAAGACGTTACAGACGTAAACAACATTGGAGTGAATAATTCATGAACTACGGTTTTTATGACTAATTTTTTATCATCTCCCTCTTTATAACGGTCGGAAAATTCAGACATGATATGAACAGAGTCT
>CAWUUQ010000239.1:0-2866 GCA_963925625.1 uncultured Psychrosphaera sp.
ATTGGCTTGGGCTAACGCTTCGCGGCCACCGTTAATTACGTCAACGGTTTTGTGTGGTTTAGGAGACTCTTTATAAAACAGGGCGCTGGCTGACTCTAATGAATCAAATGCCGATTCTGTCATGCGATCATGCAATTCAGAGGTAATTTCGCTTAATTGAGTGCTGCTTAAAGAAGATGATGTTTCTATATAGTACGCAAGGCCGCGTTCAATTCGATTTATTTTTTGAAGGCCGCAGTTTTGGGCGATGTTTGTTGCTTTCGTGGACCAAGGGGAAATGGTGCCGGGACGTGGAGTTATTAAAATTAAGTGACCGCTGGGAGGATGAGCTGGAATTCTGGGGCCGTATTCTAATAACGCATTAAGCTTATTAAGTTCGGGCTCTAAGAGCGGTTCGTCGAGGTCTGTAAAATGAACAAACTCCGCATAAATATCATTGATATCAAGTCCGAGTTGTTTAAACGAAGACAGTAACTTGTTGACTCGAAAGTCAGATAAAGCCGGGGCACCACGAAGGATTAACATACGCCAATTCACCATTCACTTTGAAAGGACAAAAATTAGGCGCGTATTATAACCTCAATCTTTACCAATAAACAGAATTGTGTGGTAGTTTAATGCAATAAAAAGTAACTATTTTTAGTCACTTCCCTTAATTGCTTTTTCTAATTACAGAACGGTACCAATAATTAACATGACCCAGTTTTTGTATGTTGATATAAATAATCTTATAAAACGATGCTTCTCACGTATATTTTGCAACGTTAAGTTAACTCAACTTATTTCTGTTACAGCACTACTTATAGTTGTTAGTGGTTGTCAGCCAAGTATTCCTCAATCAAAACTCGATAAAATTGCTCAAGAGAACGTAATAAAAATTGGTATTTTGTTTAATCCAACTAGTTATTTTATTGCGTCTGATGGTGCTGCAGGATTTGAATATGAACTTGCACAGAAATTTGGTGAATATTTAGATGTTCGCGTTGAGCTCGTTCCAAGTTTTCACGTAACAGAACTACTAAACAAATTAGAAACGGGGCAAGTTGACCTACTTGTTGGCGGTTTGTCTAAAACAGATAACCGAGAAGGTTTATTTAGGTTTGCTCCACCCTATTTTTATATCGACCAAAAGTTGGTTTTTAAACAAGGTCGCGAGCGCCCTAAATCCTTTGAAGAACTTGCCTCTCCAATTACCGTTGGGGAAGGTTCAAGTCATCTTGCCATATTAGAAAATGAGTTAAATGAATTTCCTGATGTTGAATTAAATGTCGTCAAAAATACCGATCCCACTGAGCTATTAGAAATGCTGATGACGGAAGAAATTGACTTTACGGTGGCGGACTCCCATAACTTAGCGTTGATTAGAAGATACTATCCAGATATCAGCGTTGCTTTTACCGTTAAAAAGAATGTACCGCTAAATTGGTTATTGCCAAAAGATGGAGATGACTCTTTATTTGCCGTATTGATTGAATTTTTTGGCGAGTTGCATAAAAACAGCGAATTAACGACCTTAGAAGATAGGTATTTTGGCCACGTAGAGTTTTTTAATTATGTAGATACGCGTTTATTTATAAAAGCCATCGACGATACGTTACCTAAATATAAAGCTTGGTTTGAACAATACGCCGGTGATTTAGATTGGCGTTTAATTGCAGCACAAAGTTACCAAGAGTCTCATTGGAACCCTCGAGCAAAGTCGCCAACTGGTGTGCGCGGCATTATGATGTTAACTCAGCCTACCGCGAAACAGATGGGTGTTAAGTCTAGGCTCGACGCAGAGTCTAATATTAAAGGCGGGGCTAAATATATAAACCTGCTGATGCAAAGAGTCCCTAAACGTATTAATGAATCAGAACGACCATGGTTTGCACTAGCCGCATATAATTTAGGCTGGGGCCATGTACAAGACGCTCGAATGTTAACAAAACGTTTTAACGGAGACCCAGATAAATGGGTAGATGTGAAACAACACTTACCAAAGTTACGCCAAAAGAAGTATTATAAGACCACAAGATACGGTTTTGCCCGAGGTGATGAAGCGGTGACATATGTATCTAATATACGTCGATATTATGACACGTTAACGTGGATTGAAAACCAGGCGAGCCAACAAGTGAAAACACCTGCTGATTTAAGTGATGAACCTGCAGAGAACTCAGATGCAGGAACACCTGAAGAGGATACACAATGATTAAAAGAAGACGAGTAAGCCGTCTGACTAAGTCGGATCGATTTATTGACCGGACAAGAAGAAGGGTCGCAAGAAAAGCGATGGGCCAACGATTAGTACATAGGCGTATAAAACAAACTAATATTGCCTTTGAAGAAAAGTATGAATTGGAAAACGACTAGCTCTTTTGAGCTAGTTTTTTTTGCTCTTTTTTCTCTACTCTTCGACGCCTAAAAAAGTCCGAGATCATCCTGCTACATTCTTCTTCTAATAACCCGCCAGCTGAACCTACATTATGGTTATGGCTTTCGTGTTTCAGAAGATTCATTACACTATCAATTGCGCCCGTTTTATAATCTTTCGTACCGTATATAACATTGTCGACTCTTGCATGAACCATTGCGCCGCTGCACATTACGCAAGGCTCTAAGGTGACATATAGAGTTGTTTCTACTAATCGATAATTTGTTATAGCCTGCCCTGCATCTCTAATTGCCATTACTTCGGCATGAGCTGACGCATCATTAAGGTGAATAACCTGGTTAAAACCTTCGCCAACAATCTCGCCATTTTTTACAATAACAGCACCTACAGGGATCTCACCAATTTGTTCTGCTTGTTTTGCTAGTTCCATAGCCCGACGCATGAAGGCATGATCGGCTTCTGTAAAATTACTCATAGTCACTTCTTTGT
>CAWUUQ010000240.1:0-3580 GCA_963925625.1 uncultured Psychrosphaera sp.
AAGATCTTTTTGATAGAATCGAAAGTATGAAAATCCCAGTGGTTGCTGCCATTCACGGACCTGCTCTTGGTGGTGGTCTAGAACTAGCGATGGCCTGTCATGCGCGCGTTGTATCTGATGACAATAAAACGGTATTAGGCTTACCAGAAGTACAGCTTGGTTTATTGCCTGGTTCAGGCGGTACTCAACGCTTACCTAAGTTAGTTGGCTTGCAAAAAGCGTTAGACATGATGTTAACGGGCAAACAATTACGTGCTAAACAAGCGGTTAAAGCGGGTTTGGCAGATGATATGGTGCCAAATAGCATATTAATGGCAACCGCATGTGAATTAATTGAAAAGCTTCGTAAAAAAGGCACAAAACGAAAAGCAGCTAAAAAGTCCGTTATGAATCGCTTTTTAGAAAACACTTCTGCAGGTCAAAAAATTGTATTTGATCAAGCAACCAAACAAGTTATGCGTCAAACTAAGGGCAATTATCCAGCCCCATTACGTATTCTTGAGTGTGTAAAAGTTGGCATTACTAAAGGCACTAAAAAGGGCTTAGAAATAGAAGCTCAACGCTTTTCTGAATTATGTATGACCGCTGAATCTAAAGCCTTGCGTGGCTTATTTTTTGCTACTACAGAAATGAAAAAAGAAAACGGCGTTGCCGATGTTGAACCTACAAAAGTTACTAAGGCTGGGGTTTTAGGCGGAGGTTTAATGGGTGGCGGTATTGCATTTGTTACGGTAACTAAAGCTGGTGTTTCTGCGCGTATCAAAGATATTGCGCACGAAGGCATTCGTAATGCCTTTAAATATAGTTATGACATTTTAAATAAAAAAGTTAAACGTCGTTTTATGCGTCAATCTGAAATGCAAAAGCAGTTAGCGATGTTAAGTGCGAGTACTGATTTTGTTGGCTTTAAAAACGTTGATATTGTAGTTGAGGCCGTTTTCGAAGACTTAAACCTTAAACAACGAATGGTTGCTGATATAGAAGAGAATTGTAAAGAAACAACAATTTTTGCATCAAACACGTCATCATTACCAATCCATAAAATTGCTGAAAAAGCGAAGCGCCCAGAAAATGTAATAGGCCTTCATTACTTTTCACCGGTAGATAAAATGCCATTGGTTGAAGTTATCGCAACAGATAAAACCTCGGATCAAACGATTTCAACGACGGTTGAATTTGCAAGACGTCAAGGCAAAACACCAATAGTAGTAAAAGATGAAGCTGGTTTTTTTGTAAACCGAATTTTAGGTCTATACATGAACGAAGCCGCAAGCATTGTAATGGAAGGCGAGCCGGTTGAAAAAATAGATAAGGCGTTAGTTAAATTTGGTTTCCCTGTTGGTCCTATGACGTTACTAGACGAAGTGGGAATTGATGTAGGTACAAAGGTAGCGGGTATTTTATTTGAAGCCTTTGGAGAACGATTTGCTTTACCAAGTGCAATGGAAAAGCTAACAAACGATGAACGTAAAGGTAAGAAAAACCAAAAAGGTTTTTATGTTTATGGCAAAGCGGCCAACCCTTCATTAGTCGACAAGTTAACGTTTAAGAAAAAAGGCAAACAAGTTGATGAATCGGTTTATGCTGTTTTAGGTGTAACGCCTAAAAGCAAAATGAGCCTTGAGCAAATATCAGAACGGTGTGTAGTTCAATTATTGAATGAAGCAGCACGTTGTATCGAAGCCGGTATTGTTCGTAACCCTCGTGATGGTGACATCGGTATGATATTTGGTACTGGCTATCCTCCTTTCCAAGGAGGTCCATTCCGCTATATGGACAGCATTGGCATTGCGACATTAGTTGAAAAACTAGAAGCTTATCAGACGGAGCTAGGCGATAGATTTGCACCGTGTGAGTTATTAAAAAATATGGCAAAAGATGGTAAAACGTTTTACTAGTTAGATCACAATACAGAACTAGTTAATACACAAAACGAAGTATAAATTAACGGTTAGTGATGTAATTTTACGATTATGACACTAGCCGCTTTTTTTTATATAAGAGGGCAGAGTTAGATAACTACTTGCTCATGCAGTCAGTACAAATACCCTTTAATTCAAGTTGTTGAGTGGTTAGTTTAAAACCTGTTTTTTCTACGCTGGCTCTTAGCTCATCAATAACATTATTAATTACACCTATTTCAGTCACAGACTGACACTCTTCACATATTAAAAACTGAGGTATTTCATGATTATGAGAGCATGAGATATGAGAACAGGCTATATACTTATTTGCGGACGTAAGTTTATGAACTAGAGACAGTTCCACTAAAAAATCTAGTATTCTGTAGACCGACATTGCAGGAATTGTTTGTTCAAACTCTTGACGATATATATCTGCTAATTCGTATGCAGAAACAGCCTCACCCGCTTTTATGATAGATACTAATATGTTCTCTCTTTTGACCGTTAGATTTACACCTTCGGCCGCACAGTTACGTTTTGCTGTATCTATAATTGTTTGAATATTTTGGTCCACATTACACTCTAGTTAATTAGATGATGAGTGCTTAGTTTATTACTGGAAGACGTTAAAGTAAAACCAACTTATTTATTTGTGACATAAGATCTGTATTCAACGGCGTCGGAATGTTTAGTTGTTGCCCAAGTGTATGAATATAACCATTAATGTACTCAATTTCAGTTTTACGATTATTGAGAATGTCTTGGCGCATGGATGAACTATTAGCGGCGGTTTTAGTAGCGACAGAATAAACAAGTGTAATAATTTCATCTTCATTGAGCCTAATGCCTTGTGTTAATGCGACCTGACAAATCTCTATAACTACATCTCGAATCGTATCAGCAAAAAAAGGCTCCAAGACTTTGCCGTTCTTTATATCGAAGAGTGCTGTAATAGGGTTAATGCAGCAATTAACGGCTAATTTTTTCCACAATACTGATAATAGGTCTTGGGTGTATTTTGCATTCGGCAAAAACTGGCTTATTTGTTTGTGAGTTAATGATTCCTTGTTCAATGACTCCTTGTTCAATGACTCAGAATTACTTACCTGCGAGACCACAGACCAAATAAACTCGCCTCTACCCGCCAAAGTGATTTTATTTTTATCCCTGTGCACACCAAAACTCGTTGTGCAAAAATAAAGATTAGCAATATCACCTAGTAAGTCTTTGGCCATTTCAATTGTGCCTAATCCATTATGGGTGATAAAAACATGGCTTTCAGGTTTTAGCTTGGGCTTAAGCAAAGTTAATGTTTGTTTAACATCAAAGGCTTTAACGGGTACAACAACAATAGGTGTCAGTTGTACTGTGTTCCAAGTTTCGAAATTATTTAAGGGAATAACTGGTGGTTCTGTTAATCCTTCCATATGAACAGTAAGAGTTTGAGAACTAGTTGATCGACTGACTTGACATACTTTTATGTTTTTAGACTTGCTGTAAGCTGCTATCAAAGAACCAATTGCGCCAGTTCCAATAACAGTTATCGCTAACACGTCACTCTTTGGATTGTTCATTACTTGCGGACTTAAGATTAGATAATTTATATTTATTCCACATGAAATATATACCTAAAAAGATTACTGCACCTAATACATCGGCTACCCAATCTAAAAAGG
>CAWUUQ010000241.1:0-8876 GCA_963925625.1 uncultured Psychrosphaera sp.
CTGAATTACGCTCAAGTTGTTCAAATACAAATTGATCAAACAAGTGTTTCCATGCCTGTTTTTCAGCCTTTGGCTTATTTTTAATAGTCAGAGCCGACAGTTTTAGAGCATCCATTGGTTGTCCTAAATAAGCCTCGGCACTTGACCACCAATAGTTAATCAATAAGTTGAGAGTATTTAGTGACTCGACGTTATGCCACCACATGCTTGGAATATATAAGGCGTCACCTGGTTCTAAAGTTACTTGAAAACCTTCGCTAATTGCGTTTTTAAAGCGTGGAAATTGGCTAAAGTCAGGTTCATTTATATTAACTAAACTGACAGGCTGTCCTGCTGGCGTAAAGTCGAGTGGGCCGACATATAAATTGGCAACCTGAGCCGGTGGGAACAGTGTGAACTTTCGACGGCCAATAACATTACAGGCTATATTATTGGGCACATCAAAGTGAGTGGCAGCAACCGATTCAGATCCAAACCAAGCACTAATCAAGGGGGAAGATAATGATAATTCTAAGTCGCCAGGCAGTGAGTGCGAGGCTCTAAATTCAGGAAAACAATAATCGACAGACGTTGAAGCCATGTAAAGAAATGGAGCCGCTTTATCCGTAGGTTCGGCCACACGATTTTTTAATTGATCAATAAAGTCAGGAAGTGGTATTGGCGATTGGGTAAAGTTTTTATCTGTAAACTCGTCGTTATAAAAAAAGCGCCCCTTTGAACTCGCATTTGCAGAGTTAACAAAAACATATTGAGGTGAAGCCATATTCGCTAAGGCATCTAAGCTAGCCTTAGAGTCATCTGCAGTTTTTGTCATTGGCCAGTTTTTAACAAGACCTTTAATAACAAGTGGCGTGGTACGGTTCACTACAAGCTGGTAGAGCGACGATTGCCCTAAATAATCAACAGACTCAATTGTCTTATATTGCAAAGGCATTTTAACGACCGACATTATAAAGGCTTAGTGCGTAATCTATTATTCTTAACGTCGACCATTTTTTTGATATTGGGTAACGACGCCAGCATCATATAAAGCGGACTCAGCATGCCAGACTGATGAAACTGGGCAATATGCTCATTGGTCAATGCGGTTACTTTTTCTTCATTAACAGTATAAAGGCCCGTTAGATGAGTCTTTTCACCATTGTTAAAGGTAATGTTGATTTCTAAAGGCTCTAATAATTGATGTTGCTCTAATAAATTAAGGAACACTTGAGCGTGCTGGTGGCCTTGATAAATCGCTAACAGAATACTGTTAATTCTCTGTAAATAATCAGACTGCCCACCATGTTCTAGAAAGAGAGGCTCACCCAGTTCGTTTTGGACACGCGGATGATCAGTATCAATATGAACGACGGGAGTTTGTACCGGAACACCATCATCCATCTGCATCTCAAAGCCAATTAAAAACGGACCTCGCTCAATGGTCCAAGGTATAGAATTAGCTGACCAATGACCTTCTTCGAGAAATAAGTTTTCATCTTTCTCAAAACCCATTAGCGCAATAAACTCAAATTCATCTTTGCTGTTTTTCTTTAATAAAAGTGGGAAGTCAGCTTGCAGTTGGCCAAACTCTGCGGGAAAAATGTGTGTAATGCCTTTATTATCACCGTACTTCTCATGTAAAGCGGTAACCACCTTAGTATTTTTATGTGTAACATTATCCAACAGTTTATGGCTCATTTGAGGTCCTTTTAATAAGGTCAAAATTACTAACGATTAGGTCAGCTACTTAAAAGATGTTGATTTTAATAACATTAACAGTTCTTTGTTTGATGGCAAGTGTCTTAACAATTGTTCTGTTTGCGCATTAAATTGCATTCTTTGTTGTTGTTCATTTTGGGTTGGCGTTCGCAGGTTTGTCGTCGCCTTTAGCTGCGTATTGCCTTCGGACTGCATGCCAAATAAAACGTATTGATAACTGGCCGCTGAGAATATTTCATCGTTATGCCAAAAATCATTATGTCTAGGTGGTTGGTCTTGCCATAAGGTCATCATTTGTTGCAAAGAGTCAGGTATTGAGTCAGAAACTTGGTGAGCTTGCCAGTATTCAGACTGTCGTTCGCTTAACACGTAATGATATTTTAAGAAGTTGATGATCTGTTGCCAACGATAAGAGAACAGTTCATTAAAACGCGACGCTAATACAGGTAATGATTGTTTTTTACATGGCAAATAATCAGCAATCATTTGGGCAGATAATTCGACCATCACAATCGCTGATGCCTCCAGAGGCTCGATAAAACCAGCTGATAACCCCACGGCGACACAGTTGTTTTGCCAAAACGTTTTTCGATAACCCGGTTCAAATTTGATTTCACGAAATGTTACATCATTTATTTGTTCTTGTGAGTTGGTTGATGACAAGTATTGTAATAAGGTCTGTTTGGCTTCGTCTTCATTCGTAAATTGAGAAGAATAGACGTAACCTGTGCCTCGTCTGTTTTGCAACGGAATATCCCAAATCCAACCGGAGGACTGCGCTGTCGACTTTGTGCAAGAAGGAATTGGCTGGTCATCGTCACGGTAAGGAACTTGGATTGCTAATGCTCGGTCGTTAAATAAAACGTGTTTTTGAGACAACCAAGGTACGTTGTAATGATCGTGAATTAATAAGCCTTTAAGCCCTGAACAGTCAATAAAGAGATCGCCAGAAATGCGTCCATTTTTCCGTAAAATAAGCGCAGTAATGTCAGCGTTTTTAACATTTTCGGCAGACTCAACGGCAGTAACGTGATCAGAAATATATTCAACATTTAGTTGCTGAGTGCAGTGTTCTTTTAATAAAGCACCTAGTTTGTCGGCGTTAAAGTGGTAACCATAATTTAAAAAACCGGCATATTCTTTATCATTAACAGACTTGGGCGCTTTGTTTTGATCACACAAAATTCCCTGTGGAGAAGCAAAGTGAGCGAAGGGCTGAGAGGCTAACGTTGCTTTCCACAGAGAAAGGGAGTCTTGCGTATTTGGATAACAAAAAGGCACAGTAAAAGGGTGGTAATAACAATCGTTGTTATTCGTCCATCCAATAAACTCTGTGCCTTGTTTAAATGAAGCATCACATTCACGAATGAAGTGAGATTCAGAAATTCCGATTTTATGTAAGGTGTGTCGTAATGTCGGCCAAGAACCTTCACCAACACCTATCGTTCTCACATCAGGTGACTCAATTAAGGTCACCTGTATGGTGTTGTTAGGAACTGATTTAAGCTTAGAGGCAATCAGGCCAGCTGTTATCCAGCCTGCACTGCCTCCACCGACAATAACAATACGTTGTAGCTGTTGGGTCATGTTTATTAACTTTTAAAAGTTATAACGTGCCCCAATGTTATATCGAGCACCGTACTGAGATCCATTTAAGAATTGCTCATTATATCGAACGTACACTCGTTGAGTTTCTTCAGTGATATTTAACCCTTCAACAAAGACCGTAAAGTCTTCCGTTACCTGATAGTTAACATTGACGTCAAGTTGGCCGTAAGCCTCAGTAAATATTGGTGAAGAGTGCTGATCATTACCAGCATAAAACTCGTCTCGCCAGTTATAAGAAATTCGAACCGACAGGCCGTTTTTGTCATAAATAGCCGATAAGTTAGCTGAGTTACTCATACCTGTAAGCGCTGATTGTGCTTCAACTGAATCGCGATCGACTTCTACGTCGCCGTTTACAATTGTTGCGTTGGCTTGCAAGCCATAACCAGAATCACCAAACATATGCTGAACGGCAAGTTCAAAACCATATAAGCTGGCTTCTTCTAAGTTAACGTCGCGTGTTACAAAAAACGTTGCTAATGGATCATCGCTATTTGCACCAATACGAGTACCCTGGTCCGTACCTTGATTTTCGTTAATACGGTCATGTATAGCTTGGTCTGAAGGCTGAATATTTTCTTCAATAAGTTCAGCACGAGCCTGTTCAGCACGAGCGCCAATGAAAGGGTCGCGAAGACCTTCAATTGTTTCTTCAGTGGTTACTGGTGCTAAGAAGTTATCAACGGTTTTATGAAAATAACCAATCGACGCATAACTGCCTTCTTCATAATAATATTCGAAAGATAAATCAAAGTTATCAGCCACATAAGGCTTAAGACTTGGGTTACCAACCGACACTTTACGTTGGCCTACTTTCGGGTTGCCTAAGAAGTTTTTAGTGGAACCTAACGCGCCAATTGGTGGGCGAGTTAATGAACGAGAGTAAGAAAAACGAGTAATCATATCTTCCTGTACTTCCATGCTCATGTCTAAACTTGGAAGGAACTCTTTAGTTTTACCAGTGCCGTCTGAGAAGGATTGGTCAGAGGCATAAACATATTCCCACTCATTGCCATTTACCCATTCCATCGCGGTGGCAGGGCGTTCTAAACCATTTGAGGTCACATCGGTATTTTCATAACGTGCACCGGCAACAACATCTAAAATCATGTCTTGAATTTCAAAAGACATGTTAGCTTGAGCATATAAAGAAGTGGTTACTTCTTCCACGCGGCTGTCGCTATCAATAGGCCCTGACTGGAATTTACCGTTAACTTCAGCTGGCCAACCCGCGTTAAATATATCTGGAGCGATAGTGTCTTCAATGGTTTCAAAAATACGTAAAACTTCATCAAAATCAGCAGTAACGTAATAGTCTATTGCTTTTTGATCACCGTTAGAAAATCCATTCAGTAAACTATCAATGCCAACACGTTCAAACATATCGTCTGGGAAATGAACCGCAGACCAGTTCCACCAACCAGCAGGTAAGTTTTGTGAATAAGCATTGGTAGATCGGAAGTTCATTTCGGTATGCGCGACACCAAAGTCAACTGAGTTTACAAAACCTTCACCTTGGTTAACCCATGTTCCTTTTAACTGGAATTGGGTGGTTTCGTTTTCACTATAACCTTTGGTAACAGCGCCGAATAACGAGCCCATATCTGCGCCCGTTAATTCATCTTGAGGGTTGCCCATTCCATCTATTAGGTCTAAACCCCAAAGCGGAATGCCGTCATGCTGAAACTCACCCGTTTTGATATTGATATTTGCCGTGCTAGGGCCAAAGTCTGGACCGGCATCACCGCAGAATCCGCAGAACGTATTACCAATAATTAAAAATGCGTCGTTACCTAAACCAACACCTTGGCTAACAGCAGATGAATCGTGTAAATCAAATTCTAGTTTAACGGCGTCGTTTACTTGCCACTCAACGTTAAAACCTAAGGATTTATTTTCATTTTCAGATTGTGAACGACTTAAGTTGGTAGCGTAGTCACCACCAATTTCAGACACATTGGTATATGTACCATTTTCATTGATTTCTGCACTTGCAACGTTACCGCCATTATTAAACCAAACACCAAAACCATTTCGGTTTGACTCAAAATCTAGCTTTGAGTAGGTGTAGTCAACCGTTGCGGTAATATCTTCCGTTGGTGCATATTGCAGCACTAACTGGCCGTTTGTACGAGTACGTTCGTTATCATTGATTGAATAACCCGAGTTTTGCGGATACCAAGTATGGCCATCAGCTCGTTGATTATTGTCGGTTAGTTGTAAGTTTGGAGACGCTGAAATATTTACGTCTGGGATCCAGTTGTCTACTGCTGCTTTTTGCTCACGATTATTTCTTTCTTGATGTGAGAATGACAATAAAACACCAAATTTGTCATCATCAAAGGTGTTGCTTAATAGGGCAGATATTTCTGGGGTAACGTCATTGCCTACTTCATTTGAAGTTTCAACAACGCCTTTTACACCTATTGAAGCCTTCATGCCTGGACTCATCAATGGGCGAGCTGTCAGCATATTCACGGTCGCACCAATACCACCACTTGGAAGATCTGCACGAGTCGTTTTATAAACTTCTACTGAACTAACACCTTCTGTTGCGATGTTGCCAAAGTCATATGAACGGCCGCCAACTGTTGGCATCTGTCGTCCGTTAAGAGTAACCAAGTTAAATTCTGGACCCATGCCTCGGACTGTAATTCGGCTACCTTCGTTATTTGAACGGTCTATGGATACACCGGAAATACGTTGCAAAGATTCAGCAAGGTTTGTGTCAGGGAATTTACCAATGTCTTCAGCGGTAATAGCGTCAACAACACCACGCGAAGAACGTTTGACTTCCATTGATTTAACTAAGCTTCCGCGGATACCTTTGACTTGAATGACTTCAAATTCGTCTTTTTTCTTATCTTCCTCTGCTGCAAAGGCTTGACCAGCGAGTGCACCCGTTAGGATAAGTGAAATACTGCTTGCTAGCAGTGATTTGTTAAATTGTTTGGTCTTCATGTTGTTTCCCCAACGTTGAACCCGATATGACATGGTAAATATTAAACTTTGTACGATACAAGTTTATTTATAATTATTTATGTAAGCGCTTACAATATTAGTTCAAAAAAAACCATTCTGAAAATAGAAAGGTTTTGTAAGCGCTTTCAGAAGGTAATTTAAAAAAAGCATTTGGTCAACAAAAATTATTCAAATAGATGTTTTTTTGTACGAGGCTATTAGCGCGAATACCATTGTGATTATTTGTTGAGCAATTGTTATGCACTTGTTACATAAGGTTTTTATCGCAGGAGTCTCGAGTGACTAGTTTTGGGATAAAGTGCAGTCTTAACTCATTTT
Source organism: uncultured Psychrosphaera sp. (assembly GCA_963925625.1). Lineage (GTDB taxonomy): Bacteria > Pseudomonadota > Gammaproteobacteria > Enterobacterales > Alteromonadaceae > Psychrosphaera. The sequence goes on from CAWUUQ010000241.1 coordinate 6,610, forward strand.
GTTTGATCTTATAGGTTTCGTTCAGCACTAATTTAGCCGCCATTTGGCCCATTAGCTGAACCGGATAATCAATGGTAGTTAATTTCGGGTAAAGGTAATCAGCATAAATAATATTGTCGAAGCCAATTACTGAAATTTGTTGAGGAACAGCAATGTTTAATTCTCTAGACATTGTCAAAGCGCCACTCGCCATTTCATCATTTCCACAAACAATCGCAGTAAAGGCATGGCCCGTGTTATGCAATGTTTCTATTCCAAGTCGGCCACCGTCTTGTTGAAAGTTGCCTTCATATATAAGCGCTGGGTTTTGTTCGAGTCCCGATTCGCGTAATGCTCTTTTATGACCATTTAAACGATCTTGCGCGTCATTTTTCCATAACGGCCCAGCAATATAGGCAAATTGTGTATGACCTTTTTCAATCAATGATTGAGTCGCTAAATATCCGCCCTGTTCGTTATCAAGACAAACGCATCGGTCTTCTAAGCCTTTCACTAGGCGATTTATTAAGGTGAGTGGTATTTTTTGTTTACTTAACTGAATAAGATATTCGTCTGAAACTGCTTCTGCGTGCAAAATTAATGCATCACAATTACGATTAATTAGAAACTCAATGCTGTCTTTTTCAGTTTGTTCATCTGAGTGTCCGGCTGCCACTATTGTATGCTTACCTGCTCCACGAAACTCGCTTTCAATGCCGCTCATCATCGCGCCAAAAAATGGACCATGTAATTCAGATACGAGTAACCCAACGCTATTTGAACGGTTTGACGCTAACGATTGAGCAATAGAATTAGGGCGGTATCCCAAAGTCTCCATGGCACTAATGACTTTGGCTTTTGTTTTATCACTAACACGAGCATTTTTATTAACAACACGAGATACAGTCGCTAAAGAAACGCCCGCTAATTCAGAAACTTCGTATATAGTTGCCATGTTGTTGCTCCGTTAAAGCTCAGCTGAACGCTGTTTTAAAGTGTTATTAATGTCTGCTACTTTTTCGTCGGTTAAGGTGTACCAACGTATTGCAGCCGCCGCTAGCAGAGATCCTAGCGAGGGCAGTACAGTAAAGCAGAGTAATATTCCATGCAAGGTATAATCGGAATGAGTTTGGCCTGATTCATAATCATAATAAGACAATAACCAACCTGCACAAGCTCCACCAATCGCGATGCCTAATTTTATGAAAAAGACAATGGAAGAGTAAATCATACCATTGAGCTGAAAGCCGGTTTTCCACTCACCGTAATCGGCTGCATCTGCCATTTTGGCCCATAACAACGGCGTAGCCATTTGAAGAACAAAATTCCAAAGAATATAAGCAACAAACGCCAGAATTAATTGATCCGCAGCAATAAAGTAGCTAGCAATACAGATAAATGCAGCGGTGATTTGTAGCACGGTATAAGCTTTTACCTTACATACACGACGTGCAAGTTTGCTTGCTACTGAACATCCCAGAATACTTGCAATCATGCCGCAAGTTATAAAAACTGTGACCATGTCAGGTTGTTGCAAATAGTAACTAACATAATAAATTGCTAGCGATGCTCGCAAAACTTGGCCACTTAATAAAAACACACCTACCGCGGATAACACGCGCCATTGGTCATTTTTAAGTAATGTTTTAAAGTCACAGATCATTGATTGGTTGTTTTTAGGCGGAGCAGGGACGCGCTCTTTCGTACCTAAGAAACAGAGTATGAATAAGAAAACGCCCAACAAACCCATTAAAGACATGGTTTTGGAATAACCGTCGGCAACATTGCCATCGCCAAAATATTCAACAAGTGGCAGTGTACCAGCAGCAATAAGCAATCCACCTAACATTCCAAACACGAATCGATATGACTGTATTGATACACGTTGAGATGGGTCAGACGTTAATGCACTGGCTAAAGCAGAATAAGGGATGTTAATGGCGGTATATATGAGCATGAGCAACATATAGGTAACAACGGCGTAAGCGAGTTTATAATCGGAAAAAACGTCAAATGTTGTAAATGTCAGTAAACTAATTAAGCCAAAAGGAATGGCAAGCCAAAGTAAATAAGGGCGATACCGACCCCAACGTGTTACGGTTCTATCAGCCATTGCTCCCATTAAAGGATCGGTAAAGGCATCTACAAGCCTAACGAGTAAAAACATGGTGCCAACAACCGCAGGCGACAAGCCAACAACATCAGTGTAATAAACGAGCAAAAACATCATGACAGTTTGAAATATAATGTTGCTTGCCGTATCGCCCAGTCCGTAGGCAACTTTTTCT
>CAWUUQ010000242.1:0-8570 GCA_963925625.1 uncultured Psychrosphaera sp.
TGTTGACCAACACTTAACGTACTGGCTGGTTTTTTTAACAACTCGATAGGCAACTGTAATTCTTTCATTAAATACTGACAGCGGTTAACTAAGTCTTCATGCGAACTGGAATTTTTCGAATACGTGTTTTTAGAAAATGCCGCACCCAGTAAAATATTATCTAACACGCTCAAATAAGGAATTAAATTTAATTGTTGAAAAACAAAACCTATATGAGAGGCTCGAAAGGCATCACGTTTACTACCCTTTAAATCTTGCCAGTGGTTACCCAGAACATTAATGTCACCAGCGGTTGGTAACAACAAGCCTGTTAATAAATTAAGTAAGGTCGACTTGCCTGAACCCGATGGGCCGTATAAAAAAACATGTTGGCCAGAGCCAACGGAAAATTGGGGAATATCAAGAACCACGGATCCTTCTGAGTAGGAAAATGTAAGGTTTGAAATTGATATAACGTCGGTCATGACTTATCCCATTAGAACTTCAAAAAAGCGATAATGGAATCATAACGAATAAACATAAAAAAAGCAGTGCCTTAAGCACTGCTTCTTGGAGATCTACCTTATATTTTTCAGAGATTACGATTAACGAACAATGGTCATTTCTTTCACAATGTTATCAGCACCGTCTACGTTCTCCATTACCCACAACATGTATGGAACACTAACGTGAATCGCACGCTTGTATTCAGGATCGTAATCCCAGTCGCCAATAATAGATTCGTAAACACCATCAAATATAAGTCCAACAAATTCACCGTTAGCATTTAATGTTGCAGAGCCCGAGTTTCCGCCGGTAATGTCTAAAGTTGTTAGATAGTTAACAGGAACCGTTCCTAAAGACTCTTTTTTGTATGGTCCGTATTGCTTGTTTTTAATTGCCGTACGAATGTTGTCGAACAAATCAAACTCGTCATCTCCGGCTTTATATTTAGCCAACATGCCTTCAAGTGTTGTAAATGGCGTAGCGACCAAACCGTCTTGTGGAGAATAACCTTTTACGTTTCCGTAAGTAATGCGTAAAGAGCTATTAGCGTCGGCGTAAACAACTTCATTACGACTTTGTTTAAAGGCAATCATTGCTTCCATATAAGCCGGACGAGCTTGTTGTAACTTGCCACCTAACGTTTTCTCTTTTTCTTCTTCTTTCATGTCATGCTCAAACTGAGACACGGCAAATTGAATAAACGGGTCATTACTCGCTTTAAAGTCAGCTACCGATTTTTCCATCCATGCTAAACGCACATCAGCTTTATCTAGCTCTGTATTGGCGTACATTTTATTAATTTGAGCTTCAACGCTTGTTTCATTAAAGTCATTGGTTAAACCAAAGTACTTATCAAACGATGGATTACGCTGGTCTGCTGATAATGCCGCATATTCTTTAACAAAATGCATGAATAACGCTTTTTCAACTGTTTCGTCGTAACGCTTATTCACAGCGCCCATGTATTGACCAAAACGTTTAATATCGCGTTCTTGGAAGCCTTGACGACGTTCAACATTTGGCTTTTGTTTTTCATGTGCTAAACGGTATAAGCCTTTTGCTACACGCATCATAGTGCCACGACCTAAATAGCTCATGACGATGTCGCCATCTTGCGTTTTATTTGATTCAACAATTAAAGCAGCAAGATTATCAATGGCATCGCCGTATTTGGCTTTGCGCTTTTTGTCAGAGTTTATCCATTTGGTTAAATCAGCGGTTAATTGCTGTTTACGCTCTAACATGTTTCCTTTGTTAAAGCTTTCAATCATAGAACCATAGTTTTTAGCGTAGTTTGCTAATCCTGCGATCGTGCTTTCGTACTTAATACGCTCTTCACTACCATCTTCTGAGTTCTCTTTAATTACGTCGATAAATTCTTCACGTAAACGTTTTGAAGTTGGATATACATTGTTAAAGGTTGTTTCAACTTCAACGTCAGTGCGATAGCGATTTGTAGTGCCAGGGTAACCCAGTACCATTACGTAATCACCTTCATCAACACCGTTTGCATTTACTTTTAGGAAGGCTTTAGGCTTAAATGGCACGTTGTCTTTTGAGTAGTCAGCCGGTTTGCCATCTTTATTTACATAAGCTCTACAAAAAGACCAATCACCTGTATGACGAGGCCACATCCAATTATCTGTATCGCCACCAAACTTACCAATATTTGAAGGCGGCGCGTAAACAAGACGTACATCACGAATTGCTAATTGTTTGATAAGAAAATATTCTGCACCGCCATGGAAGCTATAAACATCACAACGGTAATCTTGTGAAGACTCACACTCTGCAACTAATTCTTTTTCACGCTTGTCGATAGCATTAAAATAATCAACACCTTCTGCGCCTTTTGGAATTGAACCTTTAATGTCTTTTGTCACGTCAGTTAATGACTCAGTGACGTAAACACGTGCGTTCGGTGAAGCTTGTGGTTCTTTGTCCATGGATTTCGCAACAAAACCATTCACCAAAAGGTTATTCTCTTCCGTTGAGTTGTATTGAATTGAGCCGTATGCACAGTGGTGATTAGTAACAACAAGTCCTTGTTCCGACAAAAATGAAGCCGAACAACCACCTAGGCTTACAATCGCATTCATTGGGAATTGATTAAGATCGGCCATCTTTTCAGGGTCTAGTTTTAAACCCGCTGCTTTTAGTTTGTCTTTAATTTGTGCTAGCTGATGTGGTTGCCACATGCCTTCATCGGCAATTGCGGCACTCACGAACATTGAAGAAGCGATGATCCCCAACGATAAGATTTTTTTAATCATGTTATTCCCTTTTTATTCCTTCTTAACAGGCTATTTATTCTTAATTAACCTACATAACTAAACAGAAAAAACCGTGGCTTTTTATAGCAAAAACCATATTTTAGATACAATTTTGTTTAAAGTGATGTGGCCAATTTTTATACTTAAGAATGTTTTACATTAAAGTGGCGATAAAATAATGACTATTGCGATAAAATGCACGTTGTTCACGATGACAAATTGTCACTAAATGTAACCACATTTGTTATCATGTCGTTTTTTTACAGACAAGGAAAGCAAGTGCTTGATATTTATGCTGGACCTACCGCTAAACAAACGCTTTTAGAACAGGGTTTTAATAAAGAGTTGTTCTCTACTTTTTTAGGAGCTAGTGGCGGCCCTAAGTGGTTTAGCCTTTATGGTTTAGATAAATATTTGTTTGGTGAGTTTTTTAAAAACAAACAGTCTACTTTAGATTTAATAGGCTCCTCTGCAGGAGCATTTAGAGCGTCTTGTTTGGCTCAGCAAGATCCTGTTAAAGCGATCACCGAATTAGCCTATCGCTATTCTGAAACCGATTTTACTTTAGACGCAACACCAACAGGTGTTACTAGGGCTGCTCAACAGTTATTAACCCATATTTTACCGCCAGATTCTGTTCAGCAAGTATTAGACAATCCAATCATGAAAGTACATTTTATTACGGCTTTGTGTAATGGTTCGGTAGCCAGCGAAAACAAATTAAAACAAGGTTATGGACTTGCGAAGAGTCTTCTGAATAATCGTCGAGGCCGAGAGCGATTAACTCATCAATACCAACGTGTGATCTTTTCAACCGCTGAACAGCCATTAAAGTTTCAAGAGTCTGCGGTTTTTTCTACAGAATATGCGGCATTAAGTAAAAACAATATACATAATGCATTGTTGGCGAGCGGTGCAATACCAATGGTCATGTTAGGCATAAAAGGTATTGAAGGTGCACCTAAAGGCATGTATCGAGATGGCGGCCTGATCGACTACCACTTTGACTTTAAAGTCGATAAACCTGGCTTAACGCTTTATCCGCATTTTAATTCGACACCCAAAGCTGGATGGTTTGACAAAAACTTGTCTCGCAATGCAAACCCGGCAAATTATGACAATACTGTAATGCTGGTTCCATCTGAAACGTTTGTTAATAACCTGCCTTTTGGAAAAATACCAGACCGAACGGATTTTGAGAAAATTGACACGTCGACACGCATTCGTTACTGGCATACCGTTTTTGATGAAACAGAACGACTTGCTGAGTCATTTGATAGAACGGTAAGTAACCCTAACTCCATGGTGATTAAAGACCTGCCTTTTTAAGCGCTTAGTACAACCGTCGCCAAGGCGTAATGTTGCTCATCTGAAATAGACACTAATACAGATTTTACGCCTTTATTTAATGCTGCTGAATCCGCGGCTGACAATAAAGTCATATGAGGTGCGCCAAGCTCATCATTGGTGATTTCGAAGTGTTGAAAAGAAATTCCTCGACCAATGCCGGTTCCCAATGCCTTTGCTGCCGCTTCTTTCGCAGCCCAACGCTTTGCTAAAAATCGTTCTGGCTGAGAATGTGCTAAAAACACGCTCATTTCTGTATCCGTTAATACCCGCTCAGCCAAGCGATTTGATTTTTCTATCGCACTCGCCACTCTAGATATTTCTACAATGTCAGTGCCTAATCCTAAAACCGACATGGTATTAAATCCCTTGCCTTGCTTCATTCATTAAGGTTTTCATGTCTCGAACAGCTTTATCAAGGCCATCAATTGCAGCGCGGGCGATAATTGCGTGCCCAATGTTTAATTCATAAATACCAGCGATTGCCGCAATTGGTTTTACGTTATGGTAATGCAATCCATGTCCTGCGTTAACAATAATGCCAAGGCTTTGTGCATATTCAACACCGGCTGTAATACGTTCTAACTCAGCCTGTTGAGCTTCATCAGATGTTGCATCAGCATAGTGACCAGTATGAATTTCTATATAAGGTGCACCGGTATCAAATGCGGCTTTTATTTGTGTTTTATCGGCATCAATAAATAAAGAAACCTTAGAGCCAATCGCAGCTAAACGCTGACATGCGTCTTTTACTTTATCAAACTGGCCTTTAACATCTAAGCCACCTTCTGTCGTTAACTCTTCACGCTTTTCAGGTACTAAACAAACAAATGGAGGGTTCACTTCACTCGCAATATTAATCATTTCGTCGGTGACGGCCATTTCTAAGTTCATACGTGTTTGAATAGTTTTAGCTAATGTATACACGTCCTGATCTTTTATATGACGACGATCTTCACGTAAATGAATAGTGATGCCACTTGCGCCAGCATGCTCCGCAACGGCAGCTGCATGAACAGGATCGGGATATGTTGTACCTCGAGCATTTCTTAATGTTGCAATGTGGTCGATATTTACGCCTAAATGAAGTTCACTCATGAAGTAGTCCTGCTATTTCTAAATAATTCTCGGGATTTTAACGGTTTTTCGCCTAAATGTTTATGTAAACATACGCGTAAAACGGCTTTAGCGATTCGTAAGTCCAATTTTAATTGGATTAAAGATTGTGCGAGCAAATGTTCTTCGCCATTTTGTAGAGTACGTTTCAGCTCTTGTTCTAGGTTCTGTTCTAGATTCTGTTCAAGTCGCTCCGCGACAGAAAGTAAGTCCTTGCCACTAAAAGAGCTCGGTTTCGCAGCATCAATCACAAACCCATTATCACTATGCAGCTGATAAGATAAGCCAGGTTCTATCTGTTGTTGCATAGTGAGTTCTTCGGTAAAACTTATGCCATAACCTAACATTTGTATCAGCCGATATTCAAATTGGCGTAGCACCCACTGGTAATAGATCATTTGGATCTGTTCAGCGTTTTCACCGGAAAAGTTGGAGATAACAGACAGGCATTTTATGCAGTAAACATAGAGCGGATATAACGCGTCATACTCATCATCGGCTGAACATAAACGGCAGATTATTTCATTTAGATAAAAGCCACAAAACAAGCCTTTGCCTTTTAAATCGGGAAACTGTCTTGATAATTGTTGATTTTCTTCAAGGCTTTTTAAGGTTCTTAGCCCAGACAGCCTTTTGACTTGAACAATCAACGCTCTGAAAGGTCTCATAAGCGCTGTTTTAGCTGTGTTCTTTTTACTGCCTTTATAACCAATAATAGAGATGCGACCGATTCCGGCAACAAGCATCTCCATCAATAATTGGTTTTCTTTAAAAGGTCTTGTATGCAAAATAAAAGCAGGTGCATAGTCTAGTTCCTTTGCCATGTCTGGTTCCTGCTTAGTTGATTTTGCCTAGCGTATATAGCTTAATCTTCTGAGTAACCTAACGAACGTAATGCACGTTCGTCATCTGCCCAGCCGCTTTTAACTTTAACCCATAATTCTAAGAAGACTTTTGCGTCTAACATTTTTTCCATGTCTTGACGGGCATCACGGCCAATAACTTTAAGTTTCTCACCGTTTTTGCCAATAACCATTTTTTTCTGGCCTTCACGCTCAACCAGAATAAGGGCACTGATTCGCCAGATTTTTTCATCCCATTTAAACTGTTCAATTTCTACCGTGACAGAGTATGGTAATTCTTCACCTAAAAAGCGCATTAACTTTTCACGAACAATCTCTGCAGACATGAAACGTGATGAACGGTCTGTTACGTCATTTTCTGAGAAGAAAAATGGATTCTCTGGTAGGAAAGTACGAACTGATTTTTTGATCGCTTCTACGTTTGTGCCTTTTTCTGCGGAAATTGGAATAATTTCTTCGAAGTTATGTTTTTGGCCTAACGTTTGTAAAAATGGCATTAAGACTTCTTTGTCTTTTATTTCATCTACTTTGTTGATCAATAAGATAACCGGCTTTTTAGAACGCTTGATTTTAGACAATACCATTTCGTCATCTTCGTGCCATTTCAGCGCTTCAACAACAAACAATACAACTTCAACATCACCTAGCGCACTTGACGCAGCTCGGTTCATTAGCTTATTGATCGCTCGCTTTTCTTCTTTATGAAGCCCAGGAGTATCAACATATATGATTTGCTCATTGTCTTGAGTATGAATACCCAAAATACGATGACGCGTGGTTTGCGGTTTTTTAGACGTAATACTGATTTTTTGATCAAGTATGTAATTCATTAATGTTGATTTACCAACATTTGGACGACCAACAATAGCGACTAATCCGCATTTTTTGGTTTGAGTTAAATCAGCACGGTTATTTAAATTACTTAATAACGCGTCTAACTCTGCTTGGCTTTGTTCTGATTTACTCACTTTAAAATAACCTCTAATGCTTTTCTGGCAGCCGATTGTTCGGCTTTTCGACGACTCGTACCAGTAGCTTCTAATATTTGACCGTCGTCAAGTATGCAATTTACTGTAAATGTTTGGTTGTGTGCTTGTCCAGATGTCTCTTTTACTTCATATACAGGCAATGGACGTTGTCTTGACTGCAACCATTCTTGCAACTGAGTTTTTGGATCTTTTAATGCTTTTGATGGATCAACATCATCCAGTCTTGATTCAATTAAACTTAAGACAAAGGCCTTACATTGGTCAATATCAGAGTCTAAATAGACCGCACCAATGATTGCTTCAATGGCGTCTTCTAAAATTGAATCTCGACGGAATCCACCGCTTTTCATTTCCCCAGGTCCTAAACGTAACCAGTCACTCAGCTCAAATTCTTTCGCTACTGCGGTAAGTGTTTGGCCTTTAACGAGTTGTGAACGCATTCGCGTTAGTTCGCCTTCATTGGCTTTTGGGAATTTAAAATAGAGTGCTTCGGCAACAAACATGCCTAATAACGAATCGCCGACAAACTCCAGACGCTCATTGTGAGCGCCTTTAAAGCTTCTATGTGTTAATGCTTGTATTAACAAGGATGGGTCTTTAAATTCAAACCCGAGTTTTTTCTCTAACTGTTTATAGTCTGTTTTGATCAACTTTTACTCTTCTTAACTAATTACTGCACACTTCCAAGTCGAGAGAATCGAATATCGATGGGAACAAAGTTAGGTAACCAACTTATTTTTCCATCGTTAAATACAAAACTCATCCAAATGAAAACGGCTTTACCTACCATTTGTTCTTCGCTGACAAAACCCCAATAGCGGCTGTCAGTACTGTTGTCGCGGTTATCACCCATCATAAAATAATAACCTTGCGGCACGATCCATTCTCCACGACCTGTACCTGGCTGTGAATAAAATCGTTCTGCCATATCTGGATAAGCCGGATTAATTAATACTTGATGATCAACCCCGCCTAATTTTTCTTTTGCCGTAATTAACGGAATGCCAAGCGTCTCAAATTCACCCTGTGACTCTTTGCTTAATTCAATTCTAGTCAACTTGTCGCAGTTTGACGGATTGTTTTGACAGCTTGGTTGGATAAACAATTGTTTGTTTTTATAAACAACTCTATCTCCCGGTACACCTACAACACGTTTGATGTAATCGAGGCGTTCATCCAATGGATATTTAAAAACAGCAATGTCACCACGTTCAGGTGCGCCCGTTGTGATTAGTTCTTTGCGCCAAATAGGGTCATGAACACCGTATGTAAACTTTTGAACTAAAATAAAGTCACCAACCAGCATCGTTGGCATCATTGAGCCTGATGGAATTTGGAATGGTTCAAATAAGAATGAACGAAATATAGTAATCAAGGCTAGAATTGGGAAAAACGACTGAGCCGTTTCCGCAAAAACTGGCTGAGGTGCTATTTCTTCAATCTCTTCTTCGGTGAGACTTCCACCAGCGGCAGCAACAGCTTGCGCGACTTTTTCC
>CAWUUQ010000243.1:0-5002 GCA_963925625.1 uncultured Psychrosphaera sp.
TGTTCCGGCTCGTCAAATAGCCATGCCGTTTTTGTGGAAAATGGATAAAAACTCAGAAACCGTTTTACAGCAAGATTGGCAAGAATTAACGGACTTAATTGTTATGGGCCATCATGACCAAATTACAGCACGACACGGAGATGTATTGCAATTAAGGCCTAAAGCCGCTGACTCTTCAATAAGAACAGCCGCTATCGACCACAATGGAGCTCCAACAATGGCACCACCAAAGGGTTTTTATATTCGAATTGGTTTTACTCATAACTTACTCAAACAGCAATTCCAGCTTGACTAGTTTTTACCAAACCTGCGATTAGGGCCTAATTATGACTTCAACAAATACAATCAACCGCAACAACATTGAGCAACAAACGTGGCAATGGTTAGACAACGTTGTCATTGGCTTAAATCTCTGCCCATTTGCTAAAAAACCAAGAACACAAAAACAAATTCGTTTGGTAATAAGTGACCATAACTCTTTAGTCAACGTTGCGGATGATTTTGCTACGGAACTTGAGTTTTTATCAAAGACGCCTGCCAATGAAACCGATACGACGATGTTTGTAATCCCCCATTTGCTGGAAGATTTTTACGTTTATTTAGATTTTTTAGAAAGTGCAAATAACGCCAACCATGACTTAGGATTTGAAGGGAAGTTTCAATTAGCGAGTTTTCATCCTGATTATCAATTTGAAGACGCCGAGCCAGAAGACCGAGCGAACTATACGAATCGTGCGCCCTTTCCTATTATTCACATCATTCGTGAAGACAGTATGACCCGCGTATTAAAACAATACCCTAACCCGGAACTGATTCCTGAACGAAATATTGAGGCAATGGATAACTTGTCGGACGATATGATAAAGACAATGTTTCCTCATGTTGTTTCTGATTAAAAAAAGTTGAAGACACAAAAAAGGCCAGTGTTTTCACTGGCCTCTTAACACTTCACCGCTAATCAGGTGATTACTTTTGGTTTAAAGGTTTTTAATAAAAAAGTCGCGTAACAACGTTTTTAAATGCAGCGTCGTATTTTTACCTTCGTAGATGCCATGACTGCGGTTAGGATACGACATAAATTCAAACTGCTTATTATGTTTAATCAATTCGTTAATTAAGCGTTCCGCACCTTGATAATGAACATTGTCATCACCTGTGCCATGGATCAGTAATAACTTACCTTCTAGGCCATCAGCAAAGTTTAACGCAGAGCTATTTTTATATGAATCAGGATCTGTATTTGGATTGCCTGAGTAACGTTCTTGATAAATTGTATCGTAAAGACTTAAGTCTGGTACGGCGGCAATGGCAACGCCTACTTTGTATTTGTCACTATGACGGAACAGTAGGTTTAGTGTTTGTGTGCCACCACCAGAATGTCCCCAAACCCCAACACGGTCTTTATCGATGAATGACCATTTTTCTGTCATTGCATCTAACGCATCGGCTTGGTCACGAACGGTAATGTCGCCTAATTTCTTGTAAATAGACTTACGCCAGTCACGCCCTTTAGGTGCTCTTGTTCCTCGATTGTCTATAGAAGCAACGATATACCCTTTTTGAGTCATCATTGAGTCCCACAAATAACTATTGCCGCGCCAGCTATCTTTTACCGTTTGTCCCCAAGGTTCGCCATAAACGTAGAATATAATTGGGTACTTTTTGGATTTATCCATATTTGCAGGAAACATAATATAACCGTCAAGTGTGACACCGTCGCGTGCGTTAACTTGGAAAAACTCATGTGTTGGTAAGTTCTCTTTTGCTAATGCGGCTTTTAACGCCTCGTTTTTCACTAAACCTTTCACCGCCTTGTGATCATTTACTGAAATGACTTGGCGTATATTGGGTGTATTAAAGTTGCTGTAGGAGTGTCGGGCCCATGAAGCATCTTCCGACATGTAGTAGTTGTTCGTGCCTGTAAATTCATTAGGCGTTATACGGGTAACTGGCTTTGTGCCATCTAAGCTTGTTTTGAATAAATAACGCTGAGAAACATCTTTTGGCGAAGCGGTAAAGAACAATGCATTTTTTGCTTCGCTAACCGCTAATAAATCAACGATATCAAAGTCACCTGGCGTAATATCAATTACAGTTTGACCATCTCTTGATACTTTATAAAGGTGTCTCCAACCATCGCGTTCACTATGCCAAATAAAGTCTTTGCCATCGTTAATAAACTTCGCATCGTAAAACCATTCTAAAAAGGCTTCGTCTTGATCGGTATAGATATTGGTTAGTGCACTGTTTTTCCTATTAAACACCCACAGTTTGTTAGTATTTTGTGGACGATTAACATCTTGAATTAGTAATGTATCCCCGTTGCCAGCCCAAGAAATTCGTGGGATATAACGATCGCGATTATCACCTTTTAAGTCAGCCCAACGCGTATTTTTGTCTGCTAGGCTTACCACGCCGACTTTAACTGCCGAGTTTTGTTCACCTGCTTTTGGATAAGGAAAAGTAGTTAATGTTGGGTACAATTCATCGGTGTTATTGATCATTGTAAAGTTTTTAACGCCAGACGTATCTAACTGCCAATATGCAATACTTTTGTTATCTGGGCTCCAGCGGAAGCCATCTCTTATGGAAAACTCTTCTTCATAAACCCAATCAAAATTGCCATTAACGATAGTGTCATTACCATCGGTTGTTAGTTGAATGACCTTATTACTATCAACAGCCTGCATGTAGATATTGTTATTCTGAACGTAGGCTACTTTTGAGCTATCTGGGGAGAACTTTGCAAACATTAAACTTGTTTCAAGCGGATCTTTTCCGCCCAGTTGTCTTAGTTCATCCGTCGCTAGATTTAATATCCAGAAGTCTCCACGACTTTTTGAGCGCCAGACTTTTTGACCATTGGTAAAGACCATTAACCATTTACCATCTTGTGACCAATTATAACTTTCAATGCTTAATGGCTCTTCACTGCCATCTGGTATTAAGCTTTCAAAGGAAACGAGTACTTTACGGCCGGTACTGTCAGGGTTATAAAAAACAATATCATTTCCCGAAATGCCATCAGTGGCATCTGCATCTTTATCCTCTAGAGCGTCAATGTCGCTCGCCGCTTCATCAGCTAACTTTTCGTTCGTTGATTCAATTTTTCGTTCTTCTAAAACCGTATAACCTGAACCATCCTTTAACCATTTAAAGTAAGTAGCACGCTCGCTTTTAAATTCACGATCTTTATATATTCGCTCAAGTGTTAACGATTTTGCATTTTCATTATTTTTAGTGCCTGTCGTACTCGCACAACCTGATATAACTAATACCGTTGTGATAAGCACTGTTAATGGCATTGTTAGTTTTTTATTTAACATGCGTCACCGTTCCCCTTTGAACCATTTATTTAACCAAACTATGTCTTTATTATTTGGCGCTTACCCTATCACTGATTTAAATGTTTGTGAAAAATTGCCCGGTCAAATAACAAAAAAGCCAGTCTAAGACTGGCCTTTGTGATTTAAACTAGAGGTAAACCTTTTAGCCTAGTGTAATTTTCGCAAATTTACGTTTACCCACTTGGAAAATTTGTGATGAACCCGGTTCAACCATCATCTTGCTGTCGGTAATTTTTTCTTTACCATCTAGTTTAACCGCACCCTGTTTGATCATTCGCATCGCTTCAGAAGTATTCGCCACTAAACCGGCTTCTTTAAGAACATTTGCAATGCCCATTGCTTCCGTTGCAGCAACGGCCACTTCCGGAATGTCATCTGGCAATGCATTTTTTTGGAAACGTTTAATAAAATCAGCATGTGCTTGTTCAGCATCGTCTTCTGTATGAAAACGAGCAATTAACTCTTTAGCCAACAATATTTTTGTATCGCGTGGGTTTAAACCAGCTTCAACTTGTGCTTTTAAGTCTGCTATTTCCGCCAATGGACGGAAGCTTAATAGCTCATAATAACGCCACATTAATTCATCACTAATTGACATGACTTTACCAAACATGTCGTTTGGCGCATCGGTAATGCCAATATAGTTATTTAATGATTTAGACATTTTTGGAACGCCATCTAGGCCTTCTAATAATGGCATCATTAGTACCGTTTGTGGCGTCTGACCTTCTTCTTTTTGAAGTTCACGTCCCATCAATAAGTTAAATCTTTGGTCGGTTCCGCCTAGTTCCACATCGGCTTCTAGAGCAACCGAGTCCCAGCCTTGAACTAACGGATACAAAAACTCATGAATAGCAATTGACTGGCCACCAGCATAACGTTTTTTAAAGTCATCACGTTCTAACATACGGGCAACTGTTTGACGGGCAGCAAGCTTAATCATGTCTGCAGCGCCAAATTTATCAAACCACGTTGAGTTAAACGCAATGGTCGTTTTAGCTGGATCTAATATCTTGAATACTTGCTCTTTATAAGTCTCAGCATTCTGCAGTACATCTTCTTTGGTTAATGGCTTGCGTGTCGCACTTTTACCAGTTGGATCGCCAATAAGACCAGTAAAGTCACCAATCAAAAAGATCACTTCATGACCTAAGTCTTGGAAGGTTTTCAGTTTATTAATTAACACGGTATGACCTAAATGAAGATCAGGTGCTGTTGGATCAAATCCCGCTTTGATCTTTAGCTTTTTACCCGTTTTTAATTTATCGAGTAAATCTTGTTCTGGCAGAATTTCATCTGCTCCACGTTTTAACTCTGCAAACGCTTGATTGATATCTGTCATGACTCATGCTTTTTTGATATTAAAATGATGGCCTGCAGTGTACTGCAAGCCGACTATATTTTGAATCCATAACTGGGGATTTTAGAAATTTTGCTGAAAATATTTTGTTATCTTTGTAAATGTTTAAATCGCCGAGAGATTGTTTGCTTCTTCAAGTGCAAACTGATCCGTCATGCCACTGACAAAGTCTTGTACTAACCGACAGCGATAGTAAAACTCAAATAATGGAAAGTCATGACTTGTTTGTCTCTCTTTAAGTGCTTCTTGATAAGCCTTAATATGCTTTTTAGGAAGTCGCTTATATAATCGGGCT
>CAWUUQ010000244.1:0-5434 GCA_963925625.1 uncultured Psychrosphaera sp.
CTTTATTAAGAGAAACTGCGACTAAATAACGATTTCGATATGCTAACTTTTTATCGTCTGCTTGAATAAACGCAAGTTGCTTGCCGTTCGGAGATATTTTTGGAGAATATTCGGCACCAGGATCATTAGTAATTTGTGTTAGTTCGCCCGCATTCTCGCCATTAACGATAACGGAATAGATGTCTGACTCTCTTGTTTCATATTCCCAATTGTCATTTCTATAGGCTGCAAAGTACAGTCGTTCACCATCTTTTGACCAACTAACTTGCCCACCATGATTGTAGTTGCCCGATGTTAATTGTCTTGGCGTGCCACCTTCTGCTGGTATAACAAATAAGTGTGAAAAACTTGGTTCAATAATACCGCGTCCGTCTGCCTGATATCGTGCCTTATAAACATACTCGACCGGTTTTGACCACTTAGCACCTTTCGGCTTTTTAGGCATTTTCACTGAAATAGGTTTAGTTGTGTCATCAACAGACATTGTAAATACAAGCTGCTGGCCAGTGGGTGACCATGAAATATTACTGATGCCCTTTTGTAAATTGGTTAGCAATGCGGTTTGGCCCGTATCCATCCAACGAACGAATAATTGAGTCTTGCCTTCTGCGTTAGAAAGGTAGGCAATACGATCACCTGACGGCGACCAAACTGCATTGTAGTAATTATTTTTGCTTGAAAACAAAGGACGATGAAAGTCGCCTTTGGTGCTTGCCATCCAAAGATTTGAACGTGAGCCATCTTTCATTATATCGTTGCTACGACGTGTATATATGACCCACTTTCCGTCAGGGGAAACTTGTGGGTCTGCCGCGTATTCAAGCTCAAAAATATCTTCGGCACTAAATGTGCTAATTTCAGGCGAAGCGGTTGTAGTTATTGATGCTGATCCCGCTGTTGCCGTTGTTGCAACTCCACCTACCATACTTAGCAGGAGCGTGATTGCTAAATTCATTCGCAAAAGTTTCATTGTTAAATCCTTGTTTTTAAACTCACATTCAATTCAAATTGAAGTCTCATTTCAGCTTTATTAGAGCCCACTTAAACTTATCTTACCTAAATCACAGATAAAAAAAAGCGCAGTAGAAACTACCGCGCTTTTGGACTTATAAAATAGTTGGGAGACTATTTGTTTACTTTAAACTCTTTACTTACTTTTCTAATTTTGCCCAATCACCCGCAGCAAAAACGTTAATGTCTTTTCTTGCGATGTGTTTTGCAAATGCCGCGTTAACTTGTTCTAACGTTACTTTCGGTAATTTGTCTTGGTACTCTTGGAACCAACGAATATCGCGGTTCAGCTCTTTGTTTCCATTTAGCATACGTGCAATATAACTTTCGTTTGACCAAGTCACTCGAAGAGATTTCAGTGCACCATTAATAGCGTCTGTTACTTCTTTCTGAGTAAAACCTTCGTCTAGTACTTTTTGAACTTCTTCTTTATATGCACCAACTACTTTTTTCATGTTTTCAGGAGCTGCTATCGCTGACATATAGAAGAAACCTTCGTCTTCGTCATACTTCATCTGGATACCAGATCCAGTTCCGTAACTGTAACCTTCTTTAACACGAATACGTTGCATTAAACGTGAAGCAAAACCGCTGCCACCAAAGATTTGGTTTGCGATATATGTCGCATGGTAGTCATCAGCTTTAGGGTTAACGTCTACAACATGCGCAATATAAAGCTGAGCATTGGCTTTGTCTGGAGTTTCAATCCACTTTTCTAAGCCTGATACTTCTTTTGTTTTATCTTCAATTTTTGCGTATTGAACGTCACCCTGTAAACCACCTAAACGTTTCTCTAAGCCAGCAGACATTGAGGCCGGTTCAACATCGCCCACAACCGCAATATAACCATTGGCTACATTGAAGTGTGAAGAATACAGTTTATTCAAACGCTCAGATGTAACTTTTTTTAAGTCAGCAATTTGTTCGTCTACTTTACGGAACGCTGATGGATGACCTTTTGGATAGTCATCAAACGCTTCTGTCATTGCATTGCCAGCAACAGAACGCGGTTCACTTCTGTTCATTTCTAAACCTGTGATCATCGCTTTACGATCAATATCAACTTCTGATGCTTTAAATGTAGGTGTGCTTAATAACTCTTGAACAAACTCGAGTGTTGCATCTAGGTTTTCTTTAACCGCTTTAACCGATACGTTCACTTCACCTAATGTACGAGTAGAGATATTTACTGATGCTTTTAATGCGTCAAGTTTTGAAGCAATGTCTTCTTTGCTAAAGCTCTTAGAACCACTTAACATCAAGCCGCCCATCATCTGGAAATCTGCTTCAAAACCTTTAAGAGATTTAGCGTTACCCACAGGGAAACTCATCGCAATGTTAACTTCACCCGCTCTTAGTTTTTTCGGATAGATACTAACTTCTGTACCTGATTCCCACTCAAACTCTTGCAAACGCGCTAAAATATTTTCTACATTGTTATCGTAAATTTCACCATTTTCTACGGCTTTACGACCTTTGTAATCGGCTAATAATTCTGAAATATCTTTTGCTTCAGAAATATCCGCACGCACAGGCTCTTTGGTTGGGATAAAGCGCCCTAGCGTGCGGTTACTTTCTACAAAGTACTTTTCAGCAACACGTTGTACATCTTCTGCTGTTACTTTTTCGACAAGGTCACGGAAATAGAATATGTAACGGTAATCACCCATGGCGATATATTCAGATAACTCCATGCCTACTGATGTTACGTTTCTTAACGCTTCTTCTGTTTCTTTTAAAATAGACGCTTTTGCCACTGCAACTTCAGAAGCAGAGACGGTGTCAGTCCTAATGTCTTCAACCATTGAAATTAGCTTAGATTCCATTTCAGCAGTGTCTTTGCCTTTTGAACCTTGCGCCATAACAGTAAATGTTGAAGGGTCTTTTAATAAGTATGAATATGCATAGGCGCCAGTTGATAACCCTGGTTCAACCATCTTTTTCTGCATACGACCACGAGCGTTGTCCGATAAGATTTGTGCTAATACTTGGATAGCTGGAGTATCTTCATGTAATGCTGAAGGTACGTGATAAACAGCAGCAATCATTGGTACATCGCCGGTACGACGAAGGTTTACTTCACGTTCACCATCTTGAGTAGGTTCAACGGTATACAGTTGCTCAATCGGCGTAGCTGGTTTTTGAAGCTTGCCAAATGTTTTCTCAATTAAAGCAATTGTTTTATCTTTATCAAAACGACCAGCAACTGTTAAAACCGCATTATCTGGACGGTAATGACGTTTATAGAATTCACGTAACGTTTCAAATGGGAAGTTTTCAACGTCTGAGCGTGCGCCAATTGTTGAATTTGCATAGTTATGCCATAAAAAGGCAGTTGATGCTAAACGTGATGAAAGCATACGGAATGGGCTATTTTCACCACGTTCCATTTCGTTTCGTACTACCGTCATTTCAGACTCAAGTTGTTCTTTAGTGAACGTAGAGTTAACCATACGGTCCGCTTCCATTCCTAAAGCCCACTCAAGGTTTGCTTCGTCATATTCAAACAATTCAAAATAGTTAGTACGGTCTAACCATGTGGTTGCATTTACACGCATGCCACGTTTGTTAAATTCAGTATCGATGGCTTTATACTTTTCTGAACCTTTAAACAACATATGTTCAAGCAAATGAGCCATACCTGTTTCGCCATATTTTTCATGTACTGAACCTACACGATATGTAATGTTCACAAGTGTCTTTGGTTGTGCTGCATCAGGGTACATTAATACTTTCATACCATTTGATAGAGTATATTCGTTTATACCTTCAACGTTGCGGACAAAGTCCATCGTTGCTTGAGTGGCTTCAACTTCAGGTGCTGATTGAGTTGATTGTGTTGCTGAGCATCCTGCCAATGCAAACACTACGGCAGAGGCCAAAATAGTTTTAGTGAATTTCGTTTTTTTACTTGTCGTGAACATCGTCATGCGATGAAGCTCCCTGAAATTTCTGCATATATACTGCTGTATATACTTATGAACATTGTTTTAAATGAATTTTGAATGTGTTTTATACCAAAATAAGCGATGTTTTCTAACTTCAAACTTGTAACAGATTGTTACTTAAAACTGACCTTTCGAACATTTAGACGTCTAGGCGTAAAAAAGTATTAGGCAAACGTAATTAATTTAGCTAAAATTAGCGCATATTTTGTAATCAACGAGACATTCTTAATGGCTAAACACTTATTCACTTCAGAGTCAGTATCTGAAGGACACCCAGATAAAATCGCAGACCAAATTTCAGACGCTGTATTAGACGCAATTTTAGAGCAAGATCCTAAAGCTCGTGTTGCGTGTGAGACTTATGTAAAAACCGGTATGGTTATGGTTGGTGGTGAAATTACCACATCAGCTTGGGTTGATATCGAAGAATTAACTCGTGCCACGGTACGTGAAATTGGTTACACACACTCAGATATGGGTTTTGATGCTGATTCATGTGCAATTCTTAATACGATTGGTAAACAGTCTCCTGACATTAACCAAGGTGTTGACCGTAAAGACCCAAGTGAACAAGGCGCCGGCGACCAAGGTTTAATGTTTGGTTATGCATGTAATGAAACTGAAGTTTTAATGCCTGCTCCAATTGAATATTCTCACCGTTTAGTTAAGCGTCAAGCGCAAGTACGTAAAGATGGTACGTTACCGTGGTTACGTCCAGATGCAAAATCTCAGGTTACTTTTGCTTATGAGAACGGCAAGCCGGTTGGTATCGATGCGGTTGTTTTATCAACTCAACATTGTGACACAATTAGCCAAAATGACTTGATTGAAGCGGTAATGGAAACAATCATTAAACCGACTCTTCCTGCTGAATGGTTAAATGCAAATACAAAGTACTTCATTAACCCAACAGGTCGTTTTGTAATTGGTGGTCCTATGGGCGATTGTGGTCTTACGGGTCGTAAAATCATTGTTGATACTTATGGCGGCATGGCTCGTCATGGTGGTGGTGCATTCTCTGGTAAAGATCCATCAAAAGTTGACCGTTCGGCAGCATACGCAGCTCGTTATGTAGCGAAAAACTTAGTTGCTGCAGGTTTAGCTGATAAAGCTGAACTTCAGGTTTCTTACGCAATTGGTGTTGCAGAGCCTACGTCTATTAGCGTTGAAACTTTTGGAACTGGCAAATTAGAAGAAGACAAGATGATTGAATTAGTACGTCGTCACTTTGACCTTCGTCCATATGGTTTAATTCAAATGTTAGACCTTGAACGTCCAATCTATAAAGCAACTGCTGCATATGGTCACTTTGGCCGTGAAGAGTTCCCTTGGGAACGTACAGATAAAGTTGAAGCTTTGCGCGCTGACGCAGGCTTATAAAAATAAAGGCTCTGTTATTCAATTACGAATAACAGAGCCTTTTTGTTTCCAATCTAGTCCAGATTCAAAAGTTAACTAAAGTTTTAACAAGTTGT
>CAWUUQ010000245.1:0-6104 GCA_963925625.1 uncultured Psychrosphaera sp.
GTTTAATTCCACAAAAACTAAATAGTATTAGAGAACAAGGACGCATATTTGGGTTAGCTCTATCAGAATATTACAAAATTCTTCGCGACATTGAACAGCATATAGGCTTGCAAAGCGAACGTATTAGCAAAGAAGTTGATGAAGAGTTGTTTTTAGATGGTGTGTCTGATTCCGCCGTTAAAATTCGTTCTAAAATTGATGAATTAGAATTCTGGCCCGATCTCCAAAAATTTAATAAGTTATATGCGGCTTGGATCAAAGCTGGCGCACATGAATTGCCAAGTGATGAATATGCTTACAGCATGCGTCGTGTTATTGAAATATTAGGTAAAGCAGTATTATCAGGCGGGATCAGTAAACTGCTTGATATCGAACTGCACATAAAAGAAAGTGGCAGAGACTTAATAATAAGGACCGACCGACAGTTAAACGAGTCTTCAAGTCATGGTATGGCTTATCTTATTTTGTGTAAGTTTTTATTAGCCTTTACTCGTTTGTTAAGAGGCGACAGTGCGACGATAATTCATTGGCCAATTGATGAACTTGGAACATTACACCAATCAAACATTAAAAAGATATTTGATGCATGTAGCAATAATCAGATCCATGTTGTTGGTGCATTTCCTAATCCAGAGTCTGAGGTATTGAGTCTGTTCAAAAATCGCTATCTTATCGACAAACAAAAACGTCAATTACAGGTAGTCGAGCCTAAGGTGAATCCTATATCTGAACGATTAAACAAAAAACGTAAAGAGGAGCTTTCAGCATGATAAGTCAATTAGGACAAGTGCTAGAAGCACTTCTAGCCGGTCAGTTCATCTGCCAAGTTACAGATGAAGATAGCTATCGTTTTTTGCAGTCTTCAGCCAACAGAGAACAGGTAGAATCACATTTAGCCATTTTGAATCGTAAGCTTACCTCAGCGGCAGATGATCAAGTTTATTTTGCTGCTTATGAAGGAATAGGAGAGGGCGAACGAGCGGCATTATCAAAACAATTTGAAGATGTTTCTAATCACTTATTACCTTTAATAGAATGGCTATTGTTAGTACAAGAGTCATTAAACAAAGACTTAAGCCTATCTCAAGGTATGAATATTAGACTAAACGAATTACAAACGGTTATTGAAGACACGCCAGCCTATGCGGAACAACTGAATAAAATTTCTCGTTATGCGATGTTTGGTTCAAAGGCGGCTGAACTAGATGCCCAATTAAAGTTAATATTTAAACGTTTAGTTGAGCTGGGGTATTTAATAAAGCCCAATCAAGATAAACAGATTTATACAGTGACTGGAAAAATTGATTACTTGTTTGATGTTTTAAAGTTTATTGATGAAACTGAGCAACTTTCGTTGGCTAAAAAAGCCGAAGACGCAATGGCACAAACAAACTTGCTATAGCGGAGCAGTCGAATGAATAACAATTTGAAAAAAGCAGGAACGGCGTTATTAAATGCACTGAGTAACCATTCAGAGTTAGTGATGCAAGCGTATTTTTCCGGCAGCATTAATGAAACGGATCATTCCCCTAAAGTGATCGCCAATTTACTCGATTTAAAAATATTATGGCGACCAGAAAATGAAAGGAACTTAAGGTTACGTCCAGCATTAAGGACACTTCTAGAAGAAAGTCTTCAAGATGAAAATACGCGCCAAATTGATGCGAATATAGGTTCAAGTTTAGCAACTTTAAAAACACTTTCAGAGCATTATAAGGCTGCATTAAATCAGGGGCGTTTTCATGAGGCTGAAGCTCAATTGTCGGAAGTTACAGAGCGTGTTTATAGCTTAACTGATATGTTAGCTACCAATGTGCGATTGATTTGGTCACGGATCAGTAATGAGTTTGGCTATGTGTCTACCGTAGACGCAAAAATACGTGAAAACGAGCTTGCACAAAGTCAAGTTTCTGAATTGCTTAATCAATTAGAATTATTTAAATTTGACCAACTCACGCAGTTATCTGGTTCTCATCGAGAGCTAAGGCATTTATTAGTTGTTACCTTACAAAGTAGTTTTGCTCATTGTATTCAGGAGCTAAGCTTAGCGCAGAGCAAACTCATTGACTTGTTGGGTCGATTTAGAGAATTTAAAGGGCGTACACGTTTATTAAAAGGTTTTGTTTTGCACCTTGAACAACGTCCAGACTTTAAGCCCACAGACTATAGCCGTCTAAGTAAAGTGCCAACGTTATTTAATGTTGCAGATTCACTTATTAAGCCTGCCAATATAGATGTTAACGATGTTTCACAGGAACAAGAGTGGTTAAACATTGTTGGTAAAATGCATAATATTAACAGAAGCCAATCGACAACACGTTCAAGCAGCAATTCTTCGCCGTTAACGATGCAAGACACGGCGGCAATAGAGCTTGCAGAAAACAAACTAAAAGTGGCTGTAGAAGCGTTTTTCTGCGAAGTGATTGAAAATGGAAAGAATGTGACGGCGCTAGATTATTACCAACGTCATCAACTAGACTTTGATCCTGAGGTTTGGCTGTACCAAATTATTGGTGGATATCACGGCTTACCAGAACAAGACAAAGCGTTTTTTGCTATTGAAACGCAGGGTCAACCGGACCCAACGTTTAGCGGTAATTATGTCATAAGTGATATTGAGATAGGGTTACATTAGTAACCCTTTTTTATTATTAAATATAATGGTCTATTTAGAGTTGAGAAAAACCGACTCTAGATTTTCCGCTGTCTGAATAATCGATGGTGGCGCTACAAGCAAGTAACCTTTTTGATGCTACTTTTCCGTTATTTACAAGTTGGTTTTTTACAAGTTCCGCTTTGTTTTGTGCAATTTTTAATAACTTGCTGACTTGCTGTTCAGAAATGTTTTTTGCCGTCAATTTGCTGATGTTCTCAGGATCCAATTTAAGTTCTGCAACTGAACTTACAGGGCATATTTTAATACTTACGGTATTGTGTTTGTTTAGAACTAACGCTAATTCTGATAAACGCTGAGCTTGTAATTCCCCTAATTCTTCTTGATTAGTTTCAAATATTAAGTCGGTAAATCTCATTTTTAATACGTGTTTTCCCGCGGCCATCGCAAAACTAACGACATTTGCGTATGGGACAAATGTATTTATAAGGTAGTCTTTTGCTGCAGACATTGTTGCTCGTTGCACAATTAACGACAAAAACCCACTAAAACCAACGGAAGGGTTATTTAAATCTCCATCAAAAGGTACTGTTAAATCAACATTTCCATCACCATCCTTTAACATACTTAATGCATAATTAAATGAGATGGCGCCACCACTAAACGAAGACTCTTCACCTTGATTGGAAATGGCCGTTAAGTCGACAGATCGCATCAGTAAATTTGCTTTTCCGTCTAATTTATTGCCGTCAATTTTGGCCTTGATTTTACTGTCTAATTGGCCACTATTAATATGGTAACCTAATGCACTGCTTAAATATGGCGACACAGAAGACAGGTCAATTTCGTCTAACGTCACGGTAATGTCGTGTTGTGGTTTATCTATAAAAAGTTGGCTTTGATCTTTAAATTGTATTTTTGCATAAGTGTTATTTGTGGCGTCTAACTCAAACATAGCAACTAACATAGGATTAGTATTATCAATGTCTGCAACTCGAAGTTTGTTAAACAACAAGGTCGATTGATAATTAGGCTCAACACTTTTATCCAATGTGTTGACCGTTACTGGACCTATATTCACCAACTCATTTAACTTAATCGTCATGGCTATTTTGTCATCTTCAGACTGACTAACAACGGGTAGACTCGCAGGTAGTTTTTTTGCAATTTGTAAACGAGATTTATTTTCAGCCTTAATTGCATCTTTTGCCGCTTGACGTTCAGTTGTTTTTCTTAAATTAGCAGCTTTGTTTGACTCTTTTGGAATAGAACTGTCACTGTTTACGCTAGCTACATCTACCGCTTCTTTATTTACAACCGCTTCATTTACTACCGCTTCATTTACTGTAGCGTTAGTTGCTATTGCCTCTGACGTGCCCGTTTCGTTTACCTGAATTGACTGCGGCATATATAGGTTTTCTAATTGTTTGTTCTTTCCAAGCACTAAGTTTGCATTAGTTTCGCCAATTAATATTCTATCAATACTGATACCGGTGTTTTTTAAAGCCGCTTTATGAACAGCTAAAGTAGATAAATTTAGCAACGTAGGCTGAACATCTGTTTTGTCTTGCATGGAGATTAAGTCTGTTAACTCAAGCAAAGGCATGTCTACGTTGTAGGTTAGGGCAGTATTTTTAACAAGATTATCAGGGGAATACGAAAAGTTGATGTTGTTTTCAGACGTTGATAACTCACCAAGTTTAAGTAAGCTATTCTCGGTTTTTATAGAATTAGTTACCAACTGAATCAGTTTAGTGTTCAACATCATAGAACCAGTTATAGATTCTGACTTTGTTAATGAAACATTTTTTAAGATATTGTTTAATGTCGCTAATGTAATGTCCACATCTTGGTTTTTATCTGAGAATGTTAAATCGGAAAGGGAAACCACGATGGAATCGCTCGTTAAATTTAGATGCTGCGGTTCACTCTCTGAAAAGTTTATTACTGGGTGCGCGCTAAATTTAAGTCCAGTAGCCAGTTTCATTCCTTTTGCTTCATCTACTAGCTGATACTTAAGTAACGTATTTATAGACGCATTTATCACTAACGGTTTGGATGCCGCAGTGAGATCTAGTTGCAAAGGTTTTATGTTTAATTCAGAAATAACAATTTCATGCGCTTGCACATTATTTTCGTCGACAATATTGGCTGCAATTCTTATGTCTTTAAAAGCGATGTTGTTAATAGTAATGGAGTTTAGTGACGATTCCTTTACTTGGGATTCAGTGACGTCTGTATTCTCAATTTGTTGATCACTTATAACTGCTGCCGCAGTATCGTTGATATTGCTTTGAGGCTTACCTTTAGTGTTTTGTGCGGTGATATTATTTAGGTCCCAGCCATTGAGATAGGTTTTATCTCCGTTGAGAGAAACGGCCAAATCTAAACCGCTAAATAGCATGTTGTTCACTATTAATTTTTTATCAAATAACGGCAGAATTTCTAAATTAACGAGTAGGTGATCAAATTTTGCCAATACTTTGTTGTTGTCATGCAGTACCTGAAAATCAGATAATGTTAGCTCATTTATAAAGGGGTCGTAGTCGACTCTTGTTGACTCACTAAGAGATAACTTTTGTTCTTCAAATAGATATGCGACGGCCCAGCGGGAAATTGAAGACGTTAATGTAAATAAAGCAATAATGATGGCAATTAAACTTCCCACAAAAAATAGTATAAGCGTTTTTTTCATTTTAAATCTCTTTGATTAAGTGCCTTAAATTTAACATCTTTAGCAGCTAGAGTGCACAACAAAGTTATACTGATCTAAAAATTGTTAGATCATAATTTTATTAAGTATATACTCTCGCTGTTTTTTAACCGCTCTAACAAATTGAGATCTATAAATGCCGGTGTCTATCGCTTTTCTTGTTGTGGTTTTAGTTTGGTCTACTACTCCTTTAGGTATCGTTTGGAGTAGTGAATCTATCTCACCAACGTTATCGTTACTTATGCGCATGAGCATTGCTACCCTATTTGGTTTAGTGTTAATGCGACTTATGAAGGTTGAACTTAATCTCACGAAACAAGCCTTTAAACTCTACGGTTATTCAAGCATCAGTTTATCGGTTGGAATGTTGTTTTGTTATTTTGCGGCGCAACATTTATCGTCAGGATTAATGGCACTAAGTTTTGGCATGACTCCTATTCTGTCAGGTGTTATGGCTCAAAAATGGTTAAGTGAAAAAAAGTTCACTAAAACTAAAAAGATCTCTCTAGTATTAGCAATTCTTGGTCTTGCGGTCGTTTGCAGTGAGAACATGATTATAAATAATAAAGCAGAACTGGGTTTTACCTTTATTTTTATCGGTGTCATCTTATTCAGCTTAAGTAGTGTGCTTGTAAAAGGCGTAAAAATTAAAATTCACCCCCTATCTACGACGGTCGGTTCGTTGTTGGTTTCATTGCCGGTGTATCTAGTTGCTTGGTTTGCAATGGATGGCGAGCTAAATATTGAAACGTGGCAACCAAGAGCGGTTTGGGCAGT
>CAWUUQ010000246.1:0-11230 GCA_963925625.1 uncultured Psychrosphaera sp.
TTTTAACTTCTTTAGCATTGAGTCTAAAGTTGAAGACGAAACAATCAGAGCATATTCAATGGCGAACTATCCGGATGAAGAAGGCATTATCATGCTTAACGTTCGTGTAGCATCTCCTCCACCAAACAATTTGTCGTTGCCAGCTGGTAAAATGTCTTCATACATTTGGAGCCTTAAAGCCGGTGATAAAGTGACAATTTCTGGTCCATTTGGTGAGTTCTTCGCAAAAGATACTGAAGCAGAAATGGTGTTCGTAGGTGGTGGTGCTGGTATGGCTCCAATGCGTTCACACATATTTGATCAATTACGTCGATTAAATTCTAAACGTAAAATCAGCTTCTGGTATGGTGCTCGTTCAAAACGTGAAATGTTCTATGTTGAAGATTTTGATGAGTTAGCAGCAGAAAATGAAAACTTTGAATGGCATTGTGCTTTGTCTGACCCTCAACCTGAAGATGATTGGGAAGGTTATACAGGATTCATTCATAATGTTTTATTTGAAAACTACTTAAAAGATCATGAAGCTCCAGAAGATTGTGAGTTCTACATGTGTGGTCCTCCAGTGATGAATGCTGCGGTAATCAACTTGCTTAAAGACTTAGGCGTTGAAGACGAAAATATTTTACTTGATGACTTTGGTGGTTAGTAAAAGTGACTCGTAAACAAGTCGTATTAACTTGGCTGGCCCTTTTCGGGCTGGCCTTTTTGCTTTTTTTCCCAAAGCAAAACTTAGATGAGCCTCAACCTGTTTTATTGCAAGGTAAAACAATGGGCACTACGTTTAATGTTAAATTTTTTCCGACACAAGAATTGTTAGCCTCGCACAATCTTTATGAAATGGTTAATGATGAATTGATTCGCGTAAATAGTTTAATGTCGACCTACATAGAAAACTCAGAGCTAAGCCAGTTAAATAAAGCGCCTGCAAATCAACCGATGGTATTGTCTGCAGATAATTTGTTTGTACTCAGTGAGTCCAAGCGTTTATTTGAGAATAGTAACGGCGCCTTTGATGTAACAGTAGGACCTTTAGTAAACCTTTGGGGTTTTGGTCCTGATGGCAAAGTGGTCAAGCAACCGACATCAGAAGCTATCCAAGAGGTTCGTCAATGGGTTGGTATGGACTTACTAACAATTGAAGGGAATAGAGTTACCAAACAACATGGTAACCTCTATACGGACTTTTCATCAATTGCTAAAGGTTATGGTGTTGATCAAATAGCAAACTTGCTTGAAGGTTTAGGCATCACTGACTATTTAGTAGAAATTGGCGGTGAGATGCGACTAGCGGGCCAAAAGCCTAACGGTAAAAAATGGGCAGTTGCGATTGAAAAACCTATAGTTGATCGTCGAGAAGTGCAACTTCTTATTGAACCTGTTAATTTAGCTTTGGCTACGTCGGGAGATTATCGCAACTACTTTGAAGAAGATGGTATAAGATATTCTCATACAATTGATCCGAAGACTGGCAGTCCAATTTCACATAAATTAGTATCAGTGACCGTTTTGCATAAGTCTGCTATGACGGCTGATGCGTTGGCTACTATGCTAAATGTTATGGGACCAACATCTGCGATGGAATATTCAGAAAAAAATAACTTAGCGGCATATTTAATTATTAAGACTGACCAAGGTTTTAAAGCAATTAAGTCTACTAAGTTCGAATCTTTATTCCCTGAATCTTAACGTTAGAATAGGTTAAAGTTATGCAAGTATTTTTATTAACATTGGGCTTATTATTAATCGTCTTTGCTGCGATGGCTATTGGTTATATCTTACAGAAGAAGACCTTGGCTGGTAGTTGCGGTGGTTTAGGAGTTTTAGGCATAGAAAAAGCCTGCAACTGCGACAACCCATGTGACCGTAAAACAGAGCGTTTAAAAAAAGAAGAGCGTTGGAAAGAAGATCAAATTCTCTAGCCTGTTTGAGTACAGATTAGAATTTATTAGAAAAGGGCTTATGCCCTTTTTTTTGTGTCTGCACTTGATATTGTCACTGTATGGATATACAGTTTATTCTGGTAGTCTCGTTTAGGTCCTGAACCAGTAAATGTCACAGAAAAAGATAATACATGTCGATATGGATGCATTTTATGTATCTGTTGAAATTCGTGATAACCCCAACTTAGAAGGTAAGCCTGTTGCCGTAGGAGGTCGCTCTGATCGCCGTGGTGTGTTATCGACCTGTAATTATATCGCCAGACAGTATGGTGTAAGTTCTGCGATGCCAACCTCAATGGCCTTAAAGAAGTGCCCTGACTTAATTGTTGTGCCAGGACGAATGGAAGTTTACAAAAAAACTAGCATAATAATTCGAAGTGTATTCAATAGGTTTACAGATAAAATAGAACCTTTGTCTTTAGATGAAGCCTATCTTGATGTAACTGATTGCGCTTTGTATAAAGGCTCAGCGACTTTAATCGCACAGCAAATCCGCCAGGAAATTTATGATGCGACGGGTTTAACGGCGTCTGCTGGCATAGCACCGATTAAGTTCTTAGCAAAAATAGCTTCGGATCAAAATAAGCCTAATGGCCAATTTACCATCACACCTAATGAAATAGGCAACTTTATTGATCACATGCCTTTAAGAAAAATACCCGGTGTGGGCAAAGTTACATCAGCAAAACTAACGGAACTTGGACTTGAGACTGGAGCGGATATTAAAACTTCGAATGAAGCTTTTTTAGCGCAACATTTTGGTAAATATGGACATGCACTATGGAACCGTTGCCATGGCATTGATAATAGAGAGGTTGAAGTGACTCGGGTAAGAAAATCAATCGGGGTAGAACGAACCTTTGATCAAGACATACAAGAAACTACAGCCTTATATGATGTGTTATCGTCTAAATTGTTACCTGAGTTAACTAGGCGCTGTACTAACAATATTAAAGAGCGCAGAATAAATAAATTGGGCGTAAAGGTAAAATTTAAAGACTTCCAGCTCACAACAAAAGAAATTAAATGTGACCGCATCGATGAGCGGATACTTCAAGAACTATTAGAGGAAGCCCTTGTAAGAGGTCATGGTAAATCAGTACGTTTATTGGGCGTCCATATTGGATTGTCAGATCAAGAGCCAGAAAAAAATCAATTAGACTTGGGATTTTAACAGGGAATCCGTATTATCTAATTAACCGTATAATTTATATATAGAATTCAACATAGCAGAGAGATTTAACATGCCTCATCCTACGCCAATACATATCGCTAATATTGATACAGCCTTAAAAGACCATAACTGGGACTCTCTAATAATCATAGGTGAATCTTTTACATCTGGACCTGATAATCAGCAGGCCAATGTATTGCCACAAGCGTTGACTGATGAAATAGCTAAAGCTGCAGAAATAGACAAACGTATAAACCATTCTCTAGTCTCATTTGTATCTGAAAACATTGCACAGAAGAGAGTTGTATTAGCACCTACTGGTAAATTAAATCGATATTTTGATGATGTTCGCAGATATCATGACGCGGCAAAGTTAGCGGCTCAAACATTGTTGAGCATGGGCTCAGTAAAACCACTTTTAGTCGTATTAAACAATGATGATCCTCGTTTTGTAAATGCAACGACAGTTTCATATTTAGGTTTTAGTCATGCATTCTGGCAGCCGTTAGAAGCTAGAGAGGCGCTTGGTGAGTCTATAGAACCTGTGCATATGATGGGCGTTGTTGGCTCGAACTTTAATGCCGCTGAAGCGTCGGCAATTTCATATGGGCATTATGTTGCTAGAGACTTATGTGGAACAGAGCCAGAAAGAATGGCTCCTCCTCGATTCGCAGAATACTGCGTAGATACTTTTAACAATTCAAATGTAGCCGTTACCGTTACCGATGACATGAAAGTATTAGAAACTGAGTTTCCATTGTTATGGTCTGTTGCACGAGCTTCAATTGAAGTTGAGCGTCACCAGCCAAGAGTAATTCGTCTGGAATATACCCCTCCAGGAAAAATTGATAAAACGTTAATGCTGGTTGGTAAAGGCATTGTTTACGACACAGGTGGAGCCGACTTGAAAGTAGGCGGTCATATGGCAGGAATGAGCCGTGATAAAGGTGGAGCCGCGGCTGTTGCCGGATTTATGAAAGCAGTGTCTGAGCTTGAGCCATTAGGGGTAAAAGTTGTCGCTGAAATAGCGGCGGTTAGAAATAGTATTGGTGCAGAGGCGTTTGTTGCAGATGAAATTATTACCGGTCATTCTGGCGTTCGTGTAAGAATTGGCAATACCGACGCAGAAGGTCGTTTAGTCATGGCAGACTTGTTGTCTAAATTGCGCGAAGAGGCGTTAGATGAAACAAACCCTACCTTATTTACCGTGGCTACCTTAACAGGACATGCAGCTCGAACTTTAGGGCCATACACAGCATTGGTGGAAAATGGTGTTGCTAAGCAGGCGAGTGTCGGTTTAAGGATGGTTGAACAAGGCGATTTAATTGCAGATCCTTGTGAGGTATCTTTATCTCGTCGAGAAGACTATGATTTTGTTAGACCACGTACGAAGGCGGATGATTTACTTTCTTCAAATAATGGACCATCTGCGACAACAGCGCGTGGCCACCAATTCCCATTAGCATTTTTGGCGATTGTATCTGGTTTGGATAAGCACGATATATTCAGCGATTCTCCTTTACCTTATGTACATGTAGATATTGCAGGTTCAGGTGTTGACGGCGGCGATTGGCAACATGGAAAGCCATCGGCTGCGCCAGTTTCAGCATTGTTAAAAACGTTTATATAGGTAGTTTCTTAAACAGGTTTCTTTAAAGGTTAACTATGAAAATTAAAAATTTGAGCCTAGGATTATGTGCTTTTCTACTTGTTTCAAGTTCAGCACTCGCTAACCGATTTAGTGACGTTAATATAGAGGTCACCTATGTTGCCGGTAACGTCTATATGTTAAGTGGAGCCGGTGGCAATAGCGGTATTTTAGTTGGAAAAGACGGCACTTTAATGATCGACGATCAATTTGAACCTCTAGCACCTAAAATAGAAGAGGCTATAAAAGGTCTTAAATTGGTTAATAAAGACGTTAACCAAAAGGCTCAAGTTTTTGATTCAGCCAATTTTAACCCCAAGGTTTCCTACGTAGTTAATACTCACTACCATGGTGATCACACAGGTAGCAACGTTTACTTTTCTAAATCAGCAAGCTTGTTAGCCCACGAAAATGTTCGAAAGAGGCTCGCTAAAAAGTCATCGGAAGGTTTACCTGTCATTACCTATGAAGGCGGAATTAAATTGCATCTCAATAATGAAGATGTGCATGTATCTCATCTGGCTGCTGGCCATACAGACGGGGATTCCGTGGTCTATTTTGCGAACGCAAATGTGTGGCATTTAGGAGATCTCTTATTTAACGGGCTCTTTCCTTATGTTGATACTGATGGAGGCGGCAGCGTTAGCGGCTATATTAAGAACATCAGTTCATTGCTGTCTAAAATTGATGAGCAGGCTATTGTTATTCCTGGCCATGGCGCCTTAACCAATAAAGAAGGCTTGAAGGCTTTGTTAGAGATGATGATTGCAACAAAACTAGAGGTTCATACTCAAAGAGCCGCAGGCAAATCTTTAGAACAAGTTATTGAACAAGGTTTGAGTCAAAAGTGGCAATCATGGTATTGGGCATTTATAACTGAGAAAAAGTGGATTTCTACTTTATATAAATCGAATTAAGTAGGAATTAAGATGAGACTCCAGCAAAAAGCAGTTTTATTTACACTGCCTTTTATACTAATACCAACTCTGGTTTTAGGTTGGTTGTCTCTTCGTTATACGGAAAGTGCGCAAACACAAATTGAATTCTCAGAGTTGCAAACGGATGTTAACTATCGTGTTGATATAGTAAAAAAGCATTTAGAGTATACTGAGTATAAGTTGCAGTCTTTGTTAGACAATGACGTTTTTCGGGAGGCTAGTGCTTTAGCTTCAACTGATAAGAAGGCTGCGCTTAAGAATGCGATTGAACCGACGGTCGAAATCTTTTTTAAAGAATATCCTGATGCCATCGGGGTGAAAATATTTGATAACTCACTTAATGAGCTTGTTACTATATGGAAAGACTCTGCAATTCCTGGGTTAATAACCAAATCATTACTTCAAAGCTATTTAGATTGGCATTTAGTTACCGTTGACGATGTAACGAGCTCGTTTTCGATCCACCAATCTCCTTGGTTTGATAATAATATCAGAGGCCATTCCCAGTTAAAATCAAAAGGCTTTGTTCAGTTAATAACACAGCCAGATTGGCTAGACATTCTAAATTATATAGACGAGGCTAACTTAGAGGTCGTTACGGACCAACAAATCATTATTACTAACTCTGAAGGGCAAGTCATATTTGCGCACCCGCTAGGTAATATAGGTAATCAGTTACCATCACAATTATTTGATAAACTGTACCAGAGCGCACAGCAGTACACTTCAGTACAAGTCATAAATGACAATAGAAAAATGAATTACGTAGGCCGAGTACTCGAAGAGCGATATGTCTTATTATATGGGCAAGCACAGCGAAGTATATTTGCTGCCGATACAACCTACACTTGGTTCTCAATATTAACGGTAATATTGACGATCCTGCTTTCACCAATCTTATTATACGTTAACTTTAATAGGGTCATTATCGAGCCAATTGAAAAGTTAGCTTCTGCCAAGAGGCAAGTTGCTCAAGGCAACCTAGAAATCAAACTAGACATCGCAAGGCGCGATGAAATCGGTGAGTTATTCGCTGCTTTTAATGTCATGGTTCGGCAGTTAATAGTATATAGAGAAAACGAAAAAGAAAGCCGATTAAGGCTAGAGTATAAAGTTAAAGAACGAACTGAAGAGCTTGAAAAAGCAAAAGAATTATCAGAACAAGCTAATGAACTAAAAAGTGCATTTGTAGCGAACATTAGCCATGAAATTAGAACTCCACTTACAGCAATACTTGGTTTTACAGAACAAGTTTTATCATCAGAAATTAAATCTATTCACCAAAAAGACCTCCTAAATAGAGTTTTAAAAAGTGGTCGTCACCTATTAGCATTAATAAATGATATTTTGGATTTATCCAAGATTGAGTCAAATAAACTAGATATAGACTTTAAGAAAGTTGAGCTTTTTGAAATTATTGAGGATGTAAAGTCTATATTGTCACCACAAGCGGCAGCAAAAGATCTAGAGTTTTGCTTTGATTATGCATTTCCATTGCCAATGCAAATTTGGACTGATGAAACGAGACTAAAACAAATACTGATTAATTTGACTAGTAATGCCATTAAGTTCACTGCTGCTGGAAAAGTAAGCGTGACCGTTGCCTTTGATAATATTGAAAGGCGGCTTGATTTTAAGGTCAAAGATACCGGCATAGGGATGACAGTAGATGAGCAAGCTCGGATATTTTCTCCTTTTGTACAAGCAGATGTGAGTATCTCTAGGCAGTTCGGTGGTACGGGATTAGGATTGGTAATTTCTAGAAGTTTAGCAAACCTTTTGGGTGGAGATATTTCCGTAACAAGCCAAGTGAATATTGGTAGTGAATTTACGCTTAATATTAAAGCTGAACGCGATGAAGTGTTGTTTGATGTAGATGTTGTGGAAAACCAACAGCAACTTGATGAAATTGTACATCTTTATAGAAATACAGTGACGGCAAAAGAGGGCACAATTTCAGGTAAGGTTCTGGTCGCTGAAGATGTTGAAGACAATCAATATCTATTTGGACTAATTTTAGATCATCTACATATTGATTATACAATCGTAGATAACGGCACAAAAGCCGTTGAAATGGCATTGTCAGATGACTTTGATTTAATATTAATGGATATGCAAATGCCTGTGATGGGTGGAATCGAGGCAGTTCAGTTGATAAGAGCCTCAGGCATACACGTTCCAATTTATGCACTCACGGCCAATGTCATGCGCGAGGACATTGCTTTACATTTATCAGCAGGTTGTACAGGGACCATTGGTAAACCAGTAGACCGTGACCAGTTTGTAAATATAGTTAAAACGCATTTGACGGTTGATAATACTGAAGATTTTTGGATTTCTGATGAAAAAATGGCGGAGCTAACGGCTCTCTATATGGTTCAACTTGCAGACCAATTAGCCGTTGTAAAAAGCGTACAATCGGTGGAAGGTATTAAGGTTCTAAAATCAGAATGTCATAAAATTAAGGGCTCAGCAGGTAGTTATGGCTTTAGGTTGATTACAAAGTTAGCAGCGGAACTTGAAGAGTTATGTAAATTAACGAGCAACGAAGGTACATGGGCAACCATTAATGAAGCAAAGTTAAAACTTATTACAGCAATTGAAGATGCACTTATTTCTGAACATGGCACAGGTCGTATTGAATGATTGAGCAAGACATAGACGTTTGGCTGCCACACGTTAAACGAATAGAGTCAAGTCACTATGATCAACGTGAAACGGATGATATTAGTTTATTAGTTATTCATAATATTAGTTTGCCTCCAGCTGAGCAGGAGGTTGATTTTGACAATGAGTATGTAGAGGCGTTTTTTACTGGACGTCTTGATCATTCTAAACACAGTTACTTTGAAGAAATTATAGGATTGCGCGTATCATCGCATTTATATATAAAGAGAGACGGTAGCGTTATTCAATTTGTCCCACTAAATGGGCGGGCTTGGCACGCTGGGCTTAGTGAATTTAATGGTCAATCAAAGTGTAATGATTTTTCCATTGGCATTGAATTACAAGGTACTGACTATATGGAGTTTACTGGTGAGCAATACGAGAGTTTGGTAAAAGTTACAAAACAAATTCAACAAAAGTATCCCCAAATTACTAAAGAAACGATAAAGGGTCACTCAGACATTGCACCAGGTCGTAAAACCGATCCAGGGCCAAAGTTTGATTGGCAAGAATATTTTTGCAAATTATAGTGTTTTCACATTTATAAAAAGGTCACGTTATGACGCTTATCATATTGTTAATGGTTTTGTTGGTTGAACGGGTTGCACTGCAGTCTTCAACTTGGCAAGTAAATAAATATTTAGATTGGTACGGCAACAAGTGCTTAAAACGCGTTAAGACTAATGATGCAATTAGTCTGTTTTTGTTTGTTATTGCCCCTGCATTAATAGCAGGTATTTTATTGTATTTTCTCAATAGCCGCTTAGTTGAATTTGTCGTGGGTTTATTCGTACTAGCAGTTTGTATTGGCCACTACCCACTACGTACGACATATCGACAATATTTAAATGCATTGCAAAGAAATGACACCGAAGCGATGGCAATTACCCATAACCAATTAATGGGTGAACCAGAAGAGTCGGACAGTGAAACTGTTGGTGAGACACTTGTTTGGATTAACTTGCAGTATTACGTAGCCCCAATATTTTTCTACATAATATTTGGTATCCCTGGCGTCATGTTTTATTCAACAGTATTGTTTTTAAGCAGAAGTGAATTGCTTAACGCCAAAGACAACACTAATGAAGTTAATGAAATTACAAGCCAAAAAATGGTACAGACCTGGTTGGAGTGGTTGATGTGGGTTCCAGCAAGACTTGGTAGCCTCGGTTTTATGTTTGTTGGCCATTTTGGTCATGGACTAGAAAGCTGGTTACGTTTAGCAGGAGACTTATCTTTATCATCTAAAGAAGTAACAACCAAAGTGGCAATGGCTTCTGAAACCCTAAACGATTCAGCGGAAAATAATGCCGAAATTATGGTAAAACTCGCCAAACGAAATATGATCTTAATTTTGGTATCTATTGCGCTGTTAACTTTATATGGCCGCATTATATAATTTTACTTAATTTTTCATCTGGTCATGCCACTAGTGTGCCGCCTTTACATTAAAAAGTTGAGCTGTTAGGATCTGCCAATATTGGTAAGACCAATTTACCATTTAGACAATTTCTTTAGAGAAACGTCTAAATTGACTCACCATAGATGGAACATACAGTGACAAAAGTCGTAGCTACGAAAGTATCTGAGCAAGTTGCTCAGCAACTCGAAAGTCAGATTATAGACGGCACGTTTGTTGCGGGAGAAAGGTTAGCGTCGGAACGAGACCTAGCTATATCGTTTGGAGTATCAC
This sequence comes from uncultured Psychrosphaera sp., assembly GCA_963925625.1. Lineage (GTDB taxonomy): Bacteria > Pseudomonadota > Gammaproteobacteria > Enterobacterales > Alteromonadaceae > Psychrosphaera. Next base: position 10,061 of record CAWUUQ010000246.1, read on the forward strand.
GACCGTCTATTCGTGATGCGATTAAACAACTAGAAGCAAAACGGTTAGTAACGAGGAAACAAGGCGGTGGTACGTTTGTTAGCAAACAACTTGACGCTCCCTTTGCTGCCCCATTATTTGATCTTTTGGCGAATAACCCAGAATCACACTATGATTTATTAGAATTTAGGTGTGCATTAGAAAGCGTTGTCGCATATTACGCGGCATTACGTGGTAATAAACAAGAATTAGAAAAAATTGAGCGTGAATTTAACGCGATAAACGAAATTGACGATAATGATCTAGATTCAATATCAGATGCTATTGTTAAGTTTTATTTAGCAATTGCAGATGCAGCTCAGAATGTATTGTTGGTGCATTTATTACGCGGAGTAAAAGATCTACTACGCCATAATATCAAAGAAAATTTGATGGTATTTAAAGACCATAAAGATATTCGCCAACAATTAAATAATCATAGAGCTGACTTGTTAAAGGAAATTATAACAAAACAACCTGAGGCTGCTCGTTTAGCGAGTGGTCAACATTTGTCTTTTATTGAACAGTCATTGTTAAAGCTAGACCAAGACAACAACCGCCTTCAAGGCTCGGTGCGTCGATTGTTAAGCAGTCAGTAAATAATATTAAATTTATAACTACAGGAACCTGAAATATGTCAGAGAATCCAACTCTAAATCAGGACATTGATCCTCAAGAAACTCAAGAATGGCTTGAGTCACTTGAAGCCGTTTTAGAAGTCGACGGTGTTGAACGTGCCCACCATATACTTGAATCTTTAATCGATAAAGCGCGCCGTAACGGTGCACATTTACCATTTAAAGCAACAACGGCATATTTAAATACTATTCCTGCAGGCCAAGAGCCACAAATGCCAGGTGATCGTACGTTAGAAGCTAGAATTCGTGGTGCGATTCGTTGGAACGCATTGGCAATGGTTGTTCGTGGTTCTAAAAAAGATCTAGAACTTGGTGGCCACATCTCTTCTTTCGCCTCTTCTGCGATGTTATATGATGTAGGTTTTAACCACTTCTTTAAAGCAGATAAAGACAATTCAGGCGGCGACTTCCTTTATATTCAAGGACACGTTTCTCCAGGAATTTATTCAAGAGCATTTTTAGAAGGTCGATTAACGGCGGACCAACTAGATAACTTCCGTCAAGAAGTTGATGG
>CAWUUQ010000247.1:0-12361 GCA_963925625.1 uncultured Psychrosphaera sp.
AATAAATCGGTATTGCATGAACTCGCCTTTAACGACAGTGAAAAGTCGGTTAGAAGAGCCGCGTTAGAACAGTTAAATGACGTTGCTTTGTTCTGGCAAGCTTCTAAAAAAGACAGCGCTGAAGAGATTCAAAAATTGTCTCTTAAGAAAGTTTCAGAATGGTTGATTGAAAATAACGGTGATAAATCGAAATCCGTAGAGAAAGAAGAGTTTATTAAAAACTGTCCAAATCAAAAATTAATTGCTGATTTAATTTTTCAATTACCAACAAATGAGTTAACTCAGGCAGCACTAACTCGATTAAACAAACAAGACTTGTATATCGAAGCTATTGTTAATAGCAAGTTAAGCGAATCTGCTGCCGTTGAATATCTCAAACAAATAGACGATAAAAACCTATTAAAAAAATTATCTAAAAGATTAACTGGGCAAACGTTAGAGACAGTAACAGCAAAACTAACGTTCATTGAGCAGCAAAGTGTTCGTTTATCCGGGTTAGATAAAAAAGCGAAACTAGTTTTAGCTCAATTAAAAGCCTTAAAAGATCAAGCTGACTTTGAAATACTGAATAAAGACAGAGAAAAATTGGTTCAACAATGGTCTGTGCTTAGCGAAGATTTCCCCCTGTTAGATTCCCATGAAAGTGCTGATTATATTTCAAAATATGACAGTATTATTGCAAGTGTTGAGAGTAAAATTGCTGGTTTAAGTGCTGAGTTTAAAGCTGAAATAGAGAAAAAAGAGCAAACAGCACAATTAGCTGAAAAACAAGCCAAGCAATATGAACAATTACATAATGAGTTGTTGTCGCTTGAGTCTACTATTGTAACTCGAATCAACAGTGCAGAATCAGAAAAACAACTAACCGAAGATTTAACGGCTAACACTACAGTTGAATTCACAACGGAATTTACAAAAGAGTTTGATCAACTGTTAGAGAAAATAAATGCATCAGAATTACCTAACGATAAATCTACTCATCTTCGAGATCTATTGGTAAAAACACGCACTGACATTGCGAGCCTTCCTGAAAAACAATTAACGCTAACTAAGTTAACAGATCTTGTTGAGCAACTGCTTCAAGTGGCAATTCCAAAAGATTTGGTAGAACTGAAAGACGTGTCTCCAAAATACAAGTCTATTAGAGCTGAATGGAAGTCGTTAACGTATAAGTTTGACACTCCTCAAGAAATAAAAACTAAGTTCAACAGCGCCGATAAAACAATTAGCGATGCGATAAAGTTGTTAGAAAAAGATCAAGGCAGAAAGTTTGCTTCATTCAAACGTAAACATGCTGAACTAGACCAGTTAATCAACGATGGCCGTTTTAAAGAAGCCTTTGGTTTATTTAAGAAGTTACAGTTTTGGCTTGAAGAGCTTAATGACTATCAAATTAAGCAGGTTAGTAATGCATGGCAAGACACACTTGAAAAAGTAAATGACTTACAAGACTTGCAACTAGAGTTGGCAATACCTAAAAAACAAGAATTGTTAAAGGAAATTGAACAATTAGCAAATGCACCTTTAGCAGAACCTACGGAACAAGCGCATCGCGTGAAAATGTTACGTTCTAATTGGTTATCGCTTGGTCGTTTTGATACCGAACAAGATGCCGCCTTTAATGAGCAGTTTAACGAGTTATCTGAAAAAGCATTTTCTACATGCCGCGACTTTTACCGTGAAATGGAAGAAGAGCGAGAGCAGGCGTTAAAAGCAAAAGAAATTATACTTCAACAACTTGAGACCATGGCAGAAAAATTAAGTCATGACGCAGTTGCGAGTTGGAAAGAAATTGAAACCCTGTTTAATAAGCTTACCAAACTTTGGTTTGAAACGGGTTTAATTGAAAAGAGTAAAGTCGCGGAAGTAAATCAACGTTACCAAACGGCAACTAAAAAGATAAAAGATAAGATCTATAATCAGCACAATGAAAATAAAGCGGCCAAAGAAGCTTTAATTGAAAAGTCTAAAAAAATTGCGGCTACAGAAGATTCATTAAAAGTTAAGTCTGATCAATTAAAAAAGCTTCAGTCTGATTGGAAATCAATTGGTTATGCGGGTCGTAAATACGACAATGTGCTTTGGAACGACTTTAGAAGTGTAAATAACAGTGTATTTGATTCACTGAAAACCCAGCAATCCTCTGACCGTGAACAGTCACAAACAGCAAAATCTGATATAGAGCAATTTTTTGACTCTGTGACTGCTGCATTAAAAGATGTAAGCGTAATGGCAGAGTTGAAGACGTTAGAAACACAACTTAATAATGTGTCTTTTGATAGAAGTGTTCTACAAAAAAGAGATATTGAGGCGCTTCAAAAGAAAAAATCGAGTTTAGCTGAGAAGTTAAATTTGGCGGCAAGTGAGTTATTGGCAAAACAAGCCAATAAACAATTTGAAGACTTATTTGCAGCGGTTGAAAGTCTGGCCAAAGGTAAGTCTTCAGACTTGTCTACATTAAAGTCTGCTTGGTCTACAGCGCTTAATAACAATAATAAGTTAGACCGTCATAAGTTAACCATCATGTTAGAAATAACCAATGAAATGGAAAACCAAGAAGCAGATGAGTCATTACGTCGACAAGTACAAATGGAAATGATGACCGCTAAGTTAGAGCAAGGTGCACAATTCCACACGGACGATTTATTAGAGCAATGGTTGTCTGCGGGTATTATTGAACAAAGTGACTTGCCGCTACTTGAGCGTATAAAACCAATATTTGTTTAACGTTTTTAACAAGTACCTTTTTATAAGCAAGTGTTAACACATTAAACATAATAAAAAGCCATTCATTATTGAAATGCCCCAATAATTGAATGGCTTTTTTTGTTTTGCTCTAACTTTAACTTTAACTTCTGATTCAGTCCCAGTGCCTTAAAACAGAAGACTTAGTTAACGGGCGACCTTTATTAGTTAATGCAACTAGGTAACCCAACAAGGTAACCCAACTAGTTAAGTAAGTTAGTCCAGAGAGTTAGTGATGACAGATGCTGAACCTAACTGCGTTCGCCCTTCAAATTGGTATTAAACAAGTCACGACGTTCTTGATAACTAATATCTTGGCTTAATATGAAATGTAATTTTGTTAAACATGCTTCTAACGTCATATCAGCTGCAGAAAGCGCGCCCGCATCTTTTAAAACATGTCCCGTTGCATAACCGTCCATATTCACATGCCCACGGAAACATTGTGTTCTGTTAACCACTAATATTTCTCGTTGATGAGCATTGGCAATCTCTGCAATTAACGCTTTGTTTTGTGGCGCGTTTCCGACCCCATAACTTTGTATGATCAATGCGTTTACAGGCTGTGCTAAGAGGTTTTTAATAACCAAATGACTTATGCCAGGGTAAAGGGTAATAACGCCAACAGGTTGTTCTGTGATCGAATTTACAACTAATGTGCAGTCACTATTTTTTGTGGTTCTAACAACAGGCTCTTGCACCTTACCTTCATCTAACGTGATGTGTATTCCTGCCTTTGCGAGTGGAGCAAAGTTAGGGCTTTCAAACGCATTAAATCCAGTCGAGTCGGCTTTTGTTGTTCTGTTGCCACGATAAAGGTGGTTATTAAAAAACAAACTAACTTCTGGTATAGGGTAATGTGCTGCTAAATAAAGCGAGTTAAGCAGGTTTGCTTGACCGTCTGATCTAATTTCAGAAAGGGGGATTTGACTCCCAGTGACAATCACGGGCTTTTCTAAGTTACTAAACATAAATGATAAGGCCGATGCTGTATAAGCCATCGTATCAGTGCCATGTAAAACAACAAAACCGTCAAAATTATTATATTGAGCTTTAATATCATCAGCAATAAACTGCCAATCGTTAGGTGACATATTGCTTGAATCAATAACAGGGCAGTATTCTTTTATAACAAATTCTGGCATTTCAGCACGGAATAACTCAGGTAATGAGTTAACAACATCGGTTATATAACCTTCCACAGGGATATAACCCTGGGAAGATTTTTTCATACCAATCGTGCCACCTGTGTAGGCAATATAGATCTTTTTATTACTAGGCATTAATTGATAGCTTCACATTCTAAACAATACACATAGGCATGTTTTGGATCGTTAAACTTCACCCATTTGGTCGCATCACCAATAATGGCTTTTAATACTTTTGCCAAGCCAGACGGTTGGTTTGCGGCAACGTCCGTTAATAGGTCACTAGAATCGATATTAGCCATACCTAAGAATTCTTGAATAATTTTCTCAAAACCTTTAGCAGGAGCCTTTATTGTAGAGATTGTATAGTCTGTTAAATTAGCTTTTTCAGCAGCAGCTGCAATTGCATCGTCAAAATAACCGAGTTTATCAACTAAGCCATGTTCTTTTGCTGTTACGCCAGACCAAACTCGACCTTGCGCAATATTGTCAACTTCTTCAACGGTCATGTTACGTTCATTAGCAACAAGTTGAAGGAACTGGCGATAACCATTTTCTATAGAAAGCTGAATAATATCGCTCATTTGGTTTGGGAGTTTTGTCGCGATATTAATATTGCCCATTTCAGAAGTGCCTACGCCATCGCTAAAGATACCTAATTCAGCAAGCGAATCTTCGAAGGTTAAGAACATGCCAAAAATACCAATAGAACATGTAATTGTCGTAGGTGCTGCCCAAATTTCGTCGGTAGAAGCTGCAATCCAATAACCGCCAGACGCTGCCACAGAACTCATCGATGTGACAATTGGTTTACCTGCAGCTTTAATCGCTTCAATTTCATTGCGAATGATTTCAGATGCAAAAGCACTACCACCGCCACTATCTACACGCAAAACAATGGCTTTAACGTTGTCATCTAAACGTGCTCGTTTTAACAAGGCCGCCGTTGAATATCCACCAATTTCTCCAGGCTTAGCATGACCGTCGTAAATAGTGCCACTTGCTACTACGATACCAACGCGATCTTTAGAAAGAGTCGGTAACTGTTGGCCTACATAGCTTAAATACTTGTTAAAACTAATTTTGGTCTCTTCTTCAGTTTCAAGTTGTTCTTTTAAATAGGCATCAAACTCTTGATGTGTCATTAAATTATCAACCCAGTTGTTTATCTTAGCGAGGTTAGCAAAACTGCCATTTACTGTTTTAAATTTATCAAGGAATCCAGACAAAGTATCGTCAAAATTATCTCCAGTTAGGTCACGTTGCTCAGAAACGTCTGCTTTATAAATGTTCCATAGTTGTGACAACCACTGAGTGTTGGCTTCTTTTGCTGCTGCTGACATGTCATCGCGTATATAAGGCTCAATAGCAGATTTAAATGTACCAACTCGGAAGATGTGAGAGGTTACTTTTAGTTTTTCTAAAGCAGACTTGTAATAGGTGCGGTGACGATTATAACCCGTCATAAGAATTGAACCCATTGGGTGCAAAAACACATGATCAGCATGTGCCGCTAGGTAATATTGGTCTTGCGTGAAGTAATCGCCATAAACTACAACGGGCTTTTCACTAGTCTCTTTAAAACGTTTAATGGCAATGGCCACTTCTTGTAATTTACTAAGGCCCGCAGGCGATAGACCTTGTAGATCTAACAAAACCATAGTGATTTTTGGATCTTCGGCAGCATAATCAAGCGCATTCATTACGTCGGTTAAAAGTATTTCTTTACGATCACTCGAATCACCCATAGCGTCGCGTAATACTTCACCATACGGGTCTACAAAGGCTTTTTCTTCGACTAAGGTGCCGTTTAAACGAAGTTCTAACACTGAGTTATTTTCAAAAACGATGGGTTGTTCTTTTTTAGAAGACATAGCCGCAAAAAATAAGACCGCCAAAATTATAAAAATGATGTTTAAAATGGCTTTACGAGTAAAGTTGAGTACGCCCCAACAGGCTTTTAACAGATCAACGAACCAATTTCGATTGGTTGTAATTTCATTCGACATAAATCGTCCCAAAAAATTTAAAATTCAACTAGTATTGTTAAATATAAAACAATGTTTTACTAGAAAAGGAATGTAACAAAAATTAAAATATTGAAGTCCGACCAGTAGTCGGTTAAAGTTTTCCTTAGTTTAAACAGCTTACGTTGGTTTGCAACATGTCATATCCTCATTTATTTCAACCGCTTGACCTTGGTTTTACACAGTTAAAAAACCGAGTTTTAATGGGTTCAATGCATATTGGCCTTGAAGAAGAGAAAAATGGCTTTGAACGCCTTGCTCAATTTTATAAAGAACGAGCCTTAGGAGGCGTTGGCCTCATCGTTACAGGTGGTATCGCGCCTAACTTTGCTGGCCGAGTAGAACCAAAAGGCTCTCAATTAAGTCACTTTTGGCATGTTGGTAAACATCGAAAAATTACCGAGGCCGTTCATGAGGCCGATGGAAAAATTTGTTTACAAATATTACATACTGGCCGTTATGCTTATCACCCATTTAGTGTCTCTGCGTCTGCTATAAAAGCACCCATCTCTCCGTTTAAGCCAAAGGCACTTTCTGCTCGTGGCATTCGCAAGACAATCAATGACTTTGCAAATTGCGCCAGACTTGCACAAAAAGCGGGTTATGACGGTGTTGAAGTCATGGGTTCTGAAGGTTATTTAATTAACCAGTTCATCGCGCCTAAGACCAATAAACGAACTGACGAATATGGCGGCAGTTTTGAAAATAGAACTCGTTTAGCTCTTAATATTGTAAAAGCGATTAAAGAAGAAGTAGGCGACGAGTTTATTATTATATTTAGACTCTCGATGTTAGATCTTGTGGAAAACGGTTCTACGTTAGATGAAGTTGTTACCTTAGCAAAATTATTAGAACAAGCGGGCGTCACCATGCTTAATACAGGCATAGGTTGGCACGAAGCGAGAATCCCAACAATCGTTACCTCAGTACCAAGAAAAGCCTTTACTTGGATCAGTGAAAAAATCAAATCTCAAGTATCAATTCCTGTCATAGCTACTAATCGAATTAACACACCTGAAATTGCCGAGTCAATTTTAGCGGATGGACAAGCTGATATGGTTTCCATGGCGAGACCATTATTAGCGGATGAAAACTTTGTACGAAAAGCCGCAATGGGCCAAGCAGATAGAATTAATACGTGTATTGCCTGTAATCAAGCCTGTTTAGACCATGTATTTAAACGTCAGCAAGCCACTTGTTTAGTTAATCCTAGAGCCGGTTATGAAACGGAACTATTGTTCAAAACCGTTGTTGAGAAAAAACGTTTTGCGGTTATAGGATCGGGACCTGCCGGTTTGTCATTTGCATGCCATGCCGCTGAACGTGGGCATGACGTTCACTTGTTTGATGCTGCGACAGAAATTGGTGGTCAGTTTAATATAGCTAAAACAATTCCTGGTAAAGAAGAGTTTCATGAAACTATTCGTTATTTTAAAAATAGGCTACTTGATGCAGGTGTAACGTTGCACTTAGGGCAAACTCAAACAGCAGATTCCTTAGTATCAGAGGGGTTTGACAAAGTTATAGTCGCGACTGGCATTCGCCCGAGATTCTTAGACTTACCGGGTTTTGATGATCCAAAAATATTATCTTACTTAGATGTATTAAAAGACAAAGTTGAGGTTGGTAAAAGAGTCGCAATTATTGGTGCCGGAGGAATTGGTTTTGATGTAGCGGCAGCATTAACACAACCAAAGTCACATAGTTTAGATTTAGAGGCATGGTTAGCTTACTGGGGTGTTGATAAAGATTATAAAAATCGAGGCGCGATCAAACCTATGGTTGACGAACCACCCGTACGTGAGGTTACTTTAATGCAACGTAAGTCTACTAAAGTAGGCGCTGGCTTAGGTAAAACGTCAGGTTGGGTGCACCGCATGGAACTAAAACGAGCCGGCGTAAGCATGTTAAATAACGTAAATTATGTTTCATTTTCTGAAAAGGGTTTAGAAATTGAACAAAATGGCGAGATTTCATTTTTAGAGGTTGATCATGTAGTGGTCTGTGCGGGACAATTGCCGAATAATCAACTAGCAGAAGATTTAAAAGCGTTAAATCAACCGGTAGAACTTATTGGTGGAGCATTTATCGCGGCAGAACTTGATGCTAAACGTGCTATTCGTCAAGGGGCTGAACTCGCAGCCAGGATCTAACATGAACAATGCAAATGTGACTATTTGTCTCACTAACCCTAAAAGCCCAACCAATGTTGGGGCGGTACTTCGAGCTTCTGGATGTTATGAAGTACCGACTATTTTATATACTGGCAATCGTTATGCATTAGCGCAAAAGAATGCACAAAAAGGCGTTAGTTCGCACAGTAAAAAACTGGCGACGGACACACAGAATAATGCTGAACGAATTGAGCTTAAAAAAGTAGATTGTTTTTTAAATGAAATGCCAGAAACGGCAAAACTAATATGTGTAGACTTTGCTGAAGGTGCAGTGCCTTTGCCTAGTTTTGAACACCCTGAAGAAGCATTTTATGTGTTTGGTCCAGAAGATGGTTCATTACGACAAGATATTGTTAATAAAGCCGATTATGTGGTTTATATGCCTACCAAAGGCAGTTTAAATTTGGCTGCCGCGGTTAATGTTGTTTTATATGACCGAGCAGCTAAAAGCTTTGAAACACATGACGATGATTTAATTCGAACAAGTCGAGATGTTAATAATCGTTTAAAGGTCAAAGCTTAGAAATAAATAGAGAATCGTTTTCCGATTACAAAAAATAGCCTGCCACTTTAAAAAGTTGCAGGCTTTTTTATAACAGCTAGCGTGTTATTACAGTAGCCGTTTTAAAATTTTATCAATTTGTGTCATACGTATCCGGTTAAGTAACTTTTGTGGTTTTACCGGATAATCTTTTATCGTATCCAAATCTTTAAATGAGGTAATGACCTGAGTGTGATGGTAAATGGCGTCAATTTCTTGTTGAACAATTGGCATTAATACACCTTTTTCGTCTTCAATTAACACACCATTTTCTAAATCTAACGCCCATGCACGAGGGTTAATGTTGCTGCCAGTTACCAAGTGATAACATTCATCAACAATCATGCCTTTTAGGTGATAACTGTTTTTCTCATGTTTCCACAATCGAATCGTTAGCTCGCCGCTTTCAATATATTTTTTCCAACGTTTCGCAAATCGTACCAACAATATTTCATAAATATATGGCACGATACCAATGGTGCTGAACTTTTCATTGTCATGAATGTAGAAGTCATTAGCCGTTTTATCACCAACGGTAATTTCGATTTTAACACCACGTTTTAAGGCTTTAGCCACATCGCGTGTGACGACTTTAGGAAGATTAAAGTAGGGCGTAAATAACGTAATGCTTTTTTCACTTTTCTGAATAAGCTTTCTGATCTTAGTATTCAGTTCATTTTTACGGCGACCAAAACCGACCAGAGGCTCCACACGTAAGTCTTGACTAGACTCAGTTGGATTATCAATTTTATAACGACTATTAGTTAAATAACGGCGTAACTGTAAAACCAACTTCTTTAAATCAGGCAATGTTGGAAAGTCGCCTTTGTTTAGTCTTGGTGCCAAGCCTGAATGAACAAATACTTGATTTAAGTATTTTACAAAACTGTCAGACAACGCTTTGTCATTAAAGAGGTAATAACGATCAAGTCTATACTTGTCGTGCTGATGTAAGTAAATGTCATTAATACTCGCGCCGGTAAATAACAGAGTATCGTCGAATATCAGGCCTTTTAAATGTAGAACGCCAAACAACTCTTTGTTTTTAACAGCTACACCAAATATCTTTACTTCACACCCGAACTCTTTAGCTTTAGCTAAATAAAAGGCTCGATTACCTTCATGTTGTTTGTCACCAATAAGTCCACGTCGAGCTCGATGACCATCTACAAAAATTTTGACAATTAGCTCTGGCGTTTTTTGTTTTGCTTGATAAAGCGCATTTAGCACTTCATGTCCTGCTTCATCATCTTGCAGATACAATGCGGTTATATAGATACGACGTTGGGCAGAGGCGATTAGCTCTAGCAACTTTTCTTTATACTGTTTTGGTGTATGAAGCACGTCAACTTGTGAGACGTCTAACCCTACAGAGTTTAATGGGTCGATCATTGCAGAGTTATCTAACATGTTTTTTCCATCAAATAACTAAAGTCGTGATTGATAGGTTTCTCAGTTTTTGCGCCACCAATAAATTCATAGGCGACTTTATTACCCTGTAAAATTAAAGAGTGTCCTTTTAATCGAAGCGCGCTGCCTTCTTGAATACCCACTATAGGCATTGAAGGGTTTAAAACCATAAACTCTTGCAGTCGCATTTCCCGTGTTTCACCATTATGACCAGGCGCTTGATAATCAGTGTAATGAGGGTTTAACTGAAACGGCAAAAACCCAAGTGCATCAAACGTCGTAGGCTCTACAATTGGCATATCGTTCGTAGTTTTTATACTTGCCCCGGCAATGTTTGAACCTGCAGACCAGCCGATATAAGCGAGTTTTGAACTAAATTGCTCTTTTAGGGTAGTTACTAAGTCTTGTTTGTAAAGTCTATCTAACAACGCAAACGTATTACCACCACCAATTAAAACGATGTCGGCGTTACAAATTGCTTGTTTAGGATCTTCATAGTGGTGAATAGAGGTTAGGTCACAAGAAAGAGTTGATAAGGCACTATCTACTTTCTGAAAGTAATCGTCATAAGAAACGGAGACGCCAGCGTAGGGAATAAATACGATGGAAGGGGCACTGCCCAACTGTAATTCTTGAATGAACTGAGATATTAATGGAAGTGCATGTTCCAAATACCCAGAATCGCCTTCTTTTGAGGCGCTTAGTAACAGGGCGTTAGTCATTATTAGATTCCGATTCTGTTTTGTAACCATATGATGTTTAGAATTTAGTATAAAAAAAGTGCCTAGTATAAACGACTAGGCACATGTTTTTTATTTTGAGTTTGCTAAAGCGAAACTGTAAGCAGTATGAAATGCGTTTTCTTGGAATTGACGAAGTTCAAGGTCTTTCATCGTATACTCAAGAGGGTTACGTTTTAACGTCTCTTTGATGTCTTTGTTGTTTACCATTTCAACTTTTACGTTTTCAATTAACTGAATCGCGGCTTCCATTTTAAAGCTATTTGCACTTCCAGAAAATTTACCACGCATTGGACGCTGTTTAATAGCAACGGTGTCTACTTGATAATCTTCAACCATCTTTTTGAAAATTTGATAAAACGCTAAAATGCCATCAGCATTTTCTGCATCACGTAATTCAATGCCTCGCGTACGAGTTTGTTTTACATTAAACATACCGTCTTGGCTGTTCATTAAAACAAACACAGCCTCTTTGTTATTAAGTTCTACGCCTAATAAGTTCATATTTACCCTTTAATAATTTGCTGTACCTGGTGCACGTGGGAAGGCGATAACGTCACGAACATTTTGCATACCTGTTACATAGGCTACTAAACGTTCAAAACCTAGTCCAAAACCAGAATGTGGCACAGAACCATAACGACGCAAGTCACGGTACCAGCTGTAATCTTCTTTGCTTAAGCCCATTTCTTCTAAACGAGCATCAAATACTTCTAAACGTTCTTCACGTTGAGAACCACCAATGATCTCGCCAATGCCTGGAGCTAACACGTCCATTGCAGCGACGGTTTTACCATCGTCGTTTTGACGCATATAAAAGGCTTTAATATCACGCGGATAATTTTGCATGATAATTGGCGCACCAATATGTTCTTCCGCTAAATAACGTTCATGTTCAGATGATAAATCTATCCCCCATGCAACCGGGAACTCAAACTTTTTACCTGACTTTAATAAGATGTCAATGGCATCGGTATAGTCCATACGAACAAAGCTTGAATCTACAACTTGTTGCAGACGAGTAATGGCCGTTTTCTCAACACGTTGTTCAAAAAACTTCATGTCATCTGGTAATTCTGTTAATACGGCTTTAAAGACATATTTTAATAGATCTTCAGATAATTGCGCGATATCACTTAAGTCTGCAAAAGCGACTTCAGGTTCAATCATCCAAAATTCCGCTAAGTGACGGCTAGTATTTGAATTTTCCGCTCTAAAGGTAGGACCAAAAGTATAAATTTTACTTAATGCACACGCGTACGTTTCGCCATTTAACTGGCCCGATACCGTTAAGTATGCTTCTTTACCAAAAAAGTCTTGGCTGTAGTCTACTTTACCTTCATCCGTAACAGGTGTGTTCACCATATCTAACGTAGATACACGGAACATTTCACCTGCACCTTCGCAATCCGATGCCGTTATAATTGGTGTACTTACCCAATAATAACCTTGTTCGTGGAAAAAGCGGTGAATGGCTTGAGATAAGCAGTTACGTACACGAGCAACCGCACCAATGATATTAGTACGAGGACGAAGATGAGCGTGTTCACGCAAATATTCAATAGAGTGACGTTTT
>CAWUUQ010000248.1:0-6073 GCA_963925625.1 uncultured Psychrosphaera sp.
GCTGTTCCTTGCGACACAGCATCAAACACTTGAAACGCTGGCACAATTTCACCTGCACCATAAACCTTAACGGTTAATCGGCCACCACTCATACGGTTAACCATTTTTGCAAAGTTTTCTGGTGCTGTACCTAAGCCCGGAAAGTTTTTAGGCCAACTGGTTACAAGTTTCCAATTAAACTCTTTTTGAATTTGAGAAGTTGCTGAATCACCTGTTTCTGCGCTGCTGTTCTTTTCGCCACAAGCTGCTAGTCCTAAAATCACAAGCGCGCTTATTGCGGCTTTAAGCGTATTTTTCATGAACCTAATCCTTTTGAATCGTTTTTGTAATTAAATTTATAAACTTAGCCATATATGTATTCTGGCAAAGCTGTGGCTAATTCTGGCCAAAATGCCAATACTACCATCATCGCTATTTGCATTAGAATAAAAGGCAATACGCCTCGATAAATTTTGCTGGTCGGCACCGATTTCGGCGTCACACCTCGCAAATAGAACAACGCAAAACCAAACGGCGGTGTTAAAAATGAAGTTTGTAAGTTGATGGCAATCATGATGCCTAACCAAATAGGATCAACCCCCATCATAAACAAAACAGGCGCAACAATTGGCACCACAACAAAAGTAATTTCTATGAAATCTAGAATGAAACCCAGTACAAAAATGATGGCCATAACTGCGATAAGCGCACCTACTTTTCCGCCAGGCATATTAGAAAATAACGACTGCACTAATTCTTCGCCACCAAAACCTCTAAATACTAGAGAGAATATCGACGCGCCAATCAAAATCATAAATACCATTGAGGTGACGGATAATGTAGAGGTCATTACCGCTTTTAGAGATTCTAAATTCAGTTGTCGTTTTTGAATAGCAATTAACATGGCACCAAATGCACCAATACCGGCAGCTTCAGTTGGAGTCGCCACACCCATTAAGATTGAGCCTAACACTAAAATCATTAATAACAATGGCGGTAATAAGCTATGAAGTAACTTTGCTAAGCTAAGTTTTTCCGTCGACGTTGAAGGAGGAGTCCATTCAGGTTTCACTAAACCCACGACTATAGAATAAATTAAATACATTAAAACCAATAGAAGGCCAGGAACGATAGCACCCGCAAATAGATCACCGACCGATATTGTTTCTGGAGAAAACATTCCTTGTGCTAACTGCGACTGTTGATAAGCGCTCGACAATACGTCACCCAATAAAACAAGTGCGATTGAAGGTGGAATGATTTGCCCTAACGTTCCGGTTGCCGCTATAACGCCAGTGGAATAGGTATCATTGTAACCACTCTTCTGCATTGTTGGTAATGCCAACAAGCCCATTGTCACTACGGTAGCACCAACAATACCGGTACTCGCAGCCATTAATGCGCCTACTAACGTCACTGCAATGCCTAAACCGGCTGGCAAACGACCAAAGGCTTGAGTCATGCTAGTGAGTAAATCTTCAGCCACTTTTGATTTTTCAAGCATGACACCCATAAATACAAACAATGGCACAGCTAATAACGTTTGATTGGTCATTACACCGTATATTCTGCTAGGCAGTGCATTTAATAATGCGCCATCAAAGCCGCCCATTAAACTACCAACCCCTGCAAAGATAAGAGCCGTTCCCGCTAAGCTAAACGCAACTGGATAACCTAATAGTAAGACTAAACAAATTGCGACAAACATTAAAATTGCCATCCATTCCATTATATTATTCCCCGCCGTCTACTGAATGAAACAACTGCGCAATTCGGTTTGGGAAATCTGCGAGTACTTGCATGAGTAACAAAATGGGCGTGGCTAATAACAATGATTTAAGAATAAATACCAGCGGTAGGCCACCTGTCTCTTGTGATTGCTCCAGTATTTGCCACGACTGAATGACGTAGTCCCAGCTCATCACGATGATAAATAAACAACTCGGGATTAGAAATATCAAGTCACCAAAAAGGTTAACTTTATTTTGCTTATGCTTAGAAAATTGGCGATAGAAAATGTCTACACGGACATGTTGGTCTAACTTTAATACTGTCGGAATACCGAGCATAAGGACAAAGGCATGTAGATATAAAACGGATTCTTGCATAGCAATCCAGCCTACATTAAAACCATAACGTAAAACGACAACAGCCGTCATTACGACGACCATTATTAACGTCAACCAGCGAACAACGTTACCTACTCGCTCAGACAGTGTTTGAAGAAACGCCACGTCTAACCTCTTTTTATTGTTTTTTTCGATAAGACTTATTTGATGACTTGTTTATTGTGGACGGTCGAACTTTGTCCCACCGAGACATTTTGGTGACAAAGGGACTTTTTCAGAGGTACGCCATTCTTTTGTAGTAAACGTGTGAATTGCTAATGCATGGATATCATTCTTTAATTCATGTTCTAAACAAGAGTTTACAGCTCGGTGACGTTGAATCAATTTTTGACCTTCAAAAGCATCAGATATTACCGTCACTTTAAAGTGAGATTCGCTACCTTCAGGAACGTTGTGTTGATTACTTTCATTCACTACATCCAGTATTTCTGGAATAAAGGTATTAGTTAATTTTTCTACGATTTTAGATTCTACGTTGTCGATGATCATATTAATCCACTCCTTTTTAAACTTCTAATAAACGTCCAATCACTGCCTATAAAACAGGCCATTTCATCAGTCTACCCAATTATTTGACGAAAAGTGAGACTTATTCTGCCGTTTGCTACTTTTTTGCGCACAGGTATTTGGTGTTCCAATCTATTTTGCGCTCCCGCATTCATGACTAAAAGGCTACCAGACGTTAGTAACACAGGATAAGAACAACGGGCGTTACTTGCTTCGTTGTGATTTTTAATACGTCTATTACGAAATAAAATTTCTCGTTCTGCACCTAATGAAACACATGCTATAACTGGATTTGTTCCCAATTCAGGTTCGTTGTCGCTATGCCACCCCATTTTATCGTTACCGTCTCGATAATAATTTATCAAAACGGAATTAAATATTAGACCAGTTTGTTGTTCAATTTTTTCCTTAATTTGTAAAACAATTGGGTGCCACTCCTCGCTAACCAGACTGTGACCGCTATATTGATAAACCACGTTTTGATCTGATTGTGAGTTTTGTAGGCGAGGAATAACATGTTTTTTTCCAAAAACAATAACCTCGGGTTGAGTCCAATTAAGTTGCTGCTTCAACTGAGAATAAAACTCAAATATGGTCTTGTGTCCTAAAAATGCAGGCTCAATTGACACCCATTGTTTAATATCGGGTGGCACATTAGAACCTGAAACATTGTTTTTTATGACATTTGTGAATAAATCGTTTTGCAAATTTACTTCTCTGTTTGGCAATGGGACAATACCCGACACTTAAAAACCATTTAATTGAGTTTAGCATGAACACCGAATGGCAGGTTGGCGAAACCACGTTACAACTATATCGTTTCCCACCTAATCAACATGACAAAGCATTACAAGCCTGGGACAGTGCCGATGAATTAGCCGTGAATACCTTGCTGGCTGATCCTCCTGGTTCACCTATTTTAATTTTTGACGACCAATTTGGGGCGTTAACGCTTGGCCTAAAAGATTTTTCACCTATCTGTGTTTCTGATTCGTATATTGGTGAACAAGCCCTCATCCATAATTGGCGTGCAAATGAGCTGTCTGAAACAATGCCAAAGTGTTTGCCAAGCATAGGCTCATTGCCTGCGGCAAAAACAATTGTAATCCGATTGACAAAAAACTTGTCCTATTTAGAGCATCACCTCAAATCAATTATAAGCAGCCCAAGTTTTTCGAATGATGAACAGGTATTCAAAGTCATTGCTACTGGAAAAACAACATTAGTAACCAGCGCTGCAATTAAGCTATTTGAGAAATACTTTTCTAATGTAAGTACAAGCCTTGCTAAGAAAAAAAGTCGATTGATTTTTGCAGAAAGTCCAATTGTGCAAAAAACAACTTCAGATCCAGTATACTCTTCGACTTGGCCTGAAAGAGACTTAACGTTAAATGCCTATGCCAACGTTTTTAGTAAAGACCAGATTGACATCGGTGGTCGATTCCTCGTTGATCATATGCCGAACTTAACTGCAGAACCTAGCAATAAAGATAGTTCCTATACCGTCATGGATGTTGGTTGTGGTAATGGTTTATTAGGCGTTGCGTACTTAAAAGAAAACGAAGAAAAAATTAGCTCACGTTTTACACCAGAGCAATTTAAAATGGTATTTGCCGATGAATCGATAATGGCCATTGAGTCGTCACGCTTAAATGTAAATGCTAATACGCCTTTATTAACAAATCATTGTGAATTCCGATTAGATGACTGTTTAACGCAACAACCATCGGCATCCGTCGATTTAATCTTGTGTAATCCCCCCTTTCACCAGCAAAATGCAGTCACTACACATATTGCTGAGCAAATGATAGCGCAAGCCGCTAAAGCACTTAAAAATAAAGGCGAGTTGTATTTAGTTGCTAATCGAAATTTGCCCTATCAGCATTTGTTAACACGCGCCTTTGGTGAGTTTTATGTCGTCGCCAAGAGTGAGAAATTTATAATTTATTCATGTACTAAGGAAATAAAATGAGATTATCAAAACGTTTGGGAGTTATAGTTTTTGCCGCTCTTTTATCGAGTTGTGCAAATCAGTTTGAACAGCCCGTAGAGTTTAACCCAATGGCGGTTTCTCCTAAATTATTGATGAGTGTTGGTACACTTGCAGTAAAAGATGCTCGAGTACAAAAGGCGATAGCTATCATTAACAAAACTGAAGCGATGCCCGTTGACGACGTTGCAAAACTTATTGAGCCTTGGTTAAGAAATAGTATTAAAACCAATCCAAACGGTCGCAAAAAACTAACTTTTAGTATTACCAATGCTACTAGCTACATAAAACAATACGCCATGACATTTGAATCAGAAGCCGTATTGGAATGGCTAGTTGAAGTTGAGTCTAAAAACGCTACTTGGAAAAAGTCTTATCAAACGGGCATAAATCAAAATGGTCCATTGACGTTAGATCAGGAAGAAGTGACAAAAAATATCAACCTAATGTTGATCACTTTGTATGACCGTACAATGCGTGATCCTGAATTTCAAAAAGCCCTAAGCCAATAGAGCGTAACGATTATGAACCCAATTAAAATGGCTGTGTTAGCAGCCTTAGTTTGTTTGATGAGCCTCGTTAGTTTTTCTACATTAGGACTAGAAGTACCTCGTGGGGAGTATATTCAGCCTGACAATATCTATCCAAAGGTAAAGATTGAAACCAACGTTGGAACCATTGTTGTAGAACTTGAGCGTTATAAAGTAAAAGTGACTGTGGATAACTTTTTAAGTTACGTTGTAGCAAAACGATACGACAATACAATTTTTCATCGCCTAGAACCTGAGTTTGTCTTGCAAGGCGGTGGTTATAAAGCAGATCTAGAGCCAGTGGATGAGTTTCCAGAGATCATTAATGAATCAGGAAGTGGTATTAAAAATAGCCAATATACTATCTCGATGGCTAGACAAACCGAGCCACACAGTGCAACAAGCCAGTTCTTTTTTAACCTTGTGGATAACGAAAGTTTGGATCCTGGAAAAAAATGGGGTTATACCGCCTTTGGTAGCGTTATTGAAGGTGAAGAAGTGTTAGAAAAAATCATAAAAATAGGCACAGGTTTTTCCGAAGAGCTTGGTTGGCCTAACTATCCGAATCAAGAAATAAAAATAATTTCTGCACAAATTTTGTCCGAATGAGCTTTTAGGTCTATACTCCTTAGTACTTAGAAAAGTTGTTAACCTTTCTAAGGTGTTCCCTTTACTAAAACAAATAACAAATGGGGGAGTAAAAAGTGGTTAATGCCCAACGATTTATCCACAGCAAAGCGAATCAATTAAGTTATTATGCACATGCATTATTGGATGGAGAGATTCAAGATACGGAAGTTGATTTGTACTGTTGGGATACTCTTGAAGAGTGGTCGCAATTAAATACTAAGAGTGTAATTTTAACACCGTTAGAAAGCGCGTTTTGGTATCTATTACATCAAATTTCTTATTGGAGCTCGTCTGAAATTAGGACAAGT
>CAWUUQ010000249.1:0-5993 GCA_963925625.1 uncultured Psychrosphaera sp.
CGAAGCTCAACAAATTGGCTTTAGTAATGTTAATTTCGTTAATTGGATTTTTCAAACCGTTATATTTAGCACCTGTTTTGTGGTTTCTTTTTTATACATTGAGTTTTGGCAGTCGAGTTAAAAAACTGTATTTAACGCTTACCGTATTGATAATTAGTATTATTACTTTTGTTTACGTGATGCTTGCTTATCAGTCTGAGTTTTCTAGTTTTTTAAATGTGTTTCACCGTAACTTTTCGATAGCAGGTGAGCTAACAAGAGTCGGCAATGTTTGGACTAGTGTTGGGCAGTTTTTTACGGATGCTGTGGGCGGTATGTTTATCGCTTTTATTGGGCCAACAATAAGTGAAGCTTTTGAGCACAAAAAGCTATTTCCATTTTTTATAGAAGGTGTGTTTAGTTTATTTATAATTATTTATTTAATTATAAAAGGAGCTACTAAAAACGGAAACCTTTACGTCCATTCATTTTTTATGCTGATGGGCGGAGTTTTATTGTTTTTTCTCGCTCAATATCCTTTAGGTTATTTTAACCCCGGCAGCGCACTGCGTTACAAACAATCTTTTCAGCCCTTTTTATTCGTCATGCTGTTTTATTTCGCATATGGGAAAAGCGTTAGAGACAGTTTGAAATCAAGAAGGGACAATAATGTTCGTTAGAGTTTTTACCCAATCAATAAGTTTGGTTTTAATGCAGTGGCTTGTGATTAAGCTTGTTTTAACTACGATGCCCGTCGAATCGCTTGGAAGCTATTTCTTTTACTTAAGTTGTTTAGCGCCTATTTTCATGCTTTTTACAGGGCACTTTAAAAACTATGCGACGCAAAAAAGTCATGGTGACTGGCCAATAATGTTTTTAACAAGATGTTGGCAGGTTGTCAGTATTCTAGGTATTTTAATGTTGGCTGTTTTTGTTGAACTCCATACGACTCTATTTTTAATCGTGGTGTTGATTAAACTTTTTGAAGTACTGTTAGATACACGTCAAGCCTTGGAAATTAGACAACAAAATTACATGTGGCCAGTTGCGATGATTATGGCTATTTTAATGCTGGTCTTGGTGACATGTCTGTTTTTACTAACGAATGACCTATTAGACTCCGGCTTTTCTTGGCAAGCGGTTTTATTAGGTTCGCTTTGTTTTGTCAGTGTAGTATTAATTTTGTTTTCACTTCCCACTTCGCAAGGTGTACAGACTGAATTTACATCGGCAACAGTTAAAGATGCATCACAAACATTATTTAAAAATATGCTCATTAATGTTGGGTTACAGGCTGCACTCGTTGCACTAATTGCCGCATTGCCGAGAATGTCATTGGAGTGGTTAGTAGATTCGACAGCGTTGGCAATTTTTGGCAGTATGAGTTACTTCTATTTGTTAGCTCATATTATTACAATAAGCTTATTTCAGTCGGGCATCCGTCAGTTTGAAAAAGCGGAACCAAGCAACGTATTGGTTTTAGTGAAGACGTCGTTATTGAAGCTAATTGGTGTGGGTTTATTAGCACTGCTGATAGCGACGTATTTTCATCAAGAAATAATAGAGTTAGTTTTCTCCACCACGTTAGTTGCACATTCTTTTTGGTTACCTTGGTTTGTCGGGTTCATTATTTTTGCTGCGATGGCGACGTATTTGGAACAGAGCGTTATTTGGCTATTATCAAATTCATATTTGTTGAAGTTAAATACGACGATTTTTGTAGGGGCAATGATATTGTGCCCTATTTTTGTGTCGATGTTAGGCCTAATGGGCGCGGTAATTTATATGTATGTGCTGTTTATTGTTAAGGTAATGGCACTGTTGTTCTATCTAAATAAGGTGTCGTATCGTGGTAAGTTGGCAGTATAGAGTTTTCTCTCATTTTATTAAGTGGCTACCGCTTAAGTTCACCGTACAATTACTATTTTTTAGGCGATTTAAACGTTGGCCTAATTTGGAAAAGCCAGTAACGTTAAATGAAAAGCTAAATTGGCGTAAGCTATACGAACATGAGCCTATTTTTACCATTGCTGCTGACAAACTAGCATCTAAAGAATTTATAGCTGCTATTTGCCCAAGTATAACTGTGCCTAAAACGTTGTGGCAGGGTACGGATTTTTCATCATTGCCGGATTCTACATTACCTGAACGTTTTGTTATTAAAGCTAATCACGGTAGTCGTATGAATTTGTTTTTTGACAAAACGAATCGACCTAATTTTATAAAATTGGAAAAAAACCGAAAATCATGGTTTCAACACGATCAATTCTCAACATTAGGCGAGTGGGGCTATAAAAATATAATTAAACGTGTTTTTGTTGAGGAGTTTTTAGATTTTGGCGGCAAAAATCCCGACGACTACAAGTTTTTTGTATTTCATGGCAAGGTGCATTTTATTCAATTAGACACCGGTCGTTTTGAAGGACATCA
The DNA here is from genome assembly GCA_963925625.1 of uncultured Psychrosphaera sp. GTDB lineage: Bacteria > Pseudomonadota > Gammaproteobacteria > Enterobacterales > Alteromonadaceae > Psychrosphaera. Next base: position 2,410 of record CAWUUQ010000249.1, read on the forward strand.
CAGAAATATCTATACACCCGACTGGCAAGATACGGGTATAGCCTATGCCCATGATCGTGTTGTGCCTTCACCACCAAAACCTGAGTTGTTAGACGTGATGGTGGCAGCCGCGGAGCAGATTGGCGAGTATTTCTCTTTTGTTCGAGTAGATTTATATCAGCTCAACGGTCAAGTTTATTTTGGTGAACTTACTTTGTATCCAGGAGCCGGATATGAAGTTTTCCCTACCGAAGCGATAGACACTTTGTTTGGTCAGCCTTGGAATATCAATAAACGGGCCAGTAAAAAATATGAATAAAAAGCTGTTGTTTGTCGTTAACGTCGACTGGTTTTTTAAATCTCACCGTTTACCCGTTGCGTTAAGTGCAATTAAAGAGGGTTATGATGTTCATTTAGCATGTACTGATACTGGCTTGTTTGATGAATTAAGAGAGCTCGGTATAAGCTGTCATTCCGTACCATTCTCTAGAACAGGTACTAATGTATTGCAAGAGCTACAATCTTTTTGGGCGTTATGTTGTGTTCTAAAATCAGTTAAAGCCGATTTGATTCATACCGTTACCATCAAGCCGGCGATTTATGTTGGCCTTTTGTCTCATGTTATTAAAGTACCTTCTTTAGTTTTTGCGATTTCAGGTTTAGGGTTAGTTTTCTCTTCAAACAAGTTGCGGTTAAAGCGATTCGCAATTTCATTCCTTTATAAATTGGCATTTAAACATAAAAACAAACACATCATTTTTCAGAACCGCTCCGATCAACACACGCTTTTAAAAGTACTTAAAGTTGCAGAGTGTGAAACATCGATCATCGACGGTTCAGGCGTTAATTTGACTGAGTTTGCCTTTCAATCTGAGCCTACTGATAAGAATATTAAAGTCATTATGGCTGCAAGATTGTTGAGAGATAAAGGCGTGTTTGATTTTATTGAGGCTGCGAGCATTTTGGCGAAACGTAGCGAGTATCAGCATGTCCAATTTGTGTTAGTTGGTGCACCAGATTTTGACAATCCTGCGAGTGTAACTTCTGAGCAGTATGCTCTTTGGCGAGAACAAGGGATAGTCAGTTTGTTAGGTGCTAGAGGTAACATCGCGGAATTATTTAATGATTCGAATATTGTTGTTTTGCCAAGTTATTATGGCGAAGGCCTGCCAAAGGTATTAATCGAAGCCGCGGCTTGCGGACGTGCCGTCATTACCACCGAAACGGCGGGATGTTTAGCCGCGGTAATTCCAAATAAAACTGCGCTTATTATTCCAAGTAAAAACCCGACTGCATTAGCATCGGCCGTCGCTCGACTGTCAGATGATCATGATTTAAGGCAGCAACTAGGTAAAAATGGACGGGAATTAGCAGAACAAAAGTTTAATATTGATTTGTGTGTTACTAAACATTTAGCGATTTATTCGAGTTTATGTCCGGTGAACACCTATGGGCCAAACCATGACTAAAATACTAATTACAGGAGCAACGGGGTTTGTTGGCTCTGCGCTGGTAAATGATTTAATTAAGAGTGATGTTTTTCCATTGATAAATGAGAATAACGTTAGACTTGTTTTGCCGGTTCGCCAGCACTCTAAAACATTAGACAAGGCGCTTATCAACAAGAATGGGCAATCTGCCGTTATTATAGAACAAGTGGAATTAGGAAATTTTGATGAAAATACTGATTTCAGTCACGCATTACAAAATGTGGATGTGGTTGTTCATTGTGCCGCTATTGCAACGGCGTTAAATTCAGACACGTTAGGCTTAAATTATAATACGGTTAATGTTCAAGTAACAAAACGATTAGCAGAGCAATCAATATCGGCAGGTGTCAAACAATTTGTTTTTTTAAGCTCAGTAAAGGTATTAGGCGAACAAACGGAAATTGCCCAACCATTTACCAATCATGACCCAATGAATCCAAAGGATGCCTACGGCTTTTCTAAACGCGATGCTGAATTAGTGTTAGCTGAGTATAAAGAGTTAATGAAAGTTTTAGTTATAAGGCCAACGATGATTTATGGCCCCAATGGCAAAGGTAGTTTTAATAGTTTAGTTAAGCTGGCTTTAAAAGGGCTTCCGTTGCCCTTCGGAAGTTTAAATCAAAACAAACGTAGTTTGCTTTATGTTCACAATTTAACGGAATTTATAGGTCATGTAATAAATCAGCAACTGGCAGGTACGTTTCTGGTAAGTGATGTAGAGGCTATTTCAACGCATGAAATGGTTAGTGCTATAAAAGAAGGGACGCTAAGTAAAAGCCTTATTTTGCCATTTCCTTCTTGGTTATTTAACATGCTAGGGCGCATTACAAATAAACAGGAGATTACCAAGAGATTAACAGGTAATATGACAGTAGATATAAGTGATACCCTCTCAAGGACGGGCTGGAAGCCGAGAGCTAAAACGAAAGATTCCATTATCCAATTTTTAAGGTCTTCAATATCATGATCAGGCTGTTAGATATCATGTTTTCTTTACTCGGATTAATTTTTGGTTTACCAATTTTTATGCTGATCTATTTGATTGGTTTATTAGATACAGGTAAGCCGTTGTTTTTTCAAGAAAGGGTGGGCCGAAACCTTCGACCATTTATTCTCGTTAAATTTAGAACGATGAATGTAGAAACAGAATCTGTGGCAAGTCATTTAGCCAGCGCGACATCAATTACCCAAATAGGTCATTTTTTACGCCGTACTAAACTTGATGAATTACCGCAATTGTGGAATGTTTTAAAAGGTGAAATGAGCTTAGTAGGACCTAGGCCATGTTTGTTTAACCAAAAGGAGTTGTTATTAGAGCGCCAGAATAAAGGTGTTTTTAATTATCGGCCTGGAATTACAGGAAAAGCACAGGTGGCGAATATTGATATGTCGACTCCTCAGTTGCTTGCTAAAGTAGATGCTGAAATGCTTAATGATTTAACGGTAAAGGATTATTTTAACTATATTATTCAAACGGTGACAGGGAAAGGTCAGGGCGACAAAATAAAACCATAACCTGTAAATAAGTCAAAACGAAATTACAAATAAAAATAATAATAAAAGTAATTAAAAGATGATGAAAATTAGTGATCTGTTTGAACTACCTCGTCCTATCAAACGTGTAATTATTCTATTATTCGATTGTTGTCTAATTGCCGCCGCTTTTTTTGGTGCCTTAGTTGCCCGTTGGGATGACTTATATGTGATTTTTGACCCTGCATATTGGCTTGTCTTCTGTTTTGTCTTACCTATTACCTTAGCGGTTCTTATCAAACTAGGCCTGTATCGAACAATGTTGCGCTACATGAACACACAAGTCATGTGGATTATCTTAACGGCAGCTATGTGCGCATTAATAGCAACAATCAGCTTTTCTTTTTACTTAAAAATAATGATCCCTCGTTCGGTACCGTTTATTTTTGCCTGTTTAACGATTGTTTTATTGGGCGGTTCACGTTTACTAATAAGAACGTTATTAAACGAAAACCGTTTACAAAAGAAAGAGCTTGTTATCATTTATGGTGCAGGGGCCGCAGGTCGACAATTAGCTACCGCATTAACACACGGACCAGAGTACTCAGTGCTAGCCTTTATTGATGATGATAAAAACAAACA
>CAWUUQ010000250.1:0-3060 GCA_963925625.1 uncultured Psychrosphaera sp.
GCTGGTTCAGGTGGCGCATCGTCTAAAAACCAAATCATGGCGTGTGATACTTTACGTGAAAAAGGCGTAAAACGTGTTGGTCCATACCAAGTACCTCGTACTATGAGCAGCACTTGTTCTGCAACATTAGCAACACCATTCAAAATCAAAGGTGTTAACTATTCAATTAGTTCTGCGTGTGCAACATCAGCGCACTGTATTGGCCATGCGTTAGAGCAAATTCAGTTAGGTAAACAAGACATCGTATTTGCTGGCGGTGGCGAAGAAGTTGATTGGACACTAGCTGGTATGTTTGACGCAATGGGTGCGTTGTCTACTAAATACAATGATACTCCAGACGTAGCTTCTAGAACTTATGATGCAGACCGTGATGGATTTGTTATCTCTGGTGGCGGCGGTATGGTTGTTGTTGAAGAATACGAACATGCAGTTGCTCGTGGTGCAAAAATCTATGCCGAAATTATTGGTTATGGTGCAACATCTGACGGATTCGACATGGTTGCTCCATCGGGTGAAGGTGCAGAACGTTGTATGCAAATGGCATTAAGCACAGTCGATGCTCCAATTGACTACTTAAATACACACGGCACAAGTACACCGGTTGGCGACGTTAAAGAACTTGGCGCTATTCAGAATGTATTTGCGGGTAAATCGCCAATGATTTCTGCAACGAAAGCAATGACAGGTCATGCTCTTGGTGCAGCTGGTGTTCATGAAGCAATTTACAGCTTGTTAATGAAGGAAAACAAATTTGTTGCTCCGTCTGTGAACATCACAAATCTTGATGAGCAAGCACAAGGTCTAAACATTATTAAAGAAGCAACTGACGCTGAAATTAAAACAGCAATGTCGAACAGCTTTGGCTTCGGTGGCACAAATGCTACTTTGGTATTCCAAAAATTATAAGTTAATTTAAAGAATATCGTTCTTATAAACCCAAATAGGCGTTAAACTTATTTGGGTTTTTTTATATCTAAAAAAGCCAGAAACTATCAACATCTATTTGCCAACTTGACGATCGGAACTTCAATGAGAATATTAATAGACGAAAACATTCCATTCGCTGATGCTTTTTTTGGCGAGATTGGAGAAGTCATTCGTTTTGCGGGTAGAGAACTCGCGCCTGAACAATTAAAAGATATAGATGTGTTACTGGTGCGTTCCATTACTAAGGTAAATGAACAGTTATTAAAGTATGCGAATAAGCTGACATTTGTCGGTACAGCGACAATTGGCGAAGATCACATTGATAAAACATTATTGGCGAGCAAAGGTATTCGTTTTAGTTCAGCTCCTGGCTGTAATGCAAATTCGGTGGCAGAGTTTGTTGTTAGTAGTCTATTAGTTATTGGTGAAGCCAATCAAATCAATTTTAGTGGTAAAACAGCTGCAATTATTGGGGTTGGTAATATTGGTGCTAACCTAAGAAAAAAATTACCTTTGTTGGGATTTAACTTGTTGTTGTGTGACCCTTTTGTGCAGGACCCAATCAATAAATTAACTAACTCTAATGAAAAATGGGTAGATTTAGAAACTGCTTTAAAAAATGCAGATGTCATAACCCTTCATACACCGCTTACTCAAACCGGTGCTCATAAAACCTTTCATTTGTTAAATGAACAAAACTTGCCGCTGTTAAAAGACAATGTATGTTTAATTAACGCTAGTCGCGGTGAAGTGATTGATAATAATGCTTTGCATGCCCATATTAAGCAAAGAGAAGATGCAAGTCGTCCACCTATTTCACTAATATTAGATGTTTGGGAAGGTGAGCCAAATCCTCTGCTTGAATTAATACCTTATTGTGCAATAACGACGGCTCATATTGCGGGTTATAGCCTTGAAGGTAAGTCAAGAGGAACGGAAATACTTTATCAAAAAGTATGTGAACAGTTTGGTCAAGACATCTCTATAGAATTAGGCCCATTATTGCCATTGGTTAAGTCTCCAAATATTGACCAGACATTAGATGAAAAATCTCTTTTAAAGACACTCATACACTATGTTTATGATGTTCGACGAGATGATGAAATATTTAAACAAAATTTATCGGAAAAAGGCTTTGACTGGATAAGAAAAAATTATCCTATTCGTCGCGAATGGTCTTCAATTTCGGTAGAATGCACAGATTCCAAAATCGGGGCGTTATTAAAGTCCCTCGGTTTTCAATTAAAGTAGAGAGCTCATGTCAGAACAAAAATTTAATATCGCTGTATTAGGTGCCAATGGTCTTGTTGGCCAAAACATTATTGAAGGGTTAGCCGACCGCAAGTTTCCAGTTGGCCAGTTATTTCCATTAGGAAGTGAACGTTCAGCAGGCGATACCGTTTCTTTTCAAGGCAAAGACATTGAAATTCAAGATGCGGCTGACTTTGACTGGGGACAAGTACAAATCGCAATTTTTAGCGCAGGCTCAAAGGTCTCTTCAGTTTATGCCCCTATTGCTGCAGATATGGGAGTTGTCGTTATTGATAACACCTCATGTTTCCGCAACGAACCAGACGTGCCGTTAGTAATTCCTGAAGTGAATCCACATGCGATCGCTGACTTTAGAAATAGAAATATTATTGCTAACCCAAATTGTTCAACGATCCAAATGCTGGTGGCATTAAAACCACTGCATGACGCTTATGGAATCGACCGTATTACTGTTTCTACTTATCAAGCAGTCAGTGGGGCAGGTAAAGAGGCCGTTGCGGAGTTAGTGTCTCAAACTGCGCAATTAATGAATGGCCGCCCAGTTGAAAACAAACACTTCCCAGCACAAATGGCGTTTAATGTAATTCCTCAAATTGATGAATTTGAAGATAATGGCTACACACGCGAAGAAATGAAGATGGTATTGGAAACTCACAAAATAATGGGCGATGACTCTATTAGAGTAAATCCTACGGCGGTTCGTGTGCCTGTTTTTTATGGCCATGCAGAATCCATTAATGTTGAGTTACGTCAGCCTGTGTCTGCTGATGACGTTAAAAATATCTTGGCGACGGCGCCAGGTGTTGCTTTGATGACGGAAGACAAAGAGTATCCAACACCAGTTTCACATGCTAGTGGGCA
>CAWUUQ010000251.1:0-10363 GCA_963925625.1 uncultured Psychrosphaera sp.
AAACAGAGAAATTAGAAATGACTATGCAATCAATGGATAACACTCAACACAAACGTATTACCATTTCCATTTTGGCTAAACGCTTTAAACAATCAAGTATCGAAGAAACGATCATTGGTCAAATGGGCGGCGTTCGATATAAAGAAGCATGCTGCATACGACTGCCACAAGGCGAAGGTTGGTTATTTGATTATGGCGTTTTAGTAACATGGGACGTGACGGAAGATGACCGTAAAAAGTTATGTTTAGAACTTGAAAGCTCTATCGAAGAAGCCACACCTTTTGTTTCAATCGAGCAATACGCCTATACCGTTAAAGAAGATGCGTTGTTAAATATCCATCATGACACGTTGGTATTGCCAAATAACGATCCATTAACTCGCTTAGCGTTAAGTCATGCCTTTGCGCAGTCTGCAAAGTTAATAATCTTTGAAGACAAAGCTCAGCAAGTTATTCAAAAAAACGCTTACATATCACGCGAGTTAGCACGTACAGGCAAAGTACCTTTGTCCCCTAAAGATTTAGCCAAATTACGCGGTACGTTATTTGAAACAAGCAGCGACATAACCTTGCATTTTGGATTGTTAGATACACCTGAGTTCTTTTGGGATTACCCACAACTTGAAGAAGTGTATTTACGATTAGCCAAATACCTAGATTTACAATCGCGAATTGAAATCCTCGATAAAAAACTAGAAAACATTCAGCGCTTGTTAGAAGTATTGGCCGCAGAACAATACCATAAACATTCAGCATTTTTAGAATGGGTCATCATTATCCTAATCGCTGTGGATATCCTGATTTATTTCTTTTAATTGGTATTTTTAGACATAAAAAAACCTCGACAACTAACAGTCGAGGTTTCGTTATTGGTGGAGCTGGCGGGAGTTGAACCCGCGTCCAGAAAAGGTCACCCTTTGGTACTACACGTTTAGTCTCATTATTAATTTCACTTTACTGCTGCGAATGGACACGCTACTGCAAAGCTATCCTGAATTATATTTCGTGGGTTGCCTCTCAGGCCGGAGCCGCGCCACTATTCCGTTTGGTTTTTGATCTTTTGTTGTTCCCCGTCTTACGGACGGAAGCTAGGGCAAAAGAGCTCTCAGCAGGGTATTAAGCTGCTAGTGCGTAGTTTTCGTCGTTTGCGACTATTTTTTTGCGGCTTTTAACGAGGCAAACCGCCCCTCGACGTGCACCGCCAGAATCATCAATCCTGTCGAATCCTGAATCAGCCCCGTAAGACGGTGTTAAATTCTGGAACCAACGACTAATGTCGAAAGCGATAGAAATAGTGTAGCGCCTTTTTATCTTTATTAAAAGCCTTTTAATGCATTAGTCCATCTGATGCTTATTTTTCGAACGACTATCATCTAAATCATCCGTTTCAGTGGTTGCTTGAGATTTTGAACGTGTCCCTTTTTTAGTAGGCTCATCAACAATCTTACTCAATGACGGCGCATCTTTTGTAAAGGTTTCTTTCGTTTGGGTGCCCTTTTTAAATGTTCCAGGACGTTCCCAAGCATGCTCATCAACTTCATGCTCCCAATGTTGATCTTCTTCTAAGGTTTTTCTGATCAAGTCCCTAGCTGCTAAGGACTGATTTATAAACAGCTTTTCATCGGCTTTAGATGATGTCATTTGGTCTACCATTTGCTGAACCATATCTTCATCGTGTTTTTTAAATAACCGACTGGCTCGCCATGCATTATTGTAGCGCCACCCTAGTTGTTGCATTACTTTTGCGCCGAGTTCTAATCCACCAGCCAAGGTTTCCCTTTCTATCGCCGTTACACCTGCCTTCAGCAACTCTGTGGCATGAGGACGGTTAATAGCACGCGCTAGAATTTTGACATGCGGGAAATGAGTTTGAATTGTTTTGATAATTCGTAAACTACGTTCAGGTTCATCCACGGCAACCACGATGACTTCTGCTTCATCTGCGCCTGCAGCATGCAATAATTCATGTCGTTCACCTTCACCAAAGTAAACTTTGTAACCATATCGTCTAACCATGTCTATCTGGCTTGCGTCGTGATCAAGAATGGTCGTCGTAATTTTATTTGCCGCTAACAATCGCCCTACTGCTTGGCCAAATCGGCCAAAACCTATAATGATTACCTTGTTCTCTTCTGAAATAGCGTCGGCTTCTGGCTGTGCCGTTTGATTTCTAAATCTTGGTTGCACGTATTTATCATTCATAATTAACATTAGCGGCGTTAACAGCATTGATAGAGCCACAACTAAAGTAAGTTTTGAGATGAGCTCTTGTGGCAATAAATTAATGCCTAAAGCAAAAGCAAACAAAACAAAGGCAAACTCACCCGCTTGTGACAATACAAAGGCGAAAGTAAATCGGTCAGCTTTGGCCATTGGAGTAAATCGTCCGATAAACTGCAGAATCAGGTATTTAATAATGATCAGGCCTAACGTCATAAATACAATCAAATACGGATTGGCCGATAAGATATTAAAATCGATGCTGGCGCCTACCGTGATAAAAAACAGTCCTAATAACAAGCCTTTGAATGGTTCTATATTGCTTTCTAGCTCATGCCTATAATCACTTTCCGCCAGTACAACGCCCGCTAAGAATGTACCTAATGCAGGAGAAAGGCCTATCGATTGCATTGCCAGTGCCACCGAAATAACCAACAATAGTGCCGTAGCGGTAAAGACCTCACGCAGCTGACTTTTCGCAATAAAACTAAATATTGGGTTCATTAAAAAGCGACCACCTAATACAATCGCGGCAATAATACCGCCTGCTACTAGGCCTTTTTTCCAACCATGTAAGCCTTCTGCATCAACGGGTAAACCTAAAGAATCTGAGGCAACTAACAAAGGCAATATGGCTAACATGGGAATAACAGCAATGTCTTGGAATAATAAAACCGCGAAGGAGCTTTGTCCTGCCGTAGATTTCATCTGACCTTTTTCTTGCAAACTTTGTAGAGCAATCGCCGTTGAGCTTAGTGATAAGATCATGCCTATAGCCAATGCTTGTTGCCAAGGTAAGCCAAAAAACAATCCTATAGCGCCGATAAACAAACTCGACAAAAACACCTGTAAACCACCACTACCAAGAATAGGTACTCTTAATCGCCACAATAAACTTGGTTTTAATTCCAGACCTATTAAAAACAGCATCATGACAACGCCAAATTCGGCAAAATGCATCACATCTTTTGGGTCGCTTACCAAACTTAATACAAAGGGACCAATTAAAACACCAGCCACTAAATAACCTAACACGGAACCAAGCCCTAATCGTTTAGCGATAGGCACTGAAACTACTGCGGCGAACAGATAGGTGACGGCGTCTGCTAATAAATTGTGTTCCATTACGCTTCCTTATTCGCTGGGTGATTCTCAGGGTTGTGGTGAACTTCTTTTTCTTTTTCTTTTTCTGGTTCTGCTTTTGGTTCTGCACCTAAAGAAAGCTTTGTTAACGCATCTACATAAGATTGTGAGGTTTGAATAAGACGAGATTTATCTTCAAATAACTTCCTTGTACCGTGAATAATAAAAGGGGTTAGAAAGTTCATTTGGCATAAGTGCGCCGTTTGATCAAACGGAGTAAGAAGTTGAGCCATCGTAAATCGGTTATGACCTGTTTCACAATAGGCCATTTGTCCGCCGCCTGTTGTGATTACTGACAACCAGTTTTTACCTTTCAGCTCATTGCCATTAGGCCCGTACGCGTAGTTATATTGCAATACAAGATCGAACCATTCTTTTAGTAACGATGGTGCGCTATACCAATAAAATGGATGCTGAAAAACAATATTATCGTATTTAGCCAATAACCGTTGCTCTGATTCAATATCAATAATGCCATCGGGATATACTTCGCATAAATCGTGAATAGTCACAAAATCCAGCGACTTCGCTTGTTGAATTAAATGACGATTTACCTTTGACTGTTGAAGGTTTGGGTGCGTCAAGATTAGAAGTACAGGCTGCATATGTTTCCTTTATTCAATCGCATAACGTTCTATATTAATAGCTTAAGTCTTTTAGACTAATATATCTCTCAATTTTAGTCTTTCCCCTGCAATTAAGCGGCTTCTTTTTTTAGAAAAATTTGATCGCCTTACACATCATTATCGTAAACCTAGATAACAAGACAGTGAACAACTCATGACAAGAATATTACAAACCCAAACAACCAAGCAATAATTGAATAAAAAAGAGAGGCTTATGAACTTACCGCTATTTCCCCTTCCTATTTTTTTACTGCCCGGAGGTGTCTCTCGGCTACGTGTTTTTGAAGCAAGATACACTCGGTTGGTTCAAGAATCTGCTGGCGGTAGGGGCTTTGTCATTTTTCCAATAAATAATCTAAACGCCCTCAATGAAGATATTCGTGAAACGGATGGCGATGCCTCAGATCATGACACTAATTGGGGTAGCTGGGTAAAAATAATTAATTTTGAGATTGGTCCCGATGGCTTGTTATTAATTGACGTTAAATGTGAACAAATGGTTCGAGTAAAAGATGTAGAAATTGAACATGACGGCTTAAAACGAGCAAAGATTGAGTCTTATTCGTTTTGGGGCGATGACACCTATGTAAATAATGAAAACTCAACGCTCGAACTATGTCATGGTTTTGATGAGTACACACAATTGAAGGCAAACTTAACCAATGTGTTCGAACAAAACCAAAAAATTGCCTCCCTTTATTCAGAAACAAAGTTTGACGTTTGCTCTTGGGTATGTCAAAGATGGTTGGAACTTTTACCTTTAAAACAATCGGAACAGAATATTTTTGCTCAACCCAAGTCATTTGGTAAAGCAAAACAATTTTTAAGTTCAATTGTTTTTGAATCAGAAGTGATCTGACCTGATGTTCCTTGCGTAATTATCTCTAAGAAAGGAGAAAAGGAACATCATGAAGCAAGAATCGTTATCAAATTCTCGTTCATCGCAGGTCATTTCTGCACGTAGTACGATTGCAAATAATGCGAAAAAAATGACCAGTAAAAATGAACAGTCTGCTCCTGCAGAGCTAAGTGAATACTTAATTGCTGTAGGTACAAACAGAGACAAACAAGCCTTTGCTAAGTTGTTTGCTTGGTTTGGGCCAAAAATAAAACGCATTGCAGCGCAAAAATTAAATAACGATGCCGCCGGATTTGATATTACTCAAGAAACCATGACCAGAGTTTGGCGGAAGGCCCATTTGTTTGTACCAGAAAAAGGTGCAGCAACAACTTGGGTTTATACTGTGATGAGAAACGTTATTTTTGACACTATGCGTAAAAATAAAACTCAAAAAGCAGAATCATTAAGTGATGATATTTGGCCAATTGAAGATCAAATTTCCGAAGAGATTCCATTTCAAGACCATTTGATGTCAAATCAACTTTCTAAACTTGTTAAACAACTTCCGCCTAACCAGCAGGAAGCCCTAACCGCTGTTTATTTTAAACAGTTAACACATGAAGAACTTGCTAAACAGTTGAATATTCCAGTAGGTACAGTGAAGTCCCGAATTCGATTAGCAGTAACAAAATTGAAACAACAGTTGGGAGCTGACCATGATTAAATACCACCCTAGCGATATTTTACTGGCTAATTTTTCGTCAGGAGACTTACCGGCGTCAATTGCAATCGGCGTGTCGATTCATTGCCAAATGTGCCCAACGTGTCAGGCAGAAGTTGATAAACTAACTGACAAACTAGCAGGTCATGATTTTAATTTAGATTTTGACGTCGAATTTGATGCCGAATTTGCATCCACACTTGATTCTGAAATAGAAGGTTCTGAAAGCAATCCCGCAACCACGAATGACATTAAACCAATGACATCAATGGATTTTGGAAACATGATTGATGCCATTACCGCCAACGATGAAATTTCAGAGCAAACAATTGATAAAACCGTATCTATAGATCTAAGAGGCAAACCTTTTGAATTACCCAAACAACTCAATAATGTTGGTTTGTCTAATTGGCTTAATATCGGCAAATTATCACGGACAAGTTTAGACTTGGACGAAGGTCATGTTCATAGTCACCTCATTCATATTGCTGCTGGCGGTGAAGTCCCGACGCACACTCACAAAGGGTTTGAAATAACGTTATTGCTTGATGGTAGTTTTTCAGATCACATGGATACGTATCACAAAGGTGACTTCATAGAGTTAAGCAGTGAACACAATCATAAACCTAAAACCGCATATGGATGTTTGTGTTATACCGTTGCTGACGATGCACTTCACTTTACAGAAGGGTTTCACAAAATATTTAACCCAATTGGTAACCTGTTGTATTAAATATTAACGAATTTGGCGCATATTCCTCCAAAGTTTTTTCGCCAGACTTTCAGCCACATTTTTTGAATGTGGCTTTTTTTTGTCTAATATTTATTTAAACGCTTGTTGATCACAAACAATTTTGTCAACGTAAGCTAGTATATTAATGATAACCAAAGCAATTTATAGGAAACCCTACATGACCATTCTAATTGGATTAAGTGCTTGTTTAGCTGGACAAGAAGTTCGTTTTGATAAAAGCCATAAGAAATCCAACTTTTGTATGGAAGAACTTGCTCGACACGTTGAGTTTAAAACCTATTGCCCAGAAGTTGCCATAGGTTTACCGATTCCTAGACCTACCATTCGTCAAATAAAAGAAGGTGACCTAATAAAGGTCAGTCGTCCTGATGGCTCTGGAGACGTTACCCAAGCCTTAACCGAATATGGTCAAGAAATTGCTCATAAAATTGAAGACTTAAGCGGTTTTATTTTTACGGCTAAAAGCCCAAGCTGTGGCATGGAACGTGTAAAGGTTTACCACAATGATGAAGAAGGTAAGGCTAAAGGCAGCGAACAAACAGGCATTGGCATGTTTGCGAAACAGATCATGGAAATAAATCCAGCATTGCCTTGTGAAGAAAATGGCAGGTTAAACGACCCCGCTATTCGTGAAAATTTTGTTTTAAGAGTATTTGCATTTAACACCTGGCAGGAAATGATTAAGTCAGGGGTGACCAAACATAAAATCATGCAATATCACACTGAATATAAGTACTTATTGATGAGTCATTGCCAACCTAGTTATCAAGAGCTAGGACGTTTGTTAGGCACGAGTGAAGACTCAGCTGAAATAATCGCCGCTGAATATATTGTTAAATTCATGAATGCATTAAAAATAATCGCTAGTCCTAAATCACACGCTAATACCCTTCAACACATTCAAGGTTACTTTAGTAAACATTTAACAAAAGAACAAAAAGCAGAACTTGCCAATCAAATCGAGCAATACCGTCAAGGCTTATTACCGTTGATGGCGCCGCTCACATTATTAAAACATTATTTGATGATGTATCCACACGACTATATTGCCAAACAAAAATATCTGGACCCTTATCCAGCCGACCTAAAACTAAGATATGGATACTGATAATCAGATGATTTTATATTGGTTCAGAACTGATTTACGACTTGATGACAACCCTGCTTTAGAAGCCGCTATTAACAAAGCGATAGAATTAGAGTGCCCATTAATAACAACCTTTATTGAAACACCAAAACAATGGGAAAAACACAACAAAGCGCCCATTCAAATTGATTTAATTGAACGACATTTAGCGCTAATGCAACAAAAACTAGCTGACTTTAAAGTGCCCTTGTTAGTTAGCTGCGTTGATGACTTTGCGGCCCAAAGCAGTGAGATTCAAAAACTATGTGAACGCCATCAAGTATCACATGTTTATGCTAATCAAGAAGTAGAAGTGAACGAACAAGCACGCGATGCCAACGTTTTGACCTGCTTAAATAGTTACAATATTGGGTTTCAAACTTTTGAAAGTGATGTTGTCATTCCAAAAGGTCGGGTCCTTAACCTGTCTGGTGAAATGTACAAAGTTTTTACCCCTTTTAAAAAAGCCTGGTTAAACACAATTTTGAATGGTGGCTTTAGTACTCACTCTGAAAATGGTTTTGGTTTAGCAGATGCTAAATCCGCGTTAGAGATATATAAACAAAAAGGTTTTTTTGAAAAACTGACCTCAGACATTAAGACTACAACCAACATATGTTTTAAATCGCCTAAAGTCGACTCCAACAACTGGCCACTAATCACCAGCGTGCGCGATGAACTTATCCCCGACTTTTACCAACGAATTATTGTGCGTTACCCTGAAGACAGAGATTTTCCAGGAATCGAGGGAACGTCTCGTTTGTCACCTTATTTAGCCATTGGAGCACTGAGCCCTAGACGGTTAGTATCTCAATTGATGCATACCGTGCCGAACATTCTCGACAATATCAGTATTCCAGAATTTACATGGCTTAACCAATTAATATGGCGTGACTTCTATCGTCATCTCTTATTTCATTTCCCGCACCTGTGTAAACACAAAAACTTCAATGCTAAGTACGATGGTTTACCGTGGCCTAACAACCCATTTTTATTTAAAGCATGGAAAGAGGGTAAAACGGGTTACCCAATTGTAGATGCCGCTATGAGGCAACTGGTACAAACAGGTTGGATGCACAATCGGTTAAGAATGATCGTGGCGAGCTTTTTAACCAAACATTTGTTAATTGATTGGCGATTAGGCGAAGCTTTTTTCTCAGAACATCTCATCGACAGTGACCTTGCAAATAATAATGGAGGTTGGCAATGGGCGGCTGGAACAGGATGTGATGCTCAACCTTATTTCAGAATTTTTAATCCAATAACACAAAGTAAAAAGTTTGATCCTCAAGGCACATTTATTCGTAAATATGTTCCAGAACTTAACCGTTTTTCTGACAAAGACATTCATTTTCCTCACAAAGTCATTTTGTCTGAAAAAATTAAAGGTTATTGGCCGGCTATCGTGGATCATAAAATCGCGAGAGAAAACGCCTTAGATTTTTATAAACAGAATCGTTAGGCCGCTAAAAAAACTATTTGAACGAGAGAGTTATTGTGAAGAGCGCAGTGTCAGAAAGTCTTATTTGTAAAAATAGAGAACCTTGGTTAAGCCAATATATCGATGTATATAACCGCTTAAATGCCAGCAATTTAAATCTATTATCTACGATTTATCACCCCGATATTGTTTTTACCGATCCGCTCAGTGAAATAAATGGTTTAGTGGCCTTGTCAGAGTATTTAAAGCACCTGTATGAAAATACCAATGCATGTAAGTTTAATGTCACTCAGCACATTTCTGAAGGCAATGAAGATGGTCATCAAACTTCCATGTACTGGAACATGAGTTTAAGTCATAAACGCTTGAATAAGGGCCAATTTATTGAAGTGGAAGGTCATAGTCATCTTGTATTAAAGGATGGGTTAGTGATTTATCAACGTGACTACTTTGATGTTGGTAGCATGATCTATGAGCAACTCCCTGTTTTAGGCCACGTTATAAAAAAAATTAAATCAGTTGCAGGAACGCATGCCTAATTTAAAAAAGATACTGGTTACAGGCGCAACCTCAGGCATTGGCAAAAGCCTTGTATTAGAATACTTACGTCTGGGTCATGATGTTATTGCATGCGGCAGAAACGCAGACAAACTAGCTGAATTAGATTCACAGCAAAAAGGTCTGGCTGGCCATATAACTCTTTTACGTTTTGATCAACTTCAACAACATGAAATTGCGGCTTCTTTTGCCTCTCTCGACAAATTCGATATCGCTATTTTTAATGCTGGTGACTGTGAATACATGGACAGCCCTGAAAAATTTGATGCCGCTTTATTTAAACGTGTCATCGACATAAACCTGAGCTCAGTTGCAGACTTAATTGAACACGTAATTCCTAAATTAAATAGTCAACAAGAGCATGCACAACTCATATTAGTGGGTTCTTCAGCTGCGATGATGCCCTTCACTCGAGCCGAGGCCTATGGCGCTTCTAAAGCTGGATTGGGCTACTTAGCCGATTCACTCTATATCGACTTACATCCTCACAATATTGATGTGTCGTTAGTCTTACCAGGTTTTATTAAAACCCCTCTTACGGACAAAAACGATTTTGAAATGCCCTTTTTAATGACAAGCGATGAAGCTGCTAAACGAATTATCAAGGGGATAAAACAAAAATCTCGCCATATTGCCTTTCCTAAACGACTCATCTGGAGTCTGAAAATTTTGAGCTGGTTGCCCGCAACTTGGTGGCGCGCCTTAATGCTAAAAAGTAATGCTTAAAACTATACAAATTGGATCAAACAACTACATGAAAAAAATCGCAATCATCGGGTCTGGGATTTCTGGGCTAACGTCGGCATACCTACTTAATCAAAAACACAATATTACGGTTTTTGAAAAGAATGATTATATTGGCGGTCACACAGCTACAGTTGACGTTACTTTAAACGATGTTGATTATAAAATTGATACTGGTTTTATTGTTTT
>CAWUUQ010000252.1:0-8574 GCA_963925625.1 uncultured Psychrosphaera sp.
CCTGCACTCAGAAGAATAGCTAAGCCTTTAATATTCATCGATGTTCCTATTGTTTTTAAACAATTATTATTTGATTCAGGGTGTATCCTGTTTTGTGCGGATAACATAACGAAAATGGGCTCGTTTTAGAATCTAAATTCATCAAATTAGTCATGACTACGTATGCACCTTTATCACTGTTACAGGCTTCTGAGCATTTCTAGAATAATATATTCCAACTTATTTCCATACTTGGCTCTACAAAGCCCAATTAATTGTGGTTATACTCCGTCGCCTGTTTAGCGTTGTCTTGTTAATACGCTAAGTTTTGTCATTCAAACCAAATTTTGAGATATCAATATGTTAGCCAAACGCATTATTCCTTGTTTAGACGTAAAAGATGGCAAAGTAGTTAAAGGTGTGCAATTTAGAAATCATGAAATTATTGGTGATATTGTGCCACTTGCTGAACGTTATGCCTTAGAGGGCGCGGACGAATTGGTATTTTATGATATTACCGCCTCTAGCGATGTACGTGTTGTTGATAAAAGCTGGGTGAGCCGAATTGCAAAAGTCATTGATATACCTTTTTGCGTGGCCGGCGGAATTAAAACCGTTGAACAAGCTGGTGAAATTCTTTCTATGGGGGCAGACAAAATTTCTATTAATAGCCCGGCATTACTTAACCCTGAACTCATTACTGAGTTGCATGATACTTATGGCCAACAGTGTGTTGTTGTTGGTATAGACTCGTTTTTTAATGCAGAAACAGGCGAATATGAAGTCTATCAGTTTACTGGCGATGAGAGTCGAACCCAAAATTCAGGACGCAAAACAATAGATTGGATTAAAGAAGTGCAAGAGCGAGGCGCTGGAGAGATAGTACTCAATTGTATGAACCAAGATGGTGTGCGCCAGGGTTATGACTTATCACAACTTAAATTAGTAAGAGAAAGCTGTAACGTGCCTCTTATTGCGTCTGGCGGTGCTGGTGAAATGTCTCATTTTAAAGATGCTTTTGAGCTTGCAGGTGTCGACGGTGCATTAGCAGCATCTGTTTTCCACAAACAGATTATTGCCATCAAAGAATTAAAATCTTATTTGATTGAAGCTGGCATTCAAATTAGACCTTAATATCAAGCTTAAAAACGACATTAAAAACAACCGCAAACAGAAAAGGCCTTCACAGTATGAAAGGCCTTTTTTAACGGCAAATAATAACGTTCTTATATTGCTGTTTTAGAATAACATCTTGGGAGACTACTCGCTTTTTGAAACTTGCAACAACTTACCCGTATCCGTAATTAATAACAGTCGCCCTTGGTTGTCAGATGTAATATCTCTTAGGCGTTCTTTCATCTCTTTTAATAACGTTTTTTGCCCTTTTAATGCCCAATTCCCATGACTTAATGTGGCACCTGGACTTGCTTGTGTTTTTGGCGATTTGTTAGCGTCTGAAAACTCCGCTAATTCAACCACTCTAACTTCTTGATACTTTAATGCCGTGTTTAATAACTTTTCATTAAATTCTGGAAACTCTTTTCCTTCATAAATCAACATCGATGAAGGCGCAATCGACGGTGTCCAATTCACTAATGGCGACTCTAATCCCTTTTTAGTTTGATCTGGCGTTATTTCAAGTCCAGAGTAGTCAATTCCGAAAGTAATTTTTGGCCAACCGTAATTTAATCCAGGCTTGATAATATTAATTTCATCGCCGCCTTTTGGGCCATGTTCGTTGGAAAGTAATACGCCGCGCTTTTTATCATAAAATAAGCCTTGTGGGTTTCTATGACCCCAAGTGTATATTTCAGGTTTAATGTCTTTATTTGATTTAGCTTGTTCAACAAACGGATTATCATCTGGCACAGAGCCAGTGTCATGTAATCGTATAATTTTACCTAAGTGTGATGTTAACTTTTGCGCATCATCCATATAGTTATATCCATCGCCAACACCAAACACTAAAGTGTTGTCAGGTAAAAACGCCATTCGACCGCCAAAATGATAACTGGCCGCTTTCATTGGCGAAGCACGGAACAGTATTTTAATATCACTCAATAAAAAGGCTGGTTTATTGGTTTTTGTTTCTGTTTGTATAGAAGCTTGTGTATTTAACTTCGCACGCACTAATGTCGTCGCATTTGAAAAACTATGACCTGAAACATAAGTAAAATAAACCCAGTGGTTTTTTTCAAATTCTGGGTGAGCAATAACATCTAACATGCCCCCCTGACCACTTTGGAATACCTGCTCAACAAATTGTTCATTCGCTTCCGACATCACCTTTTGTTTATGATCCCAAAGCCTTAATGAGCCATTTCGTTCGGTTATAATAAAAACATCCTGCTCAACTTGAGCCACGCCCCATGGTTTATTAAGGCCTTCATAAAGTGATTCTACTTTTAAAGATTGATCAAATATTCTGGCATTTTCGGCAGCGTTCGAAACTGCGTTTGTGTTAGCACCAGAACTCTCATTTACATTCTCGATTTCGTTCGCGCTAAGATTGCTACTTTCAGTCACACAAAAACTGAGCAAAACAAACAGAATAGTTTTTCTAGAAATGTTTAATCCTGACAAGATCATGATGGTTCCCTTTTAAAAGATTTGTTTTTCTTTTATTACTTACATTACTTACATTACTTCTTGAGTGCTGCTTAGTCTTTACGCTTTGTTTGGTTTAGGCCGAAAATAACTAGTGTCTGCGTAAAAATCTGGATTTTTGCTTAAATCTGACCAACCTGGTACACCTAGCAGTGGCAATGGCGACATTTGGCTATTGTCATTTAATGCTCCGTTTTTAATTATCGTCGCTAGTCGTTCATCAACTAATCGATATTGAACATTTTTAGGTAACCCCAAAATTTCAGCACTACTGTCAATGACTAACCACTTACCTGTTAAGCCAATAAATGGATTCGTTAACATTTCATAATTTGCATGACCAAACTGATAAGCCGCCACCCCATCTGAAGTTGATGAGTGCCAATTGTTCCTAAGTTCAATAAAAGCAGTTTGCCATTCATGATTTTTTAATGCCGTTAGCAATGCTTCATTTTTTGTCACTAACACAACACCGCATTCGTCAAATAATGTTAGTGCGTTTCTTAACTTAGAGCGTTGGTTCGACGCTTGTGCGTTAATATCTTTATAGTGCAGTTCATTTATTAACGCCTTGGTTTGAGGATAAAGACTCCAAATTATCGCACCAAATACATCATGCCAGCTTTCTTTCCTTGTTGGCACTTTACCAGTTTCATAAATAGTACTTTCATACTCAGCGGCGTTATAGTCTTTGTTCGCTGATTGTTCAACAAAATGTATAGCCTTACCATTATTGTTTGTCACTTCATAAGGCAGTAATGAATCTAAGGCTTCACAGCTTGGCCACTCCGTCCAGTCATCAAAAGCAGCAACATGATTAATGTCGTTAAAACAGCCTTGATCAGCAAACTCTGTTGTCCAATGGGTATGCGTTGAAAACTTCTTCATTCAGACTCTCTAAATAGTTAATGCAATAGGCGTTGATTTTCAAATGGAGCAAAATAAAACTTAAATTCGCACAGTTAAATACAGTTTAAAACAGCGAAACACTCGAAATCACTCATATTCTGACATATAGTCGACGTTGTTAACATAATCATAACGCAGCTAAGCGTTTGTTTTAATTTAAAAGGGAAATAATAATGATAAAAAAAGTTGTCGCCCTCTCTCTATTGGCGATTCAACCAGCATTTGCTGACAACGCCGACTTCGACAAGGCTTACCAATCAATTAATGAAACCGACCTAAAAGCGCACGTTAAAGAAATTGCCGCTGATAAGTATATGGGCCGATTACCAACAGGGCCTGGTGAAAAACTATTGCTTGATTATCTTACCAATCAATTTACTGCCTACGGCTTTAAACCTGGCAATGGTGACAGTTTTTTACAGTCTGTTGATTTAACCGAAATTACCGCCGAAGAAAACCAAGAGCTAACTATTGGTGGTAAAAAATATCAATACCGCAAAGACATGGTCATGGGGACAAGTCGAACTAGCGAACTAGAGCAAATCAAAAACTCAGAGTTAGTGTTTGTTGGTTATGGTGTTGTAGCTCCAGAATACAACTGGAACGACTATGCTGGCGTAGACATGAAAGGCAAAACAGCCGTGATTCTAGTTAATGACCCAGGTTATGAATCGGGCGATGCTAGTAAATTCCAAGGCACAACAATGACTTATTATGGTCGTTGGAATTACAAATTTGAAGAAGCAAGCCGCCAAGGCGCTGCAGGTGCAATTATCGTGCATGAAACAGCTCCAGCTTCTTACCCATGGACCGTTGTTGAAAATTCTTGGACTGGCCCGCAATATGGTTTATATCAAGAAGATGGCAATAAAGGCCGAGTAAATGTTGAAGGTTGGATTCAGTCAGATGTTGCGAAAGAGATTTTTGCTAAAGCAGGACTAAACTTTGATGAACTGAAAAAACAAGCGATGACCAAACCCACCAATGTAAAAATGGGTGATCTTACTGCTTCAGTGACGGTTAAGTCTGCGGTAAAACGTTCTAAAAGTTATAACTTCATTGCTACTATGCCAGGTACTAAACGCCCAGATGAGCACATTATTTATACCGCCCATTGGGATCACATAGGTGTTGATAAAACCAAAAAAGGCGACCAAATATATAACGGCGCCCATGACAATGCGACTGGTATAGGCGGCATGTTAGAAATTGCTCAAGCGTTCTCAATGTTAGATCAAAAACCTGAACGTTCAATTACCATGTTAGCGGTTACCGCAGAAGAACAAGGCTTGTTGGGTTCTAAGTACTATGCACAAAACCCAATTATTCCGCTAACTAAAACGGTAGCGAACATCAACATGGACAGCCTAAATGTATTAGGCAAAGTAAAAGAAGTAAGTGTTCGTGGTAAAGGAAAGTCTGATATGGACAACTACCTAAACGTTGCAGCGAAAAAACAAAACCGTGAGTTAGTACAAGGTGAAAACCCTTCTGCGGGTTACTACTATCGTTCTGATCACTTCAACTTCGCAAAAGTGGGTATTCCTGCTCTATACGCTGGCGGCGGTAATACGGCAGTTGATGAAGAAACGGCTGTCTATCGCAAAAAGATGAGCTTAATTGTTCGCGGTTGTTATCACCAACCGTGTGATAAATATCGCGATAGCTGGGACTTATCAGGCGCACAACAAGATGTTCAATTGTTCTTTGACGTGGGTTATCAAATTGGTAATGACAAGGCTTGGCCTAATTGGTCTAAAACAGCTGAGTTTAAACGCCCAGACGTTAAGTAGTTTATAAAATGAAAGGCAACTTCGGTTGCCTTTTTTGTTACCCGTTCTTCAGAATTTTTTACCACCAGCTTTTGAACGTTTCACACGCAACTTGCTCAAAACGCAGCCGCAACAAGCCCTTACTCTCACATGCAGTCATACTTCTATTTGGCAAAATATGCGACTTAACGTGTAACCCCAATTTACCTTTTATAAAAAATAGGCTAATTCACGCTTGCCAATACAATTTTACCGTGGCAGTCTCAAATGAGTGTTATTTTTAAAGTAATAACTCTAGCCTTAATTGGCAACCACCCGTTTGTTGTTTTGTCGCGCCGACTCACAAACAACAAACGTTTTGATTTCGATTATTAAATAAATGGAGTGAACCCACCTATGTGTTCAATTTTTGGTATTTTAGACATCAAGACCGATGTCGAAGCTTTGCGCCCTAAGGCGTTGGAACTGTCTGGTTTATTACGTCACCGCGGACCTGATTGGTCGGGTATTTGGAGCAACAATAATGCGATTTTAGCCCACGAACGTTTGGCTATTGTCGACTTAGAGAATGGCGCGCAACCTCTAATAAATAATAATCGAAATCATGTTTTAGCTGTTAATGGCGAAATTTATAATCACAAACAATTAGAGTCTGAATTAACTACCGACTATGATTTTCAAACGCAATCAGACTGTGAAGTTATATTGGCTTTATATCAACAAGAAGGCATTTCCTTTATCGACAAATTAAAGGGCATGTTTGCGTTTATTTTATATGATGCACAAAGCAATCATTACCTTATCGCTCGTGATCATATGGGGATCATTCCGCTTTATACGGGTTATGATGAGCATGGTCAGTTATATGTGGCATCTGAAATGAAAGCATTGGTATCCGTTTGTAAAACGATTAGTGAATTCCCTCCTGGTCACTATTTGTATTCTGCCGATCAAACAAATGATTACGTACGATATTACCAACGAGAATGGCGAGATTACGACCATGTTAAGTCTCTAACTAGCAAGGATCCGGTAAAACAAGTTCATGATGGACTAACCGAAGCTGTTCGTACCCATATGATGTCTGATGTTCCCTATGGCGTGTTGCTTTCAGGTGGTTTAGATTCTTCGGTCATTGCGGCTATTGCACAAAAATTTGCCCAAAAACGGATTGAAGATGAAGGTCAGAGCAAAGCATGGTGGCCACAACTTCATAGTTTTGCAGTTGGTTTAAAAGGTGCGCCTGATTTGATTGCGGCAAAAAAAGTGGCTGACCACATTGGTACCATTCACCATGAATTGCACTACACAGTTCAAGAAGGCATTGATGCCATTCGAGACGTCATATATTTCCTAGAAACTTACGACGTAACGACAATTCGTGCCTCGACACCAATGTATCTAATGTCACGTAAAATCAAAGCTATGGGTATTAAGATGGTACTTTCTGGAGAAGGTGCAGATGAAGTCTTTGGTGGCTACCTCTATTTCCATAAAGCACCAAATGCCAAAGAGTTTCATGAAGAGACCGTAAGAAAGCTAGACCGTTTACATATGTTTGATTGCGCACGCGCTAATAAGTCTATGTCCGCTTGGGGTGTGGAAGCTAGAGTGCCATTTTTAGATAAAGACTTTCTTGATATGGCCATGTCTCTTGATCCTGAACTTAAACGATGTGGACTTGTTGTCAATAATGAAGGAAATGCGTCAAACAAGCCTAAGATGGAAAAACACATCATTCGTGAAGCGTTTTCAGATTATTTACCTGAAGAGATAGTTTGGCGTCAAAAGGAACAGTTTTCAGATGGTGTAGGTTACAACTGGATAGACTCTTTAGCAGAACATGCAGAGTCACAAGTAAGCGATCAATTGATGGCGAGTGCTGCGTTTCGATTCCCGCACAACACACCACAATCTAAAGAAGCGTACTTCTATAGAGACTTGTTTGAACAACACTTTCCTCTTGAATCTGCGGCGATGTGCGTTCCTGGAGGAAAGTCTGTTGCCTGTTCTACACCTGAAGCCTTAGCGTGGGATAAAAAATTCAGTGAGAATGCGGATCCTTCTGGTCGAGCTATGTTTGATGTGCATCAACAAGGCTATGAAGACAAGAGCGAGCTTTAATGACACTTTAATTAAAGTGTTCGTGCTTAACTTTTAAAGCTGGAAATTGATACTTGATGCCTAGATTTGTTGAAATGTTGAAATGAGAATAATTCGCCACTGGCTTAATGTCTTGGCGAATTATTTTTTTCGGGTTCTATATTTATCAAGAGATATTGAGTTTATAAATTCTGTCAATAACATATAACCTTTAAACTCTGGTTCTTTATTCTTGCAATAAATTTAGCTAATGGATTCTTGCAATAGATTCTGCACATAAACAACGGCATTAAACAATGTGTTTGCTATAGATTACTTTGCCATCTCCTGCATCAAAAAAATCAGCAATGGTGCCTTGTAATTTAAATCCTGATTTCTCATAAAATGCCCTAGATTGAATAAAATCATCAGTACTTGATGTTTCAACAATCAGTAACCTTCCTGCATTATTTTTCACTGCGGCCATCACAGAGTCTACTAATTGTGAGCCTAACCCCTTTCCTTCCACACCTTGTTCTACCCACAATAACAACAAATTCCAAGTATTCACTGTCATAGGTTCAGGGTTACAATAAGCAACACCAACGGGACGATTATTTTCGTAGGCCGTTAACCAAATAGCATCACTGCCATTGGTTGCATGTTCGGTAATGGTTTCCGATACCATGTTCAAACCATGTTCATCAAACTGACCACTGTTTTCTAATATCTTAAGTAAGGTGGCTTTATCGCTTAAAATTGTATTTTTGATCATAGATTCTATACCACTCATCTCAAATTTATTAACTACACTCGATTAACATTAACACATTTGTTATTACTAATTATCACTTACGTTTTTTAGGTATATTTGATGATCTTAAAGAGAATTTTTTCATTAAAAACCGTCGTTTTAAGTTTAACGACTTTTACCCTTATTAGCGGCTGCACCAATAGTCGTTTATCTGGCTTTTCAAATGGTTATAATAAAGTTCTAACTGAGAGTAATGAACAAAATATAAATCAAAACTATACAGCGAACGATTACACCATAAAAAGTGGTGGTTCGATGTCTTCGCATCAACTTGGTTTATCGATGCCCTACGCAGACTTAAGCTTTACTATCTTGCCTGAACAAAAACGTATTGAAGGCCTAAGCAAAGTCACACTTCATACTAGCCGACCTATTTCGACCTTTTCAGTTGACTTAGACAGCAACTTTTCC
>CAWUUQ010000253.1:0-4484 GCA_963925625.1 uncultured Psychrosphaera sp.
GGGTTATTTAAATAGTTAGCCACAAAAAAAGCTCGTATAAAACGAGCTTTTTTATTACCTGAATTTATTAATATCGGCACTTTGCCATTAAATTATAAATTTTATGGTGTTTTTTAATACTTCTAGAATTTAGAAGTATCAGCAAATAAACCTACTTTTAAGTCTTTCGCTTCATAAATGACTTTGCCATCTACTGCAACGGTACCATCTGCAAGACCCATGAATAATTTACGCTTAATAACGCGCTTTAAATCAATTTCGTAAGTTACTTTTTTAGCCGTAGGTAAAATCTGACCTGTGAACTTAACTTCGCCCACACCTAAAGCACGACCTAAACCAGGCCCACCAGACCAACCTAAGAAAAACCCTACAAGTTGCCACATAGCATCCAAACCAAGGCATCCTGGCATTACCGGATCACTTTTAAAATGACAATCAAAGAACCATAAATCAGGAGTAATATCTAATTCTGCTACGATTTTACCTTTGCCGTGAGCTCCACCGTCTTCAGTAATCGAAACAATTCTATCCATCATGAGCATGTTGTCTGAAGGTAAACGACTGTTACCAGGACCGAATAATTCTCCGTTCCCACATGCAATTAAATCATTTTTATCGTAGCTATTTTTCTGTACCATAACGTTAATACTTATATCCACCGTAAATTATAGAGACGCTAATTTAGCGTACACTTGTACGCTAAACAACTCTGAACAGTGAAATAACCTAAACCAACACGTGTTTTAGTAAAAAACATGGGAAAAAACATGCCATTAACGAATGCAGAAAAACAAAAACGGTATCGAGAGCGCAAGTCTGAGCAAGGAAAAAAAGAAGCGAGAGGTTATTTAACTGAGCCTGCGCAGGAGTGTTTAAATGAAATAAGGGCACAGACGGGGTGGGATGACAGTACCATACTATCTAATGCTCTTAGGTTAACGTATGCCGCGCAAAAGTGTGGGCAGATAAAAATACTTAATAATTGGTTACTCAAAAATAATAAATAAACAATTTACATCACCAGTGACGTTTCTATCTATTAGTTTTCTGTCGCCAATTTTATTACCTGGTAGGCCGCAAATAGTTCTTGGAACTCTTTTACACTGCCACCTTTATCAGGGTGAACCTGGGTAGTCCGTTTTTTATACGCCATTTTCAAATCATTTGTTGTTGGTATTTGCTTATATCCAAATTTTAACAATGCCGCACTTAAATCAGCAGTGCCAGCGACATTTTTAATCGTTGACCGCTGCTGAAACTGTTGCCAGAAAAGTATGAGCAGTTGTTCAACATCTTCAGAGTTCGTGTCTTTGAAGTTATTCCAGTCTAAGTAGTAATCGCTTAATTTTTGGTCGCGACATTTATTATTTTCAATAGTTGCAGTGTTTATCATTGAAACATTGGCACTGTTTGAACTGACTTGATGCGAGGTATGGCAGGTCGTACTCTGTATAAATTGTATCGATATATTTAGAGCTTCGATGTTTATTGTAAATTTACCTATACTTTCGCCTTCCTTTTTTAACCGATATAAAGAATTGAACACAATAAAGTGCGTTTGGAATAGAGTAAGTGGCGTTGACAAGGCATTTTTGTCAAAAAAATTATTAGGAGATGACTGTAAACGTTTTATTAAGTCAAACTCTGATATGCCAACAATATAATCTTTATTATTTATAAATGAACGGTTTGTAGATGAACTGCTTTCATAGGAACTGTGCTCATTAGGCAAGTTTGATACAGTAGCGTCACAAACTATCTTGAAAACACTGCTGTCAAACCTGCCTAGAGCCGGACCAAATTGACCCAACGTGGATTCTAACGTGAATTGATTATAGTTTTTCATACTTTAAAGGGTCAGTTTGACCATTTTTTGTGAATGCCTCTAATCGTTCTTGGCACGCTCCACAGGTTCCACAAGCCAATTCCCGACCATTATAACAAGTCCACGTTAAACCATAGTCAAGACCCATACGTAGGCCATCAGCGAGAATTTCTATTTTGTCATTGTTAATATAAGGGACTGTAATATCGATAGGTTCATAATTTGCAATTGCAGCTACGTCTTGCATTTTAGCAACGAACTCTGGACGGCAATCAGGGTAAATAGCATGATCACCTGAATGTGCTCCATAAAAAACCTTTGTTGCCTCTAGACTGACAGCATAACCAATCGCTAAAGATAACAAGATCATGTTTCGATTAGGGACAACAGTAGACTTCATGTTATCTGCTTCATAATGTCCTTCAGGTACCTCAATATCGTCAGTTAAAGATGAGCCGGCTATTATTGAATTTATTGCACTGATATCAACGATTTTATGAGGAATGTTTAATAAATCACAGGCGTTTTTTGCGTACTCAACTTCTTTTACATGGCGTTGACCATAATTAAAGGTTAATGCATAAACATCAAAACCATCGTTAATAGCTTTATTAAGAACGGTATATGAGTCCATACCCCCAGAATATATAACCACGACCTTTTCAGACATATAAATTTCCTAACTTGTATCGGACTTTTTAAAGTTTTGTTTGATATACTTCAGCAATATCATTAATCCCGCAATGTTAAAGCGTTGTATGGGCAATCAAAAGATAAGTTTAGAGACTTTATTTAGGTTTTACATGACAATTTATAGAATTAATGAATTTTTTGAAACGATCCAAGGTGAAGGCCAATATACAGGCACCGCTTCAATTTTTATTCGCCTGCAAGGTTGCCCGGTAGGATGTTCATGGTGTGATACCAAACATACCTGGTCTAATGACGATGATAAAAATATCTCAATGACGGAGGTTATTAATAAAGGGGATGAAACCGAAAGTTGGGCTCCCTCAACGGCTGAACAATTAATGGTTTTTATTAGAGAACAAAAATATAGAGCTAAACATGTTGTTATTACGGGTGGAGAGCCCGCTATGTATGACTTAGTTCCATTGTGTAACGAATTACATAACAATGGCTATAGTACTCAAATTGAAACAAGCGGAACTTTCGAAATAAAGGTACCGATACAAACATGGGTTACTGTTTCGCCGAAAATTTATATGGCCGGTGGATATAAAGTGTTACCTGAGTCTATGGCTCGTGCTAACGAAATTAAACACCCAATCGCAAGACAAAGTCACGTAGAGGAATTAGAAACACTTATTGCGTCGGCGCCAATATCTGACGATGCATTAATCTATTTGCAGCCAATTAGCCAAAAAATCTCTGCGACTAAGTTAGCTATAGAGACCTGTAAAGACAAAAACTGGCGTTTGTCAGTACAGGTCCATAAGTACATTGGTATAAGCTAACGAAATTAGCTTATCAGATTCCTAAATTGATGTAGCGGCTTTCATAGCCGTTACAAAACGTCCAAGAACCACCAACAATTCATCAATATCGTTTTGATGCTCTTCAATAATGTTAACAATGGCAGAACCTGAAATTGCACCAGCAGCACCAGCTTGTATGGCCGATTTAACTTGCTCTGGTGATGATATTCCAAAACCAAGAATAGGAGGTGCTGCTCTATACTCTTTTATTTTGGCAATCATTACTTCGGGTGGCATAACTGCTTTTGTCTCTGCTCCGGTAACTCCAGAACGACTTAACAATTATGTATAACCTCTAGTATAAGAAGCCACTTGTCGTAACGTTTCGTCATTTACTGATGGTGGAACAATAAAAACGGGTGCGATATTGGCCTGTTTAGCTGCTAGACGAAATGGTTTGCTTTCACGTACTGGTACATCGGCAACTAATACAGAATCTACGCCAGAATCTGCACATTCTTGGTAAAAAGAGTCTAAACCTTTAGCCATTATTAAATTACTATAAAGCAAAAGACCAATTGGCGTGTTTGGAAATTCAGTTCTAATTCGCTTTATTAAAGCTAAACATTTACTTGTACTAATGTCTTGATTTAGCGCACGTATATTTGCTTTTTGTATAGTAGGGCCGTCTGCTATTGGGTCTGAGAATGGTAAACCTAATTCTAAAGCGTCAGCACCAGACAATATCAATTGTCTGATAATTTTAAAACTGTCATTAAGTGTAGGATCACCAATAGTGACAAAGGGAATAAAAGCGCCTTGCTTTTGTTCGGCAAGTGTTTCAAATAAACTAGAGTAACGATCCATTATTTCATGTCCTTATTTTGCGCATCGAGTATTTCATTAACGTGCGTTAAGTCTTTGTCGCCTCTGCCCGACAAATTAACCAACAAGACTTGGTCTTTATTCGGGTTCTGATGCGCCAGTTTTAACGCATAGGCTAGAGCATGAGACGATTCAACAGCAGGTATAATTCCTTCCTTCTTTGCTAATAATTGAAATGCATCTAAGGCTTCATCATCATTTATTGCTACATAGTCAGCGCGACCAATAGCCTTTAAATACGCATGTTGCGGCCCAACGGCGGGGTAATCCAAGCCCGCTGATATAGAGTATGACTCTTCAATTTGACCGTCTTCGTTTTGCATTATATGAGTGAA
>CAWUUQ010000254.1:0-16299 GCA_963925625.1 uncultured Psychrosphaera sp.
CAGTTGATATGTGGCTTAGTGATAATGTCACTGAAATTGCAGCTATCGCCATCAACTTAGATCACTTTAAACAGTTTAATGATAGTTATGGCATGACCATCGGTAATGTTATTTTGTCAAAAGTGGCACAAAAGGTTAAAAGTTATGTAGCTGGTTCAGGCTTGCCTGTTCGTACAGGTGGCGAAGAGTTTTTAATCTTAATTCCTGATGCAAACAAACAAGCTGCGCACGAAATTGCTGAAAAGGTTAGGGTTGGCGTTGAAAAACTTCAATTCGTAAATGCAAAAAGCAAAGAAAAATTACCAAAAATTACAGTCAGCCTAGGTGTGACTGAATATACTCAAAAGTTAGGTATCGATGGCACGATTCAACGCGCAAACTCTGCATTAAGAATGGCCAAAGCGACGGGTAGAAACCGCGTTTTTGTTGACTAAATTTTTTCTAGACTCTCTCCAACATAGCCTCATATACAAAAACGTCACATATAAATACTCAAATGCGAATCTTCACACATAAAAAAAGCCAACTTCGGTGTTGGCTTTCAGGTTTATTCCAGCAAGTTTAATCGAGCTTGTGAAGGCCTATTTTATTCCTGCTCAAATATCGAAATTGGTTTTGCAATCATAAAGCCTTGGATACCTGAACAACCTACATCTATTGCTAAATCTATTTGTTCTTGAGTTTCTATATTTGGAATAATGGCTTTAACGCCTAGTTTTTCAACTAGTTCACTGATCATTTTTAAGTAATCGCGATTAGAACTATTTAAGTCTTGCTGAATATAACGGCTGTCAATTTTTAACCAATGTAACTTCATGTCAGAGAAACGAGATAAACTGCTTGAGCCTCGACCAAAGTGGTCAATCGCCACTTCCACACCTTTGTTTGCTAGTTTAAAGCTTATTTCACGCGCTTGTGGCGTATGAGACAAGTCTATTTCATCAAACTCCATAATTAGGTGCTTAGCCAATTCTGGCGATGCTTCTAGCCATTCAAATAACCACCTTTGGAATTTTTTAGAGTGGAAAGAAAATGCACTAACATTGATGGAAATTTTTCCCTGAAGGGCGCCGATGATAAAGTGTTTCTGCATCTCTATCAGGATTTTCATGTCTAGTTCTGGCGTAACTTCATACTTCTCAGCCAAAATTAGAATAGCTGGTAACGACAACTCTTCGCCGTCCACGGCAAGTTTTGTATATAACTCAGTGAATAGCTTTTTCTTAGAACTTGGATTAACCACTGGTTGCATATAGAACTCTACACGCGCACGTTCAATTGCATCCAATAATTCAGTTTTTGATTTAAACTTAGCGTTGTGATTAGCTTCGCCATTTGATTTGTCCATGTAAAAGCGTTTTTCACTGTTAATGGCATAACGTAGCGCTTCGTCTGAACGTTTTTTGAGGCTTTCCGGTGTATCTGTAGAGATGATCTCACTTGCGCCTAAGTAACATCCGCCTTGGCCTTGAAGTGGTTCACAGTCTTCTAATTGACGAACAATTAGCTTACTGTATTCAATTATTTCAGATGTACCTTGATGTAATAACAATAATGCAAAGTCGTGTTCATTAAGCTGAAACAATGGAGAATTTTTACCCATGCCGGTAACGCGTGCGACCACTTTCGTAACGTAATCCACAACTTCTTGATAGGCTGAAAAACCATCTTCATGTCTTAACTTTGAAATGTCAGATAAATGAATGATAACAAGGCCACCCATTAGACGTTCATTTTTACGATTTAATAAATCGGCAATGGTGATTTGAAAATATTCACGATTTGGCAAACCAGAACTCGTTTCATGATAAAGATCATGTTTAAGTTCATCTAGATGCTGTTGTTGCTGTGAAAACAGAACTTTAATTTGGCGTGTCATTTCATTGTGAACATCTATTAACTGTTCGAATTCGGCAATGCCAGACTGCGTTGTAATTTGCGGATAATGTTTATTGGTCACTGCGGCTGCTTGACGTTTAACCGCTAAGATAGGCTGAAGTACTATATTGATTAGAGCAAAACCTAATGCCCATGCCACCAGCCCAACAAAAAACGTAACGGACAACATATCTACAAACTGGCGCCAAACAAATTGATAGAAGGCAAAAGGATGAATTTGGACTTCTAACAATCCAATTTTATCGAGACCTTTATAAAGTTCTTTTTGACCTACAATAGGCTCAACAGGGAATAGAGTGACAAACCAACTTGGTACTTGAGCAGTATGTTTTAGGTTATTACGTTCATATAAAACGGGTTTAAAGTTCTCTGCGCCATATAAAGAAATTCGAGAGTAATTTCCTGAATCATAATAAGTATCTATTTTTGCTTTATAAAACGATTCGTCTTTATCCAAAACCGCTTTTTGCAGTGGTTCTATGAGATATTGTACTGATGTATTAGATTGATTAACTAGCTCTTGAACGGTTAATTGTCTGATGTTTAACAACGATAACCAAGCATATCCAATAACTAAAAGAGAAATAATAACTGTGTGGATAACTAACAGTTGGCGCGATAACTTCATAAGTCCCTGCTATGTTTTTATTATTTTAAAGGAATAGAGTTTGGTTGCCACCAAGATTAGAGCTGCGAGATTCGGCTCTGCTTTGCATTACTTGCTGAGGATCGACAACCGCTAAAACATCAACGCTAGCATTTAATCGTGCAAGTACTGATGCGTTTTCAACTATGTCTGAGGAAGTGATAAGTTTGAGATTTACATCAGAATACCAAGCTAGCCAAACGTGGTTAGTTAAATCTTTATTATTCTTAACATATATCAATCTAAATTGATCTGTCGGAAAGCCCAGCTCTTTAAACATTACCCATTTGGCAAAAGCAACCTCTGCTTCACTGGCGTTGCCGCTCTCAAAAACATCGGCTGGAGTTTGAACCACTTGAGTTGGTGAATGATTATTCAGTTTAATTAATGAACTAAGCGCTTGAACACGTTCTATTTTTTCATTGCTACTTAGGATGCTATTTTGCAGAGACAACTGCTCCCATTGCACGCGCAACAAAGCCTGCTGATTTGCATCGGCTAGGGTTATGCTAAAAAGCATGGCAACGAAAACAACAAAAATTCGCATGAATTGGCTCATAAATTAATCAACGGCATTGAGTCTACCAAATTATCACAAGATTAATAAACAATATTACCTAATATTTATTCATTAACTTAAAAAACATTAACTTTTGCAAGTGAATGCATAGGAGTAATTGGTATTAGCTCAACATTTAAGTAAACTATCACTAACTTATTCCAGTATGACGTGAAGATCAAATGAAAACTGAAAATGATCAAACAGGTAAGACCCATTTTGGTTATCAAACAATTGATAAAAACAATAAAGAACAAATGGTTGCGAGTGTTTTCCACTCTGTAGCGGCAAAGTACGACATTATGAACGATTTGATGTCTTTTGGTGTACACCGTTTATGGAAACGATTTACCATTGATGCAAGTTCAGTTCGTCCTGGCAACAAAGTATTAGATCTAGCAGGTGGCACAGGCGATCTGACTCGTAAGTTTAGTGAGATTGTTGGACCGACAGGCCAAGTTTTTTTAGCGGACATTAATGACTCAATGATCAAAGTTGGTCGAGAGAAACTTCATAATAAAGGTTATGTTGGGAACATTGAATATGTTCAAGCCAATGCAGAAGCCTTACCATTTGCTGATAATACCTTTGATCTTGTTACCATTGCTTTTGGTCTGCGCAACGTAACCGATAAAGACAATGCATTGGCGTCAATTTTACGCGTATTAAAACCTGGTGGTCGTTTATTAGTATTAGAGTTCTCTAAACCTCAGCAAGAGTGGCTTAATAAAGCCTACGACTTTTATTCATTCAATATTTTGCCAACGATGGGCCAAGTCATCGCTAATGATAAAGATAGTTATCAGTATTTGTCTGAATCTATTCGCATGCACCCAAACCAAGACACGTTAAAGTCAATGATGGAAGACGTTGGTTTTGAACAGGTCAGTTACCATAATTTAACGGGCGGCATTGTTGCTCTTCACAAGGGTTTTAAATTTTGATCCTGTTTCAGCAAGCATTAATGTCTATAGCGGAGCCGTTATTAAATAAAGCGCTTCGTTATGATCACTATGCGGGCAAAAAGATAGCAGACTTAGAAGGTAAGTCGTTAAGTGTTGTATTAACAGACATTAGCGTTTCTATTAATGTTGGTGTTTATAATGGTGTTGTTCGATTATCCAATAATATCGACGTTTTTGATTGTTATGTTAAAACTGAACTATCTCAGTTAAAGAAGCTAGCTGATGCGGCACAAATCACCTCAATGATTAAACAAGACTTACTTGAAATAGAAGGTGAGCTTAGAGTCGCACAGCAGTTTTCAGCGTTATTTATGGACAATGACATTGACTGGGAAGAATGGTTATCTAGATACCTAGGTGATGCCCTGACACACCGATTGGTCAGCAAAAGTAAAAAAATAACTAATGACTCTCGAAGAAAGCTTAACGATTTAGAATATACCGTTCATTCTGCGTTAGTTGATGAACTAAAAGTAGTACCTGCAAATATAGAAATCTCTCAATTCTCTAATCATGTTGATCAAGTTGCTGCTCGTACTGAGATGGCCCTTTCTAACCTGAATAAAATTAAGGCAATGCTGTGAGACTGACTCGTTTTTTCCAGATTTTCCATACGTTCTTATACTTTAGGCTTGTTGCTTTAATTCCTTCTAGCCGTTTGCCTTTGTCTATTAAGGTGTTAACGCTGTTGTTTTTTTGGTATCCAAAAACGTCGGCTACACAAACTAAAAGTGAAAACCTTAGATTAGCCTTGGAGCATTTAGGACCAGTTTGGATTAAGTTTGGTCAAATGTTATCAACAAGAAAAGACTTGTTGTCAGAGGAATTGAGTTTTGAGCTGTCTAAATTACAAGACAATGTTCCTCCGTTTGAGTCGGCTATTGCAGAACGTACTATATGCGAAGCGTTAGGTTTAAAATCTTTGACTGACTTATTTATTGATTTTGATTCAACCCCTTTAGCGTCGGCGTCTATCGCACAGGTTCATGTTGCTAAGATTCGCGTTGATCGCTTGTCTGGAGGTGTACCTGATAACGACACAAACAGTGACGATGTTTCTTATACCAATGTAGCTGTCAAAGTTATTCGTCCTGGGATTTCAAAACAAATAAACGCAGATGTTGCTTTAATGGGCTTCATGGCTAAGGTCGTTGAGTTTGTTTTAAAAGATGCAAAACGTTTACGTCCTGTAGAAGTTGTAGAAGAATACAAAAAAACCATTTTATGCGAGCTGAACTTAGTGCAAGAAGCCGCCAATGGCATTCAATTAAGACGTAACTTTGAGTCGTCAGATGATCTCTACATTCCTGAAATTTATAGCGACTATTGTCGTCAGAATGTTTTAGTAATGGAGAGAATATACGGTATACCTGTTTCTGATATTGCACAATTGACCGCACAAGGCGCGGATTTGAAAAAACTTGCTGAACGAGGCGTTAGAGTCTTTTTTACGCAGGTATTTAGAGACAGTTTTTTTCACGCCGACATGCATCCTGGGAATATATTTATTTCAAAGGAAAACCCTACCGACCCTAAATACATTGGCATAGACTTTGGTATTATTGGCACCTTAAATTCAGAAGATAAACGTTATTTAGCAGAGAACTTTGTCGCCTTTTTTAATCGTGATTATCTTAAGGTTGCTGAGTTGCACGTACAATCAGGTTGGGTTCCAAGCCATGTAAATGTTGAACAGTTTGAAATGGCCATTCGCGCGGTATGCGAGCCCATTTTTAATAAACCACTCGAAGACATATCATTTGCACAAGTGTTGATAGGCTTATTTGACACGGCTCGACAATTTGAAATGGAAGTTCAACCGCAGCTTGTATTGCTGCAAAAAACCTTACTCTATGTAGAAGGGCTGGGACGCCAACTTTATCCCCAGTTAGATCTTTGGGAAACAGCCAAACCCTTTTTGGAAAACTGGGTAAATGAACAAATGGGTTTTAAAGCCTTTCTGAAAAATTCTAAACAGAACCTTCCTTATTGGTTAGAAAAATTGCCGTTAGTACCTGACCTTGTTTTTGGGAGTCTTCAGAGTATTAATGATCTGCCAAAAATCAAACAAGATGTGATTTCACAATACAAGACAATGCAGCAACAGCAACAACGATTTTTTAAACAGTTATGTTTGTTCAGCATAAGTGCAATATCGGTTCTGTTAATTTCATTATTTGCCGATGTAGCCCATGATCATCGTTGGTTTTTGGTCGACGGTTTAATGTTTATATTAATGGTTGTTAGTGGTTGGAAACTCCGTAAATAGCATTAGCATAAATATTATAAGTAGGTATTTATCGCTTTTATAGAAACCCATAATGCGCTTCTAACCTAAGCGCAATGCCAATATCTCGTTCAAACTCGCCATATAAATGACCATTAATGGGATCATCTATCAGTCGTTCGCGCCTGAATTCTACAAAGGGTTCAGCCTCAATAAAGATCCAACTGCGGATGGCTTTTTTGCGAATTCGAACGCTAAACTTATAAAATTCTGGTCGATAGTCTGGTTCAACAACGCCTGCAGCAGTTGCACCTATAATGATGGCAGAAGAATTACTAATTTCTGAAATCGCATACAGTCCGTTTCTCCAAGTAGGCGCTTCATAGCTGTCTCTGTCTTGCAATAAATAGCTAAGACGAAGTTCGTTTTGCTTGTTAATGGCAACGCCAGAGTCAATAAGTAAACGACCTCCCCAGCCATCTGCAACATAATGTTCTAGTGATGGCTGAATATTTAAAGTAAACGTATCCCCAACGAATTTTTTATTAAATAATAGACTTGTTCGCGCATAAACCTGACCATCGGCCCAACCAAGTCTAGAAGAGGTTTTGACATTCTCAGACGCCGAATGCATAAACCTAACCGCGGCACCTAAAGAGCGTTGACTCGATTTTAACGCTTCAGGCCTAACCGTTTCATAAGGCAAACTATTAAGGTCTTCCTCTTCATTGTCAGAAAAAACCAACTCAACTTTATTCTCGAGGTTTGGTAACTTGGCTCTTACCCTGAATTTAATTGGAAAGTTTGACCACTCACCTTGTCGAGGTTCCCACCCCATACTGATATGCCCCCAAGCTTTTGCTTTATTTAAGCCGCGTGATGACTCGGCAAATTTACCGTCAATCCAATTTGCGGTCCAATCCATTGACGTGCCAACCGACTCCATCACTGAATTAACATCAACAAAAAGAACCTTCAGACGTTCTTCATTTGATTGTTTTTGAGGAAAAGTTTTGCTCTGGTCCGTTTTTTCGTTTTGGGGAGAATCCGCTTTTTGGTGAGGGTTTTCTTTGTTAACAGACAACTCTTTTTCAGCGTGAGCTTCTGTCAAAACATCGGACTTTGTCTCCGGCTCTGGCGCAGCAACAACAAATTTGCTGGCAAATATAAGCAAAGTCAAAATGACTATTCCGTGTAACTTCAATTTAAACATGGCGTCCGTCGCTTATACGCATTAAAGTGGTTCATAAACGTATGATTTGTTTTAATATCACTTTATAATAGCAGTAATAATTTTGAAAGGGGTTCATTATGGGTTTTGGTGGCATAAGTTTGTGGCAGCTTTTAATTGTCTTGGCGATCGTTGTTTTGGTCTTTGGCACAAAGAGACTTAAGAATATTGGTACTGATCTTGGTTCTGCTATTAAAGGTTTTAAGAGCTCTATGGATGACGAGCCTAAAACTGAAGATGATATTAAAAGCGATATAAAAAAAGAAGAAAATCAGCAGTTAAAACAAGACGCTGAGTTTTCAGAGCCTACAAAAACTGCATCGGCAGAGTCTGCTTCTGCTAAAAAAGAAAGCGAAAAGTAATACACCATGGGATTTTGGGAATTTATCATGATCGCGGTTGTGGGCACCATTGTTATTGGTCCCGAAAAACTTCCTGGCGCGCTTAGGCAGCTGGTTGAGTGGAAGCGCAAACTGACACAAATGACCCAAGGTTTAAGTGCGGAAGTAAGCGAGCAATTGCGCGTGCATGAGTTGCATCAAGATTTAAAAAAAGCGGAAGAGCAAGGTTTAGAAAATATAGCCCCTAACCTGCAACGTTCGATTGATGAATTAAAAGCCGCAGCCGCAAGCGTTAATGTCTTACCTGATATGAATCCACCAGCGACTAATTCGCACAATTCAAAACAAGACAACGCAAAACAGGCTATTGAGCCTCTATTGAAGAATAGCGAAAACGAGCAGGTTAAAAAACCGAATGAAAGCTGACTCTAATCGTTCACCGCTGATAGAACACCTCATTGAAATTAGGCAACGATTGATTCGTTCAGTGTTAGCCATTCTTATCTGTTTTGTTGGTTTGGCGTATTTCGCAAATGACTTGTATACCCAAGTTTCTCAACCATTAATTGACGTAATGCCTGAAGGGGCAAGCATGATTGCTACCGACGTCGCTGCGCCGTTTTTCACTCCTTTTAAAATGGCCTTTATGTTCGCCATTATGTTGGCTTTCCCAATTATTCTTCACCAGATGTGGGGGTTTATAGCGCCGGGGTTGTACAGTCATGAAAAACGTCTAGCTGCACCAATACTATTTTCATCTGTGGCTTTGTTTTATGGCGGAATCGCCTTTGCGTATTTTATAGTTTTCCCGTTAGTGTTTGGCTTTTTTACCAGCGTTGCGCCTGAGGGCATAACCATTGCAACGGATATCAGCAGTTATCTCGATTTTATACTAAAATTATTTTTTGCATTCGGGTTGGCATTTGAAGTGCCTATTGTTGTTTTTGTTGCTTGTTGGGCTGGCGTGACGAACATTGAAAAACTAAAAGAAAAACGTCCTTATGTCATTGTTGGCGCCTTTATACTTGGTATGTTTTTAACGCCACCTGATGTCATTAGTCAGACATTGCTCGCCATTCCTATGTGGCTGCTGTTTGAACTTGGATTGTTTTTCGCTCGATTTGTAACTCCTCGACGTGAGTCATAACTAACGTACCCATTTAATTAAAGGCGATGTAAGATGCGGAAATTGTGTTGGTTGCTAATACTGTTAATAACAACATCAATGCAATCTAATTTATCGCATGCTAGTCCTGCTGCTTATAATATTGACTTAAACAGAGGCTCTGTAAACCTCGTCCCTTATTTAGAATACAACATTGGCAACAACGACCCTCTTGAAGCTCCACCAGTTGAAGGTTGGAGTACATTTAACGAAGACTACATAAAATTAGGATATGATGATCGTGTTCATTGGTTTCGGTTAACTCTTGAAAACAATACCACTTTTCCCGCTTCTTTTTATTTTGAGTTAAATAATCCACTAGTTGATAACATAACTTTTTACACGCTAAAAGATGGCAAAGTAAGAAGTGTCCAAAACATTGGCGATAGCTTTGAGTTTAAACTTCGTCCTGTATTGCATGAATCGTTTGTTATCCCTTTATCGTTGTTGGTAGATGATACATTAGAAGTGTATGTTGCTGTTCAAACAGCTGGGTCTGTTAATTTTAAAATGACCTTATGGCAAAAAGAGTCTTTTCAACAACAGCAAAATTACGACCGACTAATAAATGGTATTTTTATTGGACTTATTTTAGCCGCTATTTTTGCTTACTTAATAGTCTTTCTATTTAGTCAGAATAAGAATGCATTGTTAGACGCAGGCTTAATGACGTCATTATTGTTAATTACCTCTACGATGAATGGCCTCGCTTTTCATTATTTGTGGCCTGAGTTCCCTGTGATGCAGCAGCATGCAATATATCTATTCAGTTGTGGTGCTATATTTTGTTCGGCTTTGCTCGCGAAAAACTACATTGATCATGTTCAAAAAAATCATATTTTGACTCGTAGTTTTATGGGCATCGCCCTGTGTTCAATCATCGTATTACCCTTCACACTTTATTTAAGTTATCAGTTTGGCCTTTATTTAATTACCGTAGCAGCAATTACAATTTGTGGTTTCCATATTTACTCAGGATATTGGTTGTGGAAGCAGGGATTGCATGAGGAACAAGACTTAAATGTTGGCGTGGCTATTTTATTGTGTGCGTTATTGTTTATTGCGGTTAATAGTTTTACTGCGGCCAATCTACCATTTACCAATTTACAATTGTTGCAAATTGCGATGATTTTGATTGTCACTATATTATCCGTCAATATGATTAAACAACATATTGAACATGCTTTAGTGTCCAAAAATTATGCAAACGCTTTACATGAAGATATTGACGATGAAGACAATATCTCTGCGTTACCTGAAAGGTTACCGGATAGCTTAACCAATGATTTGGAAAAGCGATTGGCTGAACAAAATTTGGAACTTCAATTAACGTTAAGGGAATTAGAAGATAGAAATTCTGAGCTAGAGAAGCTCAACACCTTAGATGCGCTTTCTGGCATACATAATCGACGTCATTTTGATAAACGTATTCAAGCGGAGTTACGCCGTTCTAGACGTGAGTTATCCCCATTGTCAGTCATCATGTTTGATGTCGATCACTTTAAAAAAGTTAATGATACGTCTGGCCATGTTGTTGGTGATGAAGTCATTCGTACCGTCGCATTAACGGCTGATAAAATGTTAAATCGGTCTTCAGATGAACTATTTAGATATGGCGGCGAAGAGTTTGCTGTTTTGCTACCAAGTACAGAATTAGAAGGCGCGTACATCATTGCTGAAAAGATACGTATTGAAATAGAACAGACCTCTATAACGACTTCGTCAGATACGGTAAAATGCACCGTTAGTGCAGGTGTTGCTTGCACAGGAACAGAACATAACTATGCGCCAGATCAAATTTTGGAGCTAGCCGATAAGGCCCTTTATCAAGCTAAAGAAACGGGCAGAAACAAAGTTGTAACCTACAAAAAAGAGGATTGATACATGTCTGAGCAAGGGTTTGGCCAATTTCCAGCAACTAGAATGCGTAGAATGCGCAGCAATGATTTTTCTCGTCGATTGATGCAAGAAAATACGTTAACGGTCAACGATCTCATTTACCCAATGTTTATTCTGGAAGGTAAAAACAGACGTGAATCTATTGATTCAATGCCTGGCATTGAGAGGTTATCTATCGATTTGTTATTAAAAGAAGCCGCTGAGTTAGTAGAGTTAGGGATTCCAGCGATAGCGATATTCCCTGTTACGCCTGCGGAATTTAAATCTGAGTTAGCGGAAGAGTCATATAATTCTGAAGGTTTAGCACAAAAAGCAATTCGCGCTGTAAAAGAACAATTTCCAGAGTTGGGTATTATTTCAGATGTGGCATTAGACCCTTTCACTATTCATGGCCAAGACGGCATTATTGATGATACGGGTTATGTATTAAATGACATCACGACTGATATCTTGGTAAAACAGGCGTTGTCGCACGCAGAAGCGGGTGCCGATATTGTCGCCCCCTCTGATATGATGGATGGTCGTATAGGGGCTATCAGAGAAGCGCTAGAAGCAAATAATCATCACAACGTAAAGATTATGGCCTATTCCGCTAAATACGCCTCAAGCTA
This sequence comes from uncultured Psychrosphaera sp., assembly GCA_963925625.1. Lineage (GTDB taxonomy): Bacteria > Pseudomonadota > Gammaproteobacteria > Enterobacterales > Alteromonadaceae > Psychrosphaera. The sequence continues at coordinate 11,544 of CAWUUQ010000254.1, forward strand.
TTATGGGCCGTTTAGAGATGCGGTTGGATCTGCTGGCAATCTTAAGGGCGCTGACAAAAAGAACTATCAAATGGATCCGTCTAATTCAAATGAAGCATTAAGAGAGATTGCTTTGGATTTGCAAGAAGGTGCGGACATGGTCATGGTGAAACCTGGCATGCCTTACCTAGATATAGTACGTCGCGTTAAATCACAATTTGAAGTACCAACATTTGCGTATCAAGTAAGTGGGGAATATGCGATGCATATGGCCGCGATTCAAAATGGTTGGTTAGCTGAGCGTCCAGTTGTACTTGAATCATTGATGGCATTTAAACGTGCTGGCGCGGATGGTATTTTGACTTATTTTGCAAAAAACGTAGCACAGTGGTTAAAGGAAGATTCAAATAAGTAACTCTTTCTTTAACTCTTCCCTTAATACTTTGCTATTAATGATGAAAGGGCATTTATTTCAACTATTTTAAATTAGTTGATATTAAGTGCCCAACCTTGACCCGCTTGATAACTGGCTTCTTGGCTGAGTTCTGCTGCACTAAGAGAGTTTTCTTCTAACCATTCTTTTGGAATAAAGACAGTCATTGTCTCATTCACTACCGACACTTTAATTTCTGGTAAAATTTCATCTTTACGTCGTAATGATAAAATAACAGACAACCTTAGAATTCTTACAAGCCTACAAGCTAACAATACTGACGTAGAGGTTTGTGATGACAATGATGTTTGGTCAATGTCGTCGCGATGATTTCTTACCAAGGCTGTTAACAGTTTTTTCTGAGCATTTGTAAAACCCGGAAGATTTGAATTAGCTAACAAATATCCAGCGTGAACCTGCTGATCTTTATAAGCAACCTGTAACCCAACTTCATGAACTAATGCCGCTGATTTTAGTATTTCCAGTGCACCAAACTGCTCTAAGTCCCACTCATGTTTAGTTTGCTCAGCCAATGACAATGCTAAACCAGAAACACGCAACGCATGCTGATGATCAACATGATATCGAGTCATGACGCTGTTAATGGTGCGTTCACGAACGTTTAATTTTGTTAGTTCTGGCAACATTGAGTAAAGCTGACCCTCGCGTAATGCACCGCCAGCTAGTGTCATTCCTGTTAACTTAAGTTGTTTAAATATTGCGATTAAAATGGCGAGTCCACTAGGGAAAACTAATAGTCTATCTTGAACTAATCCGGGAATTTTTAGATTTGATATTGAGCCACAAGCCACTGACTGTTGCATGATCACTAACAGTCGCTCAAGGTTAATAACTTCGTCAAAACCCTGAGCAATTAATATTTCTTGAATAGCTTGAACCGTTCCAGATGCTCCGACTTCTTCATGCCAATCAAATTCACGATATTCGCCTGCAATCTTGTTTATTTCACTTTCGGCTGCGGCGATAGCAGCTTCATAATTATGTTCAGACAATATTCCTGTTGGAAAAAAACGCTCTAAATAGGTCACGCAACCAACATTAATACTGTTAAATATTTTAGGTTCATGACCTTCGCCAGCCACTAGTTCTGTGCTCGCACCACCAATATCTATCACAAGACGTTTTTGGTCTGAACTAGAAGTAAAGGCAACACCTTTATAAATTATTTGCGCTTCTTCTTTGCCAGAAATGACTTGAATAGGTTGTCCGAGAATTTGTTCTGCTTTGAGGAGGAATTTATCAACGTTGGTTGCAAGTCTAAGTGTTGCAGTACCAGAAATTCTAATGTTTTCTTTAGGGATATCTTGTAATCGCTCTGCAAAAAGGTCAAGGCATTGCCAACCTCTTTGCATCGCTTCATGAGATAAAACCAGTTTGTCATTTAGGCCCGCAGCTAAACGAACTTTTCGTTTAACACGTCCAATAATTTGCACACTACCCGCAACAACTTGCGCGATCATCATATGAAAACTATTGGAGCCTAAATCTATGACAGCATAACTGGTTTTGTTTTCCATCAATGTCTATCTATTCAGTAGTTAAGAACTGCGTCGACGTTGTCCGTGATGGTGTCTGCGTTTGGTGTAACGCGGTTTAGGAACATCATCTAACAACGCTTCTGAATCATATTGGCTTACAGGAATTGCGTGACCAATATATTCTTCAATTGCTGGTAAGTTATATACATATGACTCACAAGCAAAACTTATTGCATGACCACTTGCGCCAGCACGACCTGTACGACCAATACGGTGCACATAATCTTCTCTGTCGTCAGGTAAATCATAGTTATAAACATGTGAAACTAATGGAATATGAAGTCCACGCGCAGCAACGTCAGTTGCTACTAAAAAGTCTATCTCGCCTTTTGCAAAAGACTCTAGTATTGAAAGACGTTTACGCTGATTCACATCACCAGTTAATAAACCTACACGGTGCTTATCGGCTTTAAGCCAGTTATATACTTTTTCACATGAATGTTTAGTATTGGTGAATACAATGGCTTTTTCTGGCCAATCATCTTCAATTAGAGATAACAAAAGCAAAGGCTTTTTGTCTGATTCAGGGTAGAACAATTCTTCCTGAATACGAGCGCCTGTCATTCGAGTAGGCTCTATTTGCACATGAGTTGGTTCGTTCATGTATGAATAGGCTAACTCTTTTACTTTGTAACTCATTGTTGCAGAGAATACTAAGTTAAGACGTTGCTCACTTGGAGGCATCTTGTCGAATAGATAACGTATGTCGTTGATAAAGCCCAAGTCAAACATTCTGTCTGCTTCGTCTAGTACCACGGCTTGAATGCTATCTAAGTTATAAATGCCTTGTTTTAAATAATCAATTACGCGACCAGTCGTGCCAATTAAAACATCTACACCTTGTTCTAATTGTTTGCGTTGACTTTCATAACCTTCGCCCCCATAAACTAACCCAAGTGTTAAGCCTGTTGTTTCAGCAAACGCGATTGCGTCTTTATGAATTTGGATGGCTAACTCGCGAGTTGGAGCTAAAATTATTGCTCTAGGCTGGCCTTTAGCTTCTACAGTAAGAAGTTTATTAAAGGTCGCTGTAAGAAATGCGATGGTTTTACCTGTCCCTGTTTGCGCTTGACCAGCAATATCTGAACCTTTTTCGATTAGAGGCATACACATAGCCTGAATCGGGGTACAATTTGCAAATCCTGCGTTGGAAAGGGCTTTCAATACATTTTCATGAATTGTAAAGTCGGTAAATTTTGTTTCAGTTAAATGTGTCTTTGTCATAACGAATAAGAATAACCTTTAGGCTTGCAATAAGAAACAAATTAATCAAAATAGACGTATATTATTTATAGTTTAAACCCGGAGTGAGAAATGAGCGATAAAATTCTTAATATAACTGACGAAAGCTTCGATTCAGTTGTTAATGGTGACAAACCTGTACTTGTAGATTTATGGGCAGAATGGTGTGGTCCTTGTAAAATGATCGCCCCTATCTTAAGCGAAGTTGCTGAAGAAATGTCAGATAAAGTGACAATTGCAAAACTTAATATTGACCAAAACCCTGAGACACCACCTAAGTTTGGCGTTCGTGGTATTCCTACACTGTTATTATTCAAAAACGGTGCAGTAGCTGGTACAAAAGTTGGTGCGTTAAGCAAAACTCAATTAACTGAGTTCTTAAACGACAACTTATAAAACATACTGATTAACATTGTATATACAACTTAAACTTCCTAAAAAGAGATTCCTGTAAAGCGAGTCTCTTTTTTTATACAAATGTTCCGTTTTCCTGCACCCTACAGCATTACCTTAACATTGTAAGTCTCTGTTAAACGTTGTTATGTTACCTATTTAATATCTATTTTTGACTTGGATAAAATTTAGTCTTGATCTTAATCTTAAGGAATAATATTAAGGAATTATGACATGGTTCGTCTGCCAACTCTCTTCACCCTAATTCTAATTACATTTTTTAGTCACATAGTTTCTGCAAAAGAAATTGAACGCTATTTATGTTCAGCGTGTTTAACGCAGTCTGATGCTGAGTTAATTGCTAAACAACATGCAAATCAAATGACATGCTCATAGACACTTAATTCAGAGTACTCTTGTTCATTTATTCCAAAAGAAGTTTACGTTTTTAACCAAAGTACTAATCTTTCTTATAGGTTTTTGGTTACTCAAGATGAATTTGCTCCATTTACTACTAGAGCACAAAGCCTTACAGTCGAAACGATTGTAACGGAAACACTTTCAGACATTTCAACTTTTTCTCAAGAACTCAATAAAGAAGTTCGAAAAGGCATGGTTTATGCTCCTGATCCATCAATTGCTTCAACGTTAGCAAATAATTGCCCAGAAAATACCGCACTTGATACATTATTAGACCCGATAAGGCTTAATAAATTGCAACAGAAAATAAGTATGGCAATAGGTTTAAGGTTAATGTCTTCTACTAATAAAATGAACAGCATGCCAACTTATTTGAATAAAGCTTATGGTATAGACATACTTGGATTTAGTTTTACGGTTTCAGAAACTCGCAACAATAAGGCACCGGCTTTTGTTGTTAGTTTCGATAATTAAGAAGCGGATACCATCCATGATGCCCTCTTTTTTGGTATTGAGATCACAGGTTACAACGAATCTACTTATCTTCCTAAAACGAGGGCATCATGGATGGTGTCCGCTTCTGAATTATCGAAACTAACAACAAAAGACGGAGCCCTATTGTTGCGAGTTTCTGAAACCGTAAAACTAAGTCCAAGTATGTCTATACCATAAGCTTTATTCAAATAAGTTGGCATGCTGTTCATTTTATTAGTAGAAGACATTAACCCTA
>CAWUUQ010000255.1:0-4044 GCA_963925625.1 uncultured Psychrosphaera sp.
GCAGAATATAAAACAACGACGGAAGTCTATCCAGATAGTCCTAAATCTGATGATGAAAACTGTATTCAAGCACAAGTTGCTGTGATTACGGGCGGCTTGGATTACATTCAGCGTAAGTAGTTTAATTGCAATTAAATAGAACAAACGAATAGTAAAAAGGTCTGCAAAAGCAGACCTTTTTTTCGTTTACGCACTTACTCGCTTGTAAGGGCGGTATTCTGGTGTCCAGAAGTTTCGCTCTAATCTAGCACTAAGCTCTTCATCTGAAATCATTAAGGCATGACCTTGAGCCATTGCCACCTTAGCCACATTAAAAGCAATTTCCTTGCTCAGTCGTGGTAAATCCACCAAGTCTGGTAATAACGCGCCCTCTCCGGTATTAACCAAAGGAGAATTCAGAGCAAGCGTTTCACTTGATGCCATGATCATTTCATCTGAAATAATACGAGCTTTTACAGCGATAACACCTAAGCCAATACCTGGAAAAATATAAGCGTTGTTACACTGAGCAATTTCAAAGCTTTCGCCTTTATACTCTATCGCATCAAACGGGCTACCCGTTGCCAATATTGCTTTTCCATCGGTCCACTCAATGACTTGCTCTGGACGAGCTTCAATTTGTTTAATTGGATTACTCAGTGGGAACACTATCGGTTGTGCATCATATTTTGCCATCGTTTTAATGGCGGCTTCAGTGAACAATCCAGGTACGCCCGATACACCAATAAGAATTCCAGGTTTCGCATGCTCCATGATTTCAACCAACGAAGGATAATCACCTTCTATGTTCCATTCGCTGTAATCTGCCTTGTCTTGCGCCAATGCCTGTTGGAAATCACGTAGGCCTTCCATGCCATCAGTTACCAGTCCAAAACGGTCAATCATAAATACTTTTTTACGAGCTTCTGCGTCTGTTAACCCTTCAGCACACATTTGCATAATGACTTGTTCTGCTATACCACAACCTGCAGAACCCGCACCAACAAAGGCAACATTTTGTTCCGAAAGTTTTTTATTCTTTTTACGACAAGCCGCTAACAATGTACCTACGGTAACCGCAGCAGTGCCTTGAATGTCATCATTAAAACAACAAACTGTGTCTCGGTAACGCTTAAGTAGCGGCATCGCATTTGGCTGGGCAAAATCTTCAAATTGAATCATAACGCCAGGCCAACGCTTTTGCGCTGCAACAATAAACTTATCAACAAAAGCATCATACTCTGCTTGTCCAATACGAGGATGACGTTCACCCATGTACATAGGGTCGTTTAAAAGTTTCGGGTTATTTGTACCAACATCTAGCGTAATCGGCATTGTGTATGCTGGGCTAATACCACCACATGCTGTATATAATGCCAACTTACCAATAGGAATACCCATGCCGCCAATTCCCTGGTCGCCAAGGCCTAGTATGCGTTCGCCATCAGTAACAACAATGACCTTCACTTTTTGTTTTGTTGCGTTACGCAAGATATCATCCATTTGCTCACGTTCTGTGTAAGAAACAAATAAACCTCGGTTACTGCGATAAATATCAGAGAATTTCTCACATGCGTCACCAACAGTAGGTGTATAAATAATTGGCATCATTTCAGCAATATGTTGATTCACTAATTTAAAATAAAGTGTTTCGTTGCTGTCTTGAATAGCACGCAAGTATATGTGTTTGTTAATCGGCTCTTTAAAGCTTGAATACTGAAGATAGGCACGCTCAACTTGTTCATCGATTGATTCGTATCGAGGTGGTAAAAGACCCATTAAGTTAAAGTTGGTGCGCTCTAATTTAGAGAAAGCAGTGCCTTTATTTAACAAAGGCGTTTCAATTAATGCAGGGCCTGCATAATGAATATATAACGGACTTTTTTCAGCGATTTGGCTCATAGTTATCCCGGTAATGTATAGGGCGGATGTTTTTGATTTGCACCGCATTTTACGTGTAAACAGTATCAATGTGAAAGCATAGTAGAGGATTTAACAAAAGTTAAATTACTGGTAATACCTGTCGGTATTGGTTTTACGCTTTTTCTGGTCGAGTTTGTGCATTTTCAGTACACTTTTGTTTCTGGTGAGCTTTTACGCCTAAGTTTAAATATTCATTTAAACGTCAACGTGTTCTTAAATTTAAATCTAACTTTTAATTTGAGCTAAAAAAAGCGCGACTTCTGCCGCGCTTAATTAATTCTCTTGGGTACTACCTAAACAACTCTAATACTTCAATATGGCAAAACTAAGTGGCGCTAATGTTAAACGCTTATTCGTTTTGTTTAATTCAAGTTTTACGTCGCCAAATACAATAGAAAGACTCGCCGCTTCAAAATCGTACGTTTGTTTTGAAGTTGCTGAGTTGTAAACCACTAAGTAACGTTCTTCTGTGTTTCTATTTTTGTCTGTAGACTCGGCTCGTTCCAAAGTTCGGGTAAATGCAAAAATCCCTGGTTTGTCACTTGCACTTAAAACCGTCTGTTTACCTTGTCGTAAACCTTTATGGGCATAATAAACTTCTGCGTATTTTGCTAAAGACTGATAAATAGGGTGCGAAGTATCAAAGTTATCATCGGCGGTGGTTTTATTTGTACCGTATAAATTATTATCATTATACGATGGCGTTAACGAAGGCATCATGTCTTCACGTGCGCCTCTATCTCCGCCATCACCGGTAAAACCCTGTTCATCACCGTAATAAACAACCGGAATACCACGTGCAAAGTACATTAAAGAATTAGACAATAAAAAACGTTTAATCTTTTCTTCTTCATCCGACTCTGACAATGATTGATCAATCGTATAGGCTAAACGTCCAACATCATGATTACTAACAAAGTTCATAAGGTAATCAGCACTACTATTATGATCGTTATATAACACATCGTTAGAGAATAAATCGCTTAGATTGTCAGTGCCTTTGTTATAAGCAAATACATCTTTTGTACGATATTGAAAGGCGAAGTCTAAAACAGAAGGGATATCGCCATCCGTCGTAAATGTGCTTAGCTCTTTTGGATCGCCTGAATAGACTTCACCAAAAACAAAAAAGTTTGGAATACCTTGTTGCTTTGCAAAATCAATAATTGCCGGCGTGAATTCTTGCCAAAACTCCATGTTTACGTGTTTTACTGTATCAATTCGAAATCCGTCGGGTTTAAATTCAGCAATCAGTTTATTAAAAATATCAGTCATGCCTTTAACAACTTCAGGATTATCTGTATCTACATCATCAAGCCCCATAAAATCGCCATAAACAGAGTTCTCACCTTGCCAAGTACTATCACCTTGATTGTGATAAAACTTAGGGTCATTTAACCAAGCGGGTGATTTAAGTTGTTCATGTCCTTTCGGAACAAATGGTGTATACTCTTTGCCTGAAGCCTTATCTGCAAGTGAGATATATTCACAAAGTTGTGTTGAAGTACTAAACTGAGGTTTTGATGGTGTTACTCCATTTAAGCCCTTTTTACCTTCAACGCCATGACATTCCTCAAATTTAATGACATCTGCTGTATGGTTCGTAATGATGTCAAAAAACACCTTCATATTTTTGTCATGTGCAGCATCTATAAATTCTTTTAAATCGGCGTTTGACCCTAAGTGCGGATCTATTTCAGTAAAATCTAACGGCCAATAACCATGGTATCCAGAAGAGTCACCTTGTACTGCCTGATTACGTAAAATGGGTGTTAACCAAATGGCAGAAATTCCCAGTCCCTTTAAATAATCTAATCGTTTAGTTAGGCCTTTAATATCGCCACCGTGATAATGGCCACTGCTAGTTTTATCAAATCCACCAGCACTTTCTTTAATGGTTTTTGAACCTAAATCATTGCTTGTATCACCATTGTCAAAACGGTCAGGCATAACAAAGTAAAAAACATCGTCTCGAACATCGCGTTTAAGGTAATGATCACCAAAGGTAAAATTAGCCGATTGCACAGGCATTTTATCCATGTTTTGTGAAGTCGTTATCACTAAACCGCCTTCATGGGTAACGCTTTCTGGTGATTGTTCGGCAGATCCGCAACCTGTTAACGATATGCTTATTCCTGCACT
>CAWUUQ010000256.1:0-4805 GCA_963925625.1 uncultured Psychrosphaera sp.
GCCAACCCCCAGCATCACTTAAAAAGCTGAATGCAGCGCCATGGTTTCTTACATACGTGATATCAAAAATCGGGAGTATGTTGATGTCATAATACAGAGGTACATTCGCTAAAATCCAAAGCTTGGTGGCTTGATCTAACAAAACCACCACCAAACTTAACGCTAAGAACCACAGTCCATTGAATTTAAGATCCTTAAATGACATTAAGCAAATTTCCTTACTTCGCCTTCACCTTCAACATTTTCAATGCAACGTCCACATAAGTCTTTATGTGTTTCGTGTTTGCCAACTGATTCAACATGATGCCAACAACGCTCACACTTTTCAGCATCACTTGCGGCAATACTTACGAATAAACCTTCAAGTTCAGAATCAAAGGCATTAGCTGGCTTTTCAGAAATTGGGGCAAGCGAAACATTTGAAGTGATCAACACAAAACGAAGTTCATTTTCTAATGTTTCAAGCGTTTGTTTAAGTGAGTCATTAACATATAACGTAACTTCAGCTGCTAACGAAGCACCTACTAGTTTTTCTTTTTTCGCTAACTCTAAGGCACGGTTTACCTGCTCTTTAACCGTCAGAACCGTTGACCAGTATTCATCACCTAGCTCGTTGTCACCAACAAATTGCTCAATATCTTTGTACCATTCGCCAGTGAAAACAAATTCTTCACGGTCACCAGGCAGTTCCTGCCAAATTTCTTGTGCGGTAAATGACAACACCGGTGCCATCCAACGTGTCATCGCTTCTGCAATATAATACAAAGCAGTTTGACATGAACGACGTGCCGTAGAGTCTGACTTAGCGGTGTATTGACGATCTTTAACAACGTCTAAATAGAAGCTGCCTAGATCAACCGAGCAGAAATGCATTAGTTTTTGCATAACGTTATGGAATTGATACTTGTCATATGATGCAACAATTTCTTGCTGTAAACGCGCTGCTTTACCAACAATCCAACGGTCTAATGCAATCATGTCTTGTTCAGCAACTAAGTCTGTTTTTGGATCAAAACCATTTAAGTTAGCCAATAAAAAACGAGAGGTATTTCGAATTCGGCGATAAGTATCGGCTGAACGTTGGAAGATCTCGTCTGCCACTGTCATTTCGCCAGTATAGTCTGTTGATGCAACCCATAAGCGAAGGATATCAGCACCGTATTTACCGGTAACTTCTTTTGGAGCGACAACATTGCCTAATGATTTAGACATTTTGTGACCATTTTTATCAACCGTAAAACCATGTGTTAATACTTGGTTATAAGGCGCTTTATTATTCATCGCAACAGAAGTCATTAATGAAGACATAAACCAACCACGGTGTTGATCAGAACCTTCTAAATACAGGTCTGCCGCTTTATCAAATTCCTCGCGTGCATCGATAACAAAATGATGCGTTACACCTGAGTCGAACCAAACATCTAAAGTGTCTTCAACTTTACGATAGTTTACAGCGTCATCACCCAATAGCTCTTTAGAATCTAAATCCCACCAAGCCTGAATGCCTTCTTTCTCAACGCGTAATGCTACTTTTTCCATTAGCTCAATGCTATTTGGGTGAAGTTCATCCGTTTGATTGTTGATGAAAAGTGTAATAGGTACACCCCAAGTACGCTGGCGCGAGATACACCAGTCAGGACGTCCTTCTACCATGCCTTGAATTCGGCCTTCGCCCCATTCAGGTAACCATTCAACTTGCTTAATTTGCTCAACTGACTTTTGACGTAAGCCCGCTTTATCCATGCTGATAAACCATTGCGGCGTTGCACGGAAAATAATAGGCGTTTTATGACGCCAGCAATGTGGATAGCTGTGTTCAAATGAGATGTGTTTTAACAACTTTTGTTTTTCTTTGAGTAATTCAACAACGTCTGCATTAGCCTTAAATACATGCTGTCCAGCAAAGTATTCCGTACCTTCAACATAAACGCCATTTGGTCCAACCGGATTAGCAACTTCTAAACCATAACGTAGACCAACAGTAAAATCTTCTTGACCATGACCAGGCGCTGTATGTACACAACCTGTACCTGCGTCAGTGGTTACATGCTCACCTAAAATAACGGGAACGCTGAAGTCGTAAAATGGATGTTGAACTTTTACTAACTCTAGTGCTGTACCTTTACAGTGACCTAAAGAATGGAAATGCGAAATCCCAAAACGATCCATTGCTTCGCCAAGAAGGTCGGTTGCAACAACCAATCTAAATGGTTTACCAAAACCTGATTCTTCTTCAACCTGAACTAATACATACTCAACATCTTCACCAACTGCGATTGCTCTGTTTGCTGGTAATGTCCACGGTGTTGTTGTCCAAATAACAAAAGACACATCACCTTGACCTTTATGACCTTCAGGATGTGAAAACTTATCTGCAACTGCATCGCTATCTACCGCAGTAAACATTACGTCAATAGCTGGAGAAGCCTTATCTTTGTATTCAACTTCTGCTTCCGCCAATGCCGAACCACAATCAGTACACCAATGAACAGGCTTAGCGCCTTTTTGTAAATGATCATTCTCAATAATTTTGCCCAAAGAGCGAATAATGTTCGCCTCAGACTTAAAGTTCATTGTTTTATATGGGTTTTCCCAATCGCCTAATACGCCAAGACGTTTAAAACCAGCCATTTGGCCTTCAATTTGGCGTTCTGCATAATCACGACACTTTTGACGAAACTCAGCTGCCGTTACTTTTTTACCCGGTTTGCCAACTTTTTTCTCAACCATTAATTCGATTGGAAGGCCATGACAATCCCAGCCTGGTACATAGGGAGAGTTAAAGTCTGAAAGCGTTTTAGACTTAACAATAATGTCTTTTAAAATTTTATTAACTGAGTGACCAAGGTGAATGTCGCCGTTTGCATACGGAGGGCCGTCATGCAAAATGAAGCTCTTTTTACCTTTTTTTGCTTCACGAATTTGTTGATACAAGTTTTTCTCTTGCCATTCGTCTAACATTTTTGGCTCACGTTGAGCCAAGTTACCGCGCATTGGGAACGCAGTTTCAGGTAAATTAAGAGTATGTTTATAATCACTCATGGTTATTGGATTCCATTTTGGCTTAGTTTGGACTGAGCATGTGCTACGTCCAGTTTAATTTGAGAAATGAGTTTTTCTAACGATTCAAATTTTTGTTCATCTCTAATTTTGAACAATGGCTTAATCGTTAACCTTTGACCATAAATTTGTTGGTCAAAGTTAAAAATAAATACTTCTAGTACTGGCTTCAATCCGTTTAACGTTGGTTTGTTACCAATATTAGCAACGCCTTTAAAAACAACATTATCTAATGTTGCCTCAACGGCAAAAACACCTTTGATTGGCAAAACCTTTCGCTTTACTGCAATGTTCGCTGTGGGAAAACCAAATTTCCTGCCATTCTTCTGACCGTGTATAACGCGGCCTTGCATTTTAAACGCCTCACCTAATAACTGCTCAGCAGAATTAAAGTCCGACGCTTCTAAAAACTGTCTAATTGCAGTGCTGCTCGCACGCTTTTCTGAATAACAAAATGTTTGTGTATTCTCGACTGTAAAACCAAACTGTTTTGACTCTTGCTTTAAAAAATCAAAGTCACCACTGCGTTTCTTTCCGAAGCGAAAGTCATCGCCAACAATTAAATGTTTGACACCAAGCTTATTCACCAACAACGTTTCAATAAAGTCGTGTGCCGATAGTGAAGAAAAGGCTTTACAAAAACGAACACATATCAGGCGATCGATGCCCATTTTTTCTAATTTTTTATATTTATCTCGAAATGTCAGTATTCGAGCTGATGCTTTTTCACCTAAAAATACTTCTTGCGGTTGAGGTTCAAAGATCATTACCGCCGCCGGTACACCGTGCAATTTTGCCTCGGCTTTCAGCTTATCTAAAACATGTTGATGCCCAATATGTACGCCGTCGAAGTTACCGATCGTCAATACACAATTCTTGTGCTGATCAGATAAATTGACTAAACCTCGAACTAACTCCATTGGACCTTCATATTTAGATAGAAAAACGCAGGAATTATAACGGTAAACACTGCCCAATTACTACCCAGAGACAGTGAATTAAAAAGAAATAACTTAGAATAAATGGCAAAGTTTTATTTTACTGAGTGAGTGTGCCTTAAAACCCAGTAAAATAAATTAAGCGCCTAGTTTAAAATGAGCTTTTCTAACGCCTAAAATCAATAAACTCACAAAATATGCAACAACAGAAAAGCCAATTAATATCATTAACTTAAATCCGTCTTGCCAAAATGTACTGCTCTCATTTATTGACGAGTCAAATACTGTATGCTCTAAGACCTGAATTCCGGCGACCATTGCTAAAGTCGCTATCACCAGCCTTACCATCCACATCACCGTATTTTTAGTAAGACTATAAACGCCTTGTTGGTGAAGACCCCAATACAACATTCCAGCGTTTAATGTTGCCGACATTGCCGTCGCTATTGCTAATCCTACAAATCCATAAAACGGCGCCAACATAAAATTAAAAATAATATTTGAAACCATGGCAATAATACCCAGTTTAACCGGCGTTTTTGTATCTTGACGTGCAAAGTAACCTGGTGCCAATACTTTAACCGACATATAACTCACCAGACCTGCTGCATAAGCAACTAAAGCGAAATAGACTTGTTCAGCGTCTGTGTTGGTAAATTCACCATGCATGTACAAAATTTTAATAATCAACGGCCCTAATACCATTAAGCCTGCTAACGCAGGAACCGCCATTAGCAGTACCATTTTAAGCGCCCAATCCATGGTGTGTTGGAATTCTTTTATGTTATTTGTTGAGTGCAGTTTTGA
>CAWUUQ010000257.1:0-13636 GCA_963925625.1 uncultured Psychrosphaera sp.
ACATTGTCAAGTAACGGTACGCTGACCTTTACGTTAACAGCCAACGCATTTGGCAGTGAATCCGTTGCATTTAATGTTACTGACGGTAACAGCGACCCAGTCCCAGGAGCATTAACGATCACCATTGATGCAGTAAATGATGCGCCTGTACTAAACGATGTAACACTGGGAAGTGTATTAGAAAGCGTTTTAAATGGATTCTCTGTAGGCACGGTTTCAGCAACTGACATTGAAGGGAATGATTTAACCTATACGATTACTGGCGGGGATTCCGGATTATTTAATATTGACTCTAGCTCAGGTGAAATAACGATAAATGGAAATTCAGTATTAAACTATGAGTTGGCTCAATCTCATTCTATTCAAGTTACAGTGACTGATAACGGTACTCCAATAGCTGAAAGTGATGCGGCAACTATTACAATTGGTGTAGATAATGTAGTAGAGGCTTTTGTTCCAGTTGAAGCAGCTGATTTTGGTAAAACACTTACGGGTTATAAAGATATTTTTGGTAGCCAGAATACGGGTGAGTTTACAGATGTAATTGAAAATTCAGGCAAGGTTTATTACGTTGGTTATGTTAACAATGTTGATGCCGATGTATACATGAGAGCTTTTGACAAAGACGGTTCATATTTGACATCGTTTGGTGACAATGGTGAGTTAACGATTAACCTTGGTGGCGATGAAAAAGCAAAAGCCATTACGATTGGCAATAATGGCATGTATGTATGGCTTGAAAAAAGCATTAATGGCTTCCAAGAGCTTTGCATAATCAAGATGGATATCAGCGGCAACATTGATACAGTGGGGGGGGATAATGCGTCTGGAGTTCGTTGTACTCAGCAACAAGAACAGTTGTTTGCTAGCGACATTACCTACTCAAATACTAAACTATATGCCGTTGGTTACCGAGACAATGGAAGTGAGCTAGATAGTGTATTTGTTAAATTCCACGAAGATACTTTGAAAATTGAAATAGGAACTCCGTTTTATCATGACTTAGGTAATGGCAGAGACGATAAGGCCACGGCGGTAAGACACTATGATGGCATAAGAGTCATGGTTGCGGGTTCAGTTAAATCTGCAAGCGGCGATTGGGATGGATACCTTCGTTATTTAGACAAGGATTACTTAAAAGATAGTTCATTTAATGGTGGCAACGACTTAATCGTCGATATTCCAGGGAGTATCGGGGATGATGAGTTCTTAACTTTAGGGGGCGATACCGGTTCAGGCTTTACGGCTTTAGTTGGCGGCTATACTGAACAAGCTGTTGGTAGCAAAGATGCGGTTGTTGTTGCTGTGGATAAAGATGGTAATTATGTAACAGGCTTTGATGTTGACGGCTTCCTAATCTTTGATGTCGACGGTGATTCAGGTGATGGGTCTGGCAGTGCAGAAGTGACAAGTATACAAAAGCATAGCACTTCGAATGACATCATGATTTCGGGGAATATCCAATCCACCAACGAAGCGTTTGTTGTTAAAGCAGCCTTAGCGGATGGTGCTTTAGATGGCACGTTTGGAACGGGGGGACTGATTACCATCTTAGAATCTCCTAGCATATCATCGGCGGCTACCACAGTTGATGAGTTCTTCAGTACATGGCTTGTAGGTACGTTAGACCCAAGCAATAAAACACCTTACGCAACGGTTATAAAAAGCGACGGTTTCCTAGACAGTTGTTTCCCTGACGATCAACCTGGATGTAATCAAACCGGCACTTTAGCCTTAGATTTATCAAGTCGCACTAAAAACGATTCCATTGCAGGTGTTATGAAATTTACATCTGGTGATTCCGCGAATAAGTATCTAACAGTGTCTACCATTGGCTCGGGTTCTGATGCAATCATTGTTGCTCAACGTTACCTAGCGTCTGGGCAGCTAGATACAACATTCTCGGAAGATGGCACTAAACAAATTTGGGTCGGTAATAATGCACAGGTAAATGGTGTAACTGAAAGACTAGATGGTTCAGCATTTATTTACGGCACAAGCGATAATGCAACGGGTGATCAACATGGCTTTATTGCAAGACTGGATGAATTTGGAGCGATAGATACGAACTTTGGTGATAACGGCGTATTCCGAACAGAGGGTATCACTGATGGGTCAAATATTTCTATCACGTCAGTAGCCGTAGACTCATCTAATAAACTTGTAGCGGTGGGCAGTTTAACCAATCTTGCTCAAACGAAACCCGTCGTAATGCGTGTTACACCAGACGGTCAATTAGACTCAAATCTGGATAGTTATGACGTTGCCGCAGAATCATTTACGACTAGCGGTTATGTAATTGGTTCAGCGGGTATTAGTTATGCATCTGTCGCGGTACAAGTTGATAGAAGCGTTGTGATTGGCGGTACAGACTCAAATATAATTGAAGATGAGATGTGGGTTGCTCGTTATTTATTAGATGGCAGCGCAGATACAAGCTTTAATACTACGGGTACTCGCACCATTAACCGTTCATTGTCCTTTGCAGACTTTACTAGAAAAGTATTGCTCGACAGTGCGGGTAAAATTTATTTGATTGGTGGTAGTGACAACCTATCAGGTCGTAACTTAGTAATTAAGTTGAGTTCTGACGGAAGCAATGATAACTCCTTTAACTCAACTGGCATTCTTTCATTCACTAATGTTATGAGTGGCGGTGCCAACGCTGAACTTATGGATGGAACTTTAGACTCACAAGGGCGACTCATTGTTGTGGGGTTAGGTGAAGATGGTGGCACCACTAAAGGAGCCATAGCTAGAATAGCAGCAGATGGAACATTAGATAGCTTGTTTGGGCAAGGTGAAGATGGGAAATTCTTATCTGACAACTGTACTGGAAATCAAAGTTTTAGATCGATAGTCATTAATACAGACAATCAAATAGTTGTTGCAAACCAATGTGATACTGGTCAAAGTGTAGATGTTTCGATATCGAAATATGATTTTTATGAAGATGGAGTAAAGCCGTAATCATGCAGGTTGAGTTTTATGGAGTACGAGGGTCAGTGCCTAGTCCTGGCCCCGAAACTTGTCACTATGGCGGAAATACATCCTGTGTTTTGGTTACAGGCGAGGACAACAACCGCATAATTTTAGACTCGGGAACGGGTATTATTAAGTTAGGCGAAGAACTGTTACACGATCAGTCAGACATTAATATCCTAGTGACTCATAACCACTGGGATCATATTCAAGGCTTCCCATTTTTTAAACCAATTTATCAAGCGGGTAGAAAGATCAATATCTTTCCTGGCCAAGTCGAAGATGCAGAGAAAGACGCCATTCTTAAACAAATGAGCAAATCTACGTTTCCTGTTAAGGCGACTGACTTACCAAGTTCTATTAATCTTGATTCAAACATCACCGCTAAACCAAACTTTTCCATTGGAAATACAACTGTATACACCATGGCCTTAAATCACCCTGATGGTGGTACTGCGTATTTGTTAAAACAAGGTGAATGTAAACTTGCATATGTAACAGATAATGAACTGTGTCCACCAGGAGAAGTTAAAACGACCATCGAAGAGTGGGTCGAGTTTGTAAAAGGTGCCGATTTATTGATTCATGATGGACAATTTATAGACATAGATTTACCGGAAAAATCAGGTTGGGGACACTCAACAGTATTGCAGGTTGCGGAACTTGCCGTTCAAGCTAATGTTAAAGCGCTAGCACTAATTAGTCATGACCCTTTTAGAACTGACGATGCACTGAAAATTATAGAGACTCAGTTGCAAAAACATTATGGCGCTCGGCTGCATGTGTTTTGTGCACGCGAGGGACAAAAACTAGATCTAAATGATTTTTCCTAAGTACTGAATGATAAAAAACCGAAAAAATAATAGCTGGTTTACATCCAAGCAACTTTGGATAAGCCTACTTATTTCCATTTTATTTATTTTTTTAGAAACCTCTCGCTTACCTTATTTTTACGAAGCCAAAGAAAGAGTTGAAGGTATCCTCTATGACTTCAGGCTAAACAGCACACTTCCCAAACCGGTTAGAACATCACAAGAACATATTGTCATAGTAGATATAGATGAAAAAAGCATGCAAGAACAAGGGAGATACCCTTGGTCTCGAACTAAAGTCGCAGAACTCATTTCTATTCTTTATGACAAAGGTGCAGTCGTTATCGCATTTGACATATTTTTTGCTGAGCCTGAACGTAACCCCGTTGACGTTATTTTAGCTGAATTGAATAAATCATCTCCCGACATAGCAGATTCGTTAAATGAAATTAAACAAACGGTAGACCCAGATAGCGCTTTTGCTCGAGCATTAGCGGGGTCCGACGTCGTTCTAGGATTTTTGCTAACTGACGAATCAGAAAAATCAGTAGGCGGAGCATTAAAGTCGAATGTTGAATGGCAATCAGAACAAAGGGAAAAGTCTGAAGTTACCCAATATTCAGGCGTAATAAGTAATATTGCACAGCTTCAAGACGCTTCAATGGGACTTGGTTTTATAAACTCTCGTGCAGATGCTGATGGGTTTATTCGACGGGCCGCATTAGTTTTAAGGCACAAAGACCAACTTTACCCTTCAATAGCGTTAGAGGCAGCTCGACTTTATACATTGGCAGATAAAGTCGAAGCCAATTTTGTGCTAGACACTGGCACTGATCTAAGCCTATTCGAAAGTGTGCAAATCGCAGATAGAAAGGTGCTAACCGATGAATATGGCCAAATTTTAATTCCATTTAAAGGTCCAGCCTACTCGTTTCCTTACATTTCAGCGACGGACGTATTAAAAGGTAGAGTTACCGATGAGCAACTTGCTGGTGCGGTAGTGTTTATAGGAACGTCGGCACTTGGCTTGGCAGATTTAAGGTCAACATCAGTAGGCCTGCAGTATCCAGGGGTGGAAGTACATGCCAATGTATTTGACGGCCTGATGAATCCAGGTATTGTGCCATCCGAACCAAATTGGTCGTCCGCTTATGCAATTTTACAGATGTTGTTGGTTGGTATAATCCTGTCTTTTATAATGATGCACCAAAGTGCAATTACCATCGCATTAGTAGGACTAGCAACGATGGTACTAACCGTCAGTATTAACTTTTATTTTTGGTACAACTTAAAGATCAGCCTTCCGCTATTTTTGCCAAGTTTTTCTATAGTGGTGCTATCCTTTTATTTTATATTTGTAGGATTTGTAACAGAAACAAATACCAAAAAGAACATTCAGAATATGTTTGGGCAATACGTGCCACCGGAACATATAGCTAAACTAATGGCGAGTCCGACTGGCGCAGAAGTTAAAAGTGAACGTCGTGAAATGACGGTTCTTTTTGCCGATATCAGAAGTTTTACAACACTATCTGAGTCTTTAACACCGGCACAGTTAAGTGAGTTTTTGAATGAATATTTGTCATCAATTACAGAAATAATATTTCGACATGGCGGTACGATTGATAAGTATGTAGGCGATATGGTTATGGCCTTTTGGAATGCACCACTTGATCAACCTGAGCATGCGAAAATGGGCATTACGACCGCTTTAGATATGTTGGAATCGTTAAAAACAATTAATACTTCATTTCTGGAAAAAGGATGGCCAGAAGTTAAATTAGGTATAGGACTTAGTACTGGTGAAATGAATGTTGGCGACATGGGTTCTTCGTACCGAAAAGCCTATACTGTGCTTGGTGATATTGTTAATTTAGGGTCTAGAATCGAAAGCCTTACAAAATTCTATGGTGTTGAACTACTTGTCTCTGAAGAAACAAAAGAACAGGCCAATGATTATGTTTATAGAATTATAGATAAAGTGACAGTCGTCGGAAAAACAGAGCCTGTTACTATTTATGAACCAATTTCTAAGCGTGCTTTAGATGAAGCGTCCATGGAAATTATACAGCAGCACAATGACGCATTTACCGACTTTTATCATAAAGATTGGCATAAAGCTGAAGCGAAATTCGCTATACTTTCTAAAAATACTATTTTTACAACAAAGGTTTATGAAGTTATGTTGGAACGTTTACAACAAATGGATATAAACTCGTTACCAGACAATTGGTCTGGTGAATTCATTCACATTAAGAAGTAATGGTTTATGAAACAACAAAAGCTCACGAACACTTATGCATTACAACAACTAGTCGATATTAGTATTCGGCTATCGAGTGAAAAAGACTCGAATAAACTGTTAGATGAAATTCTACAGATTGTAATGTCGATCGCGAACTGTGATGCGGGGTCAATTTACTCTATTACAGAAGACAAAGAGCTTAAATTTGAAACAGTCATCAATAGTTCACTGGATATGTATTTAGGCGGTGCTTCTGGCAAAGCCGTTGATTTTCCAACAATTCCGTTATTAGTGGATGGCAAGCCTAATAATAATGCAATGGTGGCACACTCAGCGAATTCAGGCGAAGTTATTAATATTCCAGATGTGTACGCAGCAATTCCTTTTGATGTTAGCGCAGCTAGAAAAATGGATGACGCCACGGGATATCGCACCAAGTCAATGTTAGTCATTCCACTTAAAGATCACGTTGACGATATTATTGGTGTTGTTCAACTTATTAATGCAATGGACGGCAATGAAGCAATTGCATTTAGTGATGACGTAGAAACCCTAGTGAGGTCATTCACTTCGCTAGGTGCAATCTCGCTGACAAACAAAGCGCTTGTAGAGAGAATGGAGCAGTTATTCATGTCTTTTGCAAAAACCATTGCAAAGGCAATCGACGAAAAATCTCCACATACCGGCGGTCACTGCCGTCGAGTTCCAGCATTAACATTAATGTTAGCCGAAGCGATTCATGAAGAGACTCGCGGCCCGCTTTCAGAATTTAGTATGACAGATGCTGACAGGCATGAACTTGACATTGCGGGTTGGTTGCATGATTGCGGTAAAGTAGCGACGCCGGATCATATCATTGAGAAATCAAGAAAACTTCAAACGATTTTTGATCGAGTTGAGTTTGTAAACGCTAAGTTTGAAATAGCAGCGCGCGATATAGAGCTTAGATATAAAGACCAAATGTTGCTCGCGTTACAAAAAGGTAAAAAAATTGAAGTGGTTCAGTTGCAAACAGCCATGGAAAGAGAGTTCAAACAGTTAAAGCTAGACCGTAGCTTCATTCAGAAAGTAAATTTAGGTGGTGAATATCTGCAAGACAAAGAAGTTGAACTTATTCATCAAATTGCATTGCGTTATGATATTAGAATCGAAAACAATGTCACTCCAGTTCTGAATCTAGATGAAGTTGAAAATTTACAAGTGAGACGAGGAACGTTAACCGATGCTGAACGAGAAGTAATGAAACATCATATGGTTGTTACCATGGATATTTTAGAAACGCTACCGTTCCCTAAACATCTACAAAACGTTACTGAATATGCATTAGGCCACCATGAACGTATGGACGGCGGCGGCTATCCAAGAGGTTTAACTAAAGAACAGATGTCTGTTCCTTCGAGGCTAATGGCACTTGCAGATATATTTGAAGCCTTGTCTGCGGCTGATCGTCCTTACAAAAAGGCAAAACCAGCCAGCGAATGTTTGAATATAATGGGGCGTTTGGTAGAAGATAACCATTTAGACCCTGATATTTTCGCTATCTTTGTGGAATCAAAGGTATATGAACAATATTTAAAAGAGTTTGGTTCTGAAGAACAATTGGATAGTTTTGAGTTATCAGACATTCCGGGTTATAAGCCGGTAGATTAAACAACTCGTCCAGCTTACTTTTAGGGCATCTAAAATAGAATTCTTATAAAGTAATCGTGGTTTTACTTAAGTTTAGTGTATAATCCGCTCCGCGAGATGACCAGGCAATCGCTGCTTTATCGTTGTGTGTCTAAGTTTACTTATTCGCAGACGGATAGAGGGGAGGAAAGTCCGGGCTCCATCGGGCAGAGTGCCAGATAACTTCTGGGGGGCGTAAGCCTACGACCAGTGCAGCAGAGAGTATACCGCCGATGGCTAATTTATTAGCACAGGTAAGGGTGAAAGGGTGCGGTAAGAGCGCACCGCGCGGCTAGTAATAGTTCGTGGCACGGTAAACTCCACTCGGAGCAATTTCAAATAGGATTCCACTACTCTTCGGAGTTAATGCGCGGCCCGCGTTGGAATCGGGTAGAAAGCTTGAGCCATTGAGTAATTAATGGCCTAGACGAATGATTGTCCACGACAAAACCCGGCTTATCGGTCATCTCGCAACTTCTTTTTAAAATTATCTTAAATCTTGTTAGTTGGGTGATTTAAGTTTCTGAAATTGCGACTATGCTTATAGGTATATCGAACAAGACTTAAACTTAACAAATAAGTTAATCTAATAAATTGAAAATTTATGAAAAAATTTATGACTAAAAAGACGTTCAAGTGTTTCCTCCTTTTCACTTGCTATCTTCTCCTGAGCTCTACGGCCTTCGCAGATGAATTAAAAGTCAGTGGTTTTGGTACTATTGTTGCGACAATCTCAGATTCTCAACAATACGCATTTCGAAACGATATGTCCCAAAATGATGGCGCCAAAAAAGACGAAATAGAGCTACAAACGTTAAGCAATCTTGGCCTTCAACTCAATTATTCGTTTAATGAGAAGTGGGACGCTGTAGGTCAATTTGTCTATAGGGAACAGGAACCATCGGATTTAGATTCATTAACTCAACTGGCATTTATTAGATATAAACCAACGCCTAATTGGCATTTTCGGGTTGGTAGAACTGCCTTGGATATCTTTCAATTTAGCGAAGTTCGAGACGTCAACATTGCCTATCCTTGGGTTAAAGTCCCAACCGAGGTTTATGGTCTTATTCCAAACCGAAACGCTGACGGAGTAGATGTTTCGTATATTTCCCTTTTTGAAAATTTTACAATGACGAGTAAGTTGTTTTACGGTAAAACAAAAAGTGACTTTTCATCTGGAAGTTATGAACCTATTCGTTTTGAAAATCTTGTTGGTGCAAGCATATTAGTTGAGTCTTTTGACTGGCGCCTAGGCTTTAGACTTTCACAAGGTAAAGCTCAAAATAATACTATTCCGTCATTGCTGGTCGTTGATGCAATCAAAAGTGCTGAAATGTTATGGCCAGGGGCCTCTGAGTTTGCAAACGATGTTGATATAACGGGCAAGGTAGTCCAATACGCTTCTGTTTACGCTTCAACGTTTGCTGGGCCACTTGAAATATCGGCAGAAATGGCGTACGTAAATTCGGATTCAATTGCTATTAGTGATATAAGCAATGGCTTTTTTAATATTAGTTATCCTTTTGATGCTCACACCTTTTACTTTAAGTATTCATTTGCAGACACAGACGAATATTATTTTTCAGAACCTGTTTTATCGCGAGAGTTATTGGCCCCTCTTATTTTTGCTGTTGAGGAAGTTGGTTCAACTTTTTCTCATAATCAGAACTCTTTATCTTTCGGCTGGAGGTGGGACTTTAGTGAAACGTTAGCATTTAAATTACAGTATGAAAGAACAAAAGTTGACGCTAGAGGCGGTGGTTTAAGGTTAAGAGAAGGTTATGTAACTGAAGGTGATAGCCAGGCTGTAAACACAGTATTTGCCGCAATGAGCTTTAGTTTTTAATTATGAATAAATTAATTGCTATGCCTCACCCAATAAAAACATTATTCCTCGTAATGGCGTTCTTTGCTTCGAGTGTATTTTCTGCTGTTACCTATGCGGAAGATGAAAAGCAAGAAATTGTCGTTATTACTAATGCTAATAACCCTGTTGAAAAGCTTGAAAAGAGACAAATAATTGATTTGTTTATGGGCAAATATATTGCGTTTTCAGATGGTCGAGCTGCAGCTCCTATGGACTTAGATGAAGAAAGTGAGATTAAATCTAAATTCTATAAAAAGCTCGTAGGCATGCCTCTTGCCAGAGTGAATGCTTATTGGTCTCGAATCAAGTTCACTGGCCGCGCAACACCACCAATCGCAGTGAATAGCATTGAAGAAATTGACAAGATGTTGAGTGAACAGGGTAATGTAGTTGCTTACATTTATGCTTCACAAGTCACGGACAAAATGAAGGTGGTGTATCGTTTTGATTAAGCGTGTTGGCATTGCAGTTAGGCTTGCGTTTTTTATTATTTTAGCGGCTTTGGGCATTGCCTATACGGCTTCAGAAGTCTTTTATCAAATCACCTACGATTCAGAAATAGAAGACGCAGAACGAGATATCAAAGAGCTGTTTCAAACGGTGTCGTCTACAGCATCTATTGCAGCTTTTGTAGAAGACGAAGAGTTAGTTAAAGAAGTCGTAAATGGTCTAGTTAAGAGCAAAAAGATTAAGGCAGCGGCGTTTACGAGCGATAAAATAACTTATGCAGCTAATGCAGAGCAGCTCGCTGGGCTAACGTCACAGGAATTCATTATATTTAACCCTTTTATACAGGAAGAGGTTATTGCTAAGCTTAAAATCTACCCAGACTTAAACTTTATTCAGAAAGAAGCTAAAAATATTAGTAGCGGTAATTCTTTGGCGTTATATATCCTCGCTGTATTCGTTACTATTGCCGCCATCATCATTTGTTTCTATTTAATAACGCGCCCGTTAGTTTATGTAAGCAGAAATTTGCATGACATTGAGCCAGGCACCAATGCTCGCTTACTTATCCCTAAAAATCAGGGCAACTCAGAAATCACCGGATTAATTCAAGACACAAATCATTTGTTAACAAAAGTTGAAGAACAGTTTATTAAAGAACGCGGGCTTCGAAAAGAAATCGAGTTTCTTGAACAGCGTTTTCGAATGTTATTTGAAAATGCTCGTGCACCAATCGTGCTTTTGGCAACTGATGGTGAAGTTATTCTTCATAATGAAGCTTTTGAATTGTTATTGGAAAAAATTGGCGTTGATTACGATAAAAGTGACGTTGCTTTTGGTGAGTTGTTAGTTGATTTATTTGAAGAACCTCAAGATTTAGTTAAATCAGTGGAAGAGGCCTTTGCAAGAGACGAGTTTGCAACGGGGGAGCACAAGCTAAAGTCTTTTAAAGAGCACGTGCAAGTATGGGTTCAGGTGGTTGTAAGCCCAATTGAAGCTGAAAACAATAAAAAGTTTTATCAGGTTACGTTAAATGATATTTCAAGGCGTAGGGAAGAGTTGGAAGCGCTAGCGAAAGAAGCCGAATATGACGCATTAACTGGCATTCTAAACAGAAATGGCGGCGAAAAAGTCATTGAAAAAGCGCTCTTTGACAAAAAGGCTTTTGCATTAGTATTGCTAGATCTTAATGGCTTTAAACAGGTTAATGATGTTTACGGACATGATGCTGGTGATGAAGTTCTGGTGTTTGTTGCGGAACAATTAAAAAACACACTTCGTAAACAAGATATCCCAGTGCGTTGGGGGGGAGATGAATTTGTACTGCTACTTCAAGTAGATGAGTTTCATCGACAAACTACGACGTTAATTATGGACAAAGTGATGGAACAAATTAAGCAGCCCTTTTACTTTGGCGAAAATAATGAAGAGGTTTATATTGGGTTTAGCGCGGGCGTTTCATTCTATCCGCTTACCACAAATAATATGAACAAATTACTAAAACTAGCTGATGTAGCTATGTATGAAGCAAAACAGTTCAAACATACAAATCCTGAAAAATATCTATTTTTCGCAGACAAATAAAAAGCGAGTTAACCTCGCTTTATATATACTTCCATTTGACGTCATTTCAAAAGACTAACGCCAGTTTGGCCGTTAGCTGTTCATAAGTAATTGTTTAATCTGTGCTTTAAGCACATCAATCGCAATTCTGTTTTTACCACCATTAGTCACTATTAAATCAGCAACTTGTTTCGAAGGCGCAATGAAAGCCTGATACATTGGACGAACGGTTGTTAGATACTGTTTTATTACCGAATCAAAACTCCTAGCACGTTGTTTGATATCACGCTCTAGTCGTCTTACAAGGCAAATTTCCGGTGGTGTATCCATAAAGACTTTGATATCAAACTCTTTATAAAGCTCAGGGTTTGTTAACAGCATGATGCCTTCAATCAATATTACTTGAGCAGGCTGAACCGTCGTTGTTTCTTTTAATCGTGTATGTGTTTTATAACAATACTGAGGCATCTCTATTGCTTTGCCGGCTTTAAGATCTCTAAGGTGTTGTACTAACAATTCATGTTCGAATGCTTCTGGATGATCATAATTTGTTTTTTCACGCACTGACATCTCTAGATGATCTTGATTATGATAATAGGCATCTTCAGAAATGAACGAGATCTGATCTGGTCCCAACTCTTGAGCCAACTCGTCAAATATAGTCGCGGTTAAAAGTGTTTTACCTGATGCTGATGCACCCGTGATCGCTAAAATTGTAGTTTTCAAAGTGATAGTCTCTGCTATTTGGTCATGTTTAATTGTAAAAACAACTTTTTGGCAATATCCGTATTGTCCTGTTGTCCATTAAATAAATGACTATTTGGGCCGGTTGAAAAAACTTGCACGTCGTCAGCTGTGTGACCGCCCGTAGTCCATCCAGTGAATGTAGTGTCATTAATTATTTTTCTTACTTCGGATAAAACCTTGGCTTGCTTTAATTTATTTGAAAGCGCGCTATGAAGTGAAGTTAGTTGCTCTTCGTTTAAATCGAAATCCACATGTTTACGCCATGTTGTTTGCACTTGTTCGGGCGTTGAGTTTTTGTCTAAAGCTAGGAATTGAGGGATCATAACTTCTAAAGAAGAGTTAATTTTTCGCACGTTATTGGTTAACCATTTATAAACACCGTTTGCACCCGGACTTAAACCGCCTGTAGAGTGATCTGCAGTGATAATAAGTAATGTGTCGCCATGTTGTTCTGTAAAGCTTTTAGCAAGCTCTATGGCCTTTGCAAAGTCTGTCATTTCGCCCATTGCACAAGCAATGTCGTTAGCATGTGCACACCAATCGACTTGGCTACCTTCAATCATAATAAAAAAACCATTATCAGAACTTTGTTTTTCCAAGACTGTTAATGCAGCTTTAGTCATGGCGGCAACACGATTTGGAAGAGGCTTATGGTCAATTGCAAAAGGCAAACCAACCGGCGCAAAAAGTCCTAAAGTAGGTAAGGTATTTATAGTGTCTAATTTTGTAATATCATCAAGGTAGTTAAAGCCACTTTTTTTGAATTCGTTTACTAAGTTTCGGTCGTCACGAATGAAATATTTAGTGCCACCACCTAACATTAGGTCAGCTTTAAATTGGCCATTAATTTTTTCATCGAAATAAGCGTCTGCTATTTCATCGTAGTTGCGGCGAGATTCATTGTGGGCCATAAAGCTTGCAGGTGTCGCGTGATTTATTTGAGAGCTTGAAACAATAGCGGTTGTTTTACCAAGCTGCTTGGCACGCTCTAATAAGGTAAGTACAGGTTTTTTGTTAACATCGACGCCAATTGCACCGTTGTATGATTTGATGCCAGAGCTTAATGCTGTTGCTGAAGCCGCTGAATCGGTGACATAAGTATCATCGTCTGGGTAGGTACTTGATGTGCCGACAAGTAGTTCGTCAAAAACTGTCTTTTCAACTACTTTGGTAGATTTGTCATCTGCATAATAACGAAAAGCCGTGGTATGAGCCACACCCATGCCGTCACCAATCATAAAAATAATATTTTTTGCTGGTTTAGAAACTGGCGTTAATTCGTTTTTTTTGTTTTCTGCGGCA
>CAWUUQ010000258.1:0-11782 GCA_963925625.1 uncultured Psychrosphaera sp.
TCTTGGATGGCTTGTTTAGAAGTACCGTAATAATTACCAAACACCTCAGCCCACTCATAAAAACCATCATCAGCAATCAAACTTTTAAAGGCATCAACATTAGTAAAATGATAGTGCACACCGTCTTCTTCACCAGGTCGAGTATTTCGTGTGGTGTGAGAAACAGATACTTGCATATCGTCATGACGTTTTAGCAATGCAGAAATCAAACTTGATTTACCAGCACCACTAGGAGACGAAACTACAAATAAATTACCTTTCGGTTGGTTGTGCGTATTACTTTGCATAGTTGACTACTTTAAAATGATTATTATCGAACGAAACAATTCTAACACAAGCATTTAGTATGGTGTTCGCTTTGTTTTCAAAATTTTAACGAATGGCCAATTTAAGACTACACTTTAGATTGAGGACTCAATGAACTTTACCTAAGTTATGCAGGGAAGCGCTGCTCTGAGTGTTGAAACAACATTAAATGGTGACTAAATGTTAGGTGTGATCTTTACCAATCTCATTGAGATGATGGAACAAGAAGTGGGTTTGGAAATGACCGAACTTGTCTTAGAAGAAGCGAACGTGGAGTCTGGCGGCAGTTATACCGCTGTTGGTTATTATTCACCGGCTGAAATTGTTGCTATCGTCACTCGCTTATCCGCTCATACTGGCATTCCGATTGAAAACTTAGTTCGTAAATTTGGCCAATATCTATTTTCTGGCCTTGCTTCTGGTCACCCACATGCTGTTAAAGATAAATGTTCGGTCATTGAGTTACTTTCACAGCTTGATTCTCATATTCACGTAGAAGTTAAAAAGCTTTACCCGGATGCCGATTTACCAACCTTCAAAACATTGGAAGAGTCAGCAACGCACATTAAATTACTCTATACATCAACAAATCGCTTAGAACCTCTAGCTGAAGGATTAATAAAAGGCGCCGCTGATTACTTTAGTGAAACCGTTGAGATTAATGTTTCGCCCCAGCAACTTGGGTCATCAGTTATAGAGGTAAGAATTGTCTGATATGAATGAGGATTATGAAAGCTTAGAAAAAGTATTGATCCATGAGCGAATTGCTCGTAAAAAATCAGAGCGTATTCTAACGGAACAAAGCAAAGATTTATATGAGTCTCGTGCTGAGCTTTTAAAAATTCAAAACAAGCTAGAGTTGGCCCTGTGGGCAAGCAATGAGTCTATTTGGGAATGGTTTTTAGACACCGATAAGATCATGATTCGCCGTTATAATCGGGGAACGGATACCGCCTATGAAGAGACTCAAACCCTAGATGAATTTTGGGCAAAGATACATCCAAATGATTATGAAAATTATCGTCTTCAGTGGTTGAGGCATTTAGATGGAGATGCTGAGTTTGTAGATATCACTTTTCGAGTAAAGGCAGGAGAAGGGTATCGGTGGTTACGTCTTCGCGGGCGAACGGTAGAATTAGATGAAAATAAAGAACCTTTAAGGATACTGGGCACATCAAAAGACGTAACGGATATACGCAAGGCAGAACGCTCCTCACGATTAATTGCCTCTGCATTTTCGAGCTCTCGAGATGCGATGTTAATACTTCAAAAAAACAAACAAATAATGGAAGCCAATTCCGCATTTTTTACATTAATAAATGAAGAAAACCACTCTACCGATATTGACCTGTCGCAATATATAAAACTAACAGAAAGAAAAATAAGTAACCTTAAACTACATGAACGCATGAGTGAAGAAAGTGAAGTCGTTCGTGCCGATAGATCGGCTATTCCAGTAGAAATTACGTATTCAAAATTTGAATTTGAGGATGGTGAGAAAGACTATATTGTTGCCATCGTTCGAGACATTACCGAACGTAAAAAAGCAGAAAACCAGCTTAACCGAATGGCGATGTACGACCCACTTACAAACTTGCATAATCGAAATGCTTTTCAGAACAAGCTCGATGAACTGCAAGATGAAATTTCTGAATTCAGTGTGTTGTTTATCGATTTAGATGGGTTTAAAGCCGTTAACGACACGATGACTCATGAAATCGGTGATGAGCTTTTAATAGCCGTTTCTAAATTGTTAAGAAGTTCACAATTTGGCAATTCCATTGCAGCGCGTTGGGGCGGCGATGAATTTTTGTTAGCTATAAGAACTTGCGAAAAAAGCAAAATAATTGAATACAGTCGTCAGGTAATTAATGGTATTAAAAATATTGGCGACAAACTCAGTTTGCCGGTTAGGGTATCAGCAAGTATAGGCATTGCTAGTTATCCAGAAAATGCGACGGACAACCAAGCTTTAATTCGAGCGGCAGACGCTGCGATGTATGGTGCAAAAGCGCTGGGTAAGAGCGCATATGTATTTTATGATCTCAACGTTGAGCAACAAGCTCAGCAAAAAATATCCTTGTTGGCTGAACTTAAAAAAGCCATTGATACCCAATCTCTAGATTTTCATTTACAAGGTCAGTTTGACAGAACAGAAACGCCTGTTTGTGCCGAAATCCTTTGTCGTTGGCAATCGCCTATTCATGGCCATGTTACACCCTCTGTATTTATACCTTTGGCGGAAGAAAACGGTTTAGCCTTTGCGCTGGGTAATATTGCGATTGATGCTGCGATAGACTTTCTAACATTGTTAAAGTCATATGGTTATAACTTTAGAATAGCTGTAAATATTTCACCTTTGCATTTAATGCACCCTGACTTTTTGATGATCATTGCCAATAAAATCAAAAACGCACAGGTGAACCCAACACAACTTGAACTTGAAGTAACGGAGTCATCGTTTATTGGAGACGCAATTAGAGCCAGTGAGGTTATTAATAATCTTAGGTCCATGGGTTTTAAGGTGGCAATGGATGATTTTGGAACAGGTTATTCTTCATTCAGTTATATGAGACAGATTGATTTTGACATCATAAAAATAGATCGCTCTTTTGTAATTGATTTAGAGTCCGATCAAAAAGCCGATTTACTGTTACGCGGCATCATCAATATTTGTAACGACTTAGGCGTTGAAACCGTAGCAGAGGGAATTGAAACGGAGGCTCAAATGATGCTTTTAAAAGATATGGGCGTGACAAACTTTCAAGGATTTTTCTTGGGAAGGCCCATGCCGATTAGTGAATTTGTTTATTCCTTAAAAAATTCAGATTAAGACTCAGATTCAGGTTCTGAATAAAGTTTTTAACCGACTAATGCTTGATTTCAATAAATAATTTCCCTGTTTAGAAAAACTTAAAGATTAATTTTGCATTTTTCTTGAAAGTAGCTAGTATGAAAATCACGCAGTTCAGGTCTCAATTGTACTTAACAATAATAAGCAGTCATGAATTTGTAGTATCTAATTGCAGAATAATTAGCTACATAGAATTGGAATCTAAATAAACAAAGTGTCATTGGAATAGCAGTACTTAATAAGCTGATCGTTTTGTAAAATAAAAATAATTATAAGGAATGAATTCGATGAAGTTCAACCAAATCAAAATAATAGTTCCAATGGCTTTAAGCCTTCTAGCATTATCATCTACAGGTGTTCAAGCAGCTAACGAAGTTGCGTTCTCTCATGCAAATGAAAACGCCTCTTTTTTACGTTGTGGTACTAAACACCCTTCTTTAAAAGAAGCACAAATGAAAGAAAGCCACTTCAAAACAATGCGTGGCAATTCAGCAAAAGGTAAGCCAGGTGGTGGTAGTGGCGGCGGTGATCAACCTCGTGCGGCAGGTTCAGTAACCGTTGATGTTTATTTCCACGTAATTACTGATACAAGCGGTAATGGCGCATTATCAGCCGGTGATATTTCTTCACAAATGTCGGTATTAAACAATGCTTATACAAATACACCATTCACGTTTAACCTAGTATCTAGCCAAACAGTTGCTAACAACACTTGGTATACAGCTGGTCATGGTTCACAAGCTGAAGCAGCAATGAAAGCGGCTTTACGTCAAGGTGATGCATCTGCGTTAAACTTCTATACAAATAACATGGGTGGCGGTTTATTAGGTTGGGCAACTTTCCCATCTGACTATGCTTCTAATCCAACAAATGATGGTGTAGTAGTATTATTCGAAACATTACCTGGTGGTTCAGCGGCTCCTTATAACCAAGGTGCGACTGCGACTCACGAAGTAGGTCACTGGTTAGGCCTATATCACACATTCCAAGGTGGTTGTAATGGCGATGGCGATTTTGTAGCAGATACTCCTGCTGAGAAGAGCCCAGCTTACGGTTGTCCTACAGGTCGTGATAGCTGTACTAAAGGCAAAAATGCTGCTGGTCTAGATCCAATCAACAACTTCATGGATTACACAGATGATGCATGTATGTATGAATTCTCGTTTGGCCAAACAGTACGTGCCGACCAGCTTTCTATTACATACCGTGGTCTGTAATATTTTATAAATTCCTAGTGAATTAAAAGTGGAAGTAGAATAAAAGAGGCGCTCTAGGTGCCTCTTTTTTTTAAAATTTTTGTATACATTCGGCTAAACTCTTCACCCAAAAAGGAAGTTAAATTATGAATTTTTTATCAATGACAAAAGGCCTAATTGCAACTGCTGTTTTTGCCAGTACAGTATCTGGTGTGGCAAATGCACATGGCAATGAAAAACGCATGCGCGTGCCTGACTATGTTAGCTGTGACCGTAATGAAGTGACATCGTATATGGGAAAGGTAAAACACTACTCTCGTACCGATGAGCTTCTATCAATAACAGTAGATACTGACTTTGGTACGGTATATAAATTAGAATTAGCAGGATTATCAGAACAAGAGGTTATTGATTTATTTAAATTAAATGGAAAGCCATTTAAAGCACAAGACTTTCCATTGTTAGAAGATAATTTAGGCGTCGTTGATAAACGTACAACCGTTGCGATTTGGGAATGTTCTACTCCAGGTGTTAAACCAATTGTAAGTTGGAAACAACACCAGAAATAATGGAGTTAATATAGGGCCGCCAGAGCAGCCCTTATTTGTTTAACGCTAGTTTTTACTTTAGGTTTTACGCAATTGTTGAGCTATTTTACGTTTTTATAAACCTTGCCATCTTTCATGACAAACTGAACATTTTTCATCAACGAAATGTTTTTAAGTGGATCACCTTTCACTGCTACTAAATCTGCCAATTTTCCTGGCTCTACGGTACCAAGTTCATCCTGTACTTTAAGTAATGCGGCTCCGTGATAAGTGGCACTTCTAATTGCGTCAATGGGTTTCATACCCGCTTCAATCATTAATTCAAATTCACGACCATTGTCACCATGTGCTGAAACACCCGAATCAGTGCCAAAGGCGATGTTTACACCAAATAAGTACGCTTTTGCGAATGTACGTTGAATTAAAGGCCCAATCGCCGCCGCTTTTGGGCGAACCATTTCTGGGAAAAAACCATCAATTTTTGCTTTTTCGGCGACCCAATCTCCGGCCATTACCGTTGGCACATAATACGTATTATGCTTTTTCATTAGTTTAAAGATATCTTCATCCATAAACGTGCCATGTTCAATAGAATCAACACCAGCAATAATGGCGCGTTTCATGCCTTCTTTGCCATGCGCGTGAACAGCAACGGTCATCCCGTAATCTTTAGCCGTCGCTACGATAGCTTCTAACTCATCGGTCATAAATTGTGGGTTCTGACCGCTTTTAGCCACACTTAATACACCACCAGTTGCGGTAATCTTGATTAAGTCGGCACCGTCTTTATAACGTTGTCTAACGGCTTTTCGTGCTTCAGCTACACCATTAATGACACCCTCTTTTGGTCCAGGATCACCCGTTAAAGCCATCGAACGGCCATTTGTCGGATCGGCATGTCCGCCAGTGGTTGCAATAGATTTTGCAGCTGTATAAATACGAGGGCCGTCAATCATGCCGCTGTTAATCGCTTTGCGCAGTGCAACTGATGAATTGTAACTGTCACCTAAATTTCTTACCGTAGTAAAACCGGCTTGCAATGTTTTGTTTGCATATACAACGCCTTTTAGTGCGTAGTCGGCTTCATTTAGCTTAAAGGAATCGAGATAACTCGCTAAACCATTATGTTGAGATGTGACGTGCGTATGCATGTCCATCAAACCAGGCATAACGGTGTAGTCTTTTAAATTTATTAACTTATCAACGCTGGTGGGAGACTTAAAACCAGTCTCAATGGACTTAAATTTATTACCATCGATGACAATGGTTACGTTTTGTAAAACCTTATTAGAGTTAGCTGGGATTAGTTTTCCAGCGTGTATGAGTGTGTCTGCAATCGCATAGTTGCCCATGAAAATGGCAGAAATAAGCGTTGAAATTAAAAGCTTTTTCATCGTTAAGTCCTTGATATTGTTTTATTCCATTTAAAAGTAAAAGTGTCTAGCTTTCAACCTATTCTGGCTGCTCTTTTAATAAGGTTAAAAATGCAGGTAACGTAATAGGGCGACTAAATAGGTAGCCTTGAACAGAGTTGCAGGCGTTCTGTTTCAAAAATGTTAGCTGCTCCTGCGTTTCAACACCTTCAGCAATAACGCCTAAATTTAAGTTGTGGGCCATGCCTATAACGGCTTTTACAATCGCTTTATCGTTGTCGTCAATAGCAATGTCTTTGACAAACGATTGATCAATTTTAAGGTAATCTAAAGGTAGTTTTTTTAAATAGGCTAACGAGCTGTAGCCTGTACCAAAGTCATCAACCGATACGCTCATTCCGATTGCTCTCACTTTATGTAACAGAGTATTGGTATTAGATGAGTCATCAACCAACACACCTTCAGTGACTTCAAGTTCCAACAATTTGGGGTCAACTTCGTATTTACGTATCGTGGACTGCAAATAAGCAAAAAGATTTTTATCATAAACCTGATTGGGCGAAAGGTTCATTGATACTTTTATTCTATGGCCATTGTCACATAGTGACTTAACGACAAAACAAGCGTGATCAATAACCCAATAACCTATTTTAATGATTAGCTCACTTTTTTCAGCAATAGGAATAAAAATGGCCGGACTGATCATGCCTTTGGTCGGGTGTTTCCATCTTATTAACGCCTCTGCTTTAACCACCTTTTTACTTTCTAAATCTATAATTGGCTGTAAATTAAGTTCAAACTCTTCATGCTGAATGGCACTTCTAAGTTCTTGTTCAATTACAATGTTTTCTCGGGATACATCCTTCATTTCCTGAGTATAAAATTGAATCGAATTTTTCTTTGAACCTTTGCCACTAAAGGTGCTTAAATCAACAAATTTAACCACCTCTTCAACACATTGTGCATCGGTTGGGTAGTTAGCGGCACCAGCACTTACGCTAATATGAATACTGTCTGAACGAGAAGAAACGTAGGTGGCGGTCACTATTTCAATTACTCGTTGAATGGCCTGTTTACAAACTGATGACTCAGCAATACCCGAAAGTATAATACCAAATTGGTCCCCACCAACTCTTGCAACATAATCAGATTGTTTTAATGTGGAGCGTAAGCGCCCACTAACTTCAACTAAGAGTTGATCACCTTCTTCGTGACCAAAAAACTCGTTGTAACGCCTAAATTCGTTAATATCTAAGTAGACTAAATAAAACGGTGTCCCTTCATCAATTCGTTTCTCAAGAGTCTGCCAAAAACTAAACCTATTTGGTAAATCAGTTAACATATCATGAAGCGATAACTGCTCATTGCGCTGCACCAAAAACTTTATATTACTGATATCATTAGCAAATAAAATCCAATTTTTAACGTCATTTAAATCGTCTTTAACGGGGTACAAAGATACTTTTAACCACTTTAAAGTAGAAGGTGGCGACATCCAACATAACTCACCTGTCCAAGTTGATTTTGTTTCTAGAATACGTTCAAACTCTGGAAGTTGAGCCTTCATTAACTTTTTGAAAACGTCGATAGGCCTAGACTTACCTTTTTTTATGTCCAAATCTTGTGAAAAAAGCTCATGGGCGGCCTTGTTTTCAACAACAGATGCAAAATTGTTGTCAGTAATAAGAATCGAAAAGTCTGCATTTTCAATAGCCTTGTTTAAGGCTGACTGGGCTTTTTCACTATTGGTGGTCGTGTTCAAGATTGACAATAACCGACTGTGGATGTAACTGTTCTGCTCAACAAGTTTATCGTTTGATAACAATAATTCACGTGCCGACTGAAGCGTGTTTTGTCTAAAAGCAAACTCATCACACTGATTCGTTAATACAAGTAATAGGTAAGAGCCTTGTTTTATTGCGGTTGCTTCAAGGTGCAATGTTTCGCCACTTGCTGTGACTTCCGTCCATAATCCAGAACGTATTTTGGAGTTAACTTTGCCTTGCCATACGTCCATGGCGTCAAATAAAAAGTCTTCTAAAAAGGGGACATGATCATCTACGGTAAACGAATCGTCTTTGGCTGCCATAGGCAATAACTCTTTGTACCAAAGACTGTCTCCTGCACATTTTTTAAATACTTTATTATCAATGTCAGCAACTTCAAAAATTACTTGTTCCATCGCATCCAAGTAATTATCAAATAATTTGATCATGGTTTTCTCTCATAATATAGCTCGCAATATCGATAAACATTTCCTCTACGCCGTCACCTGTTTTGGCACTGGTAGAAAATATTCGATCAAAGAGGCTTTTAAAGGCGAGAGTTTGTGGATCATCTAAACTCCAAGCCGCAGGCAAGTCAGATTTATTGACAGTAATAATGGCTGGGCAGTCAGAGGCTTGACGAGCTTGTTCAAAGATCTCAATAGCGTCGGTCAAAGACGATTGGCGTGTTCGATCAACAACAATTATAAATGCAGCTGCCCCTCTTAAATAACGCGCTTGGAACTTATTATAACGATCACTGCCTTCAATATCCCAAAGCATAAACTGCACATCGAAGTCTTCTAGGCATATTTTCTTTTTATCAATCTTTACACCGATAGTTGTTAAATATTTATCATCAAAAATCCCTTCAACAAACTGCCGAACTAAACTCGTTTTACCAACACTGGATGCTCCTAAGAGGCAAATCTTTTTCTGAATCAACGTTTATTGTCCTTTGTTATTTTTGCGAACGTGTATAACGTTAAATAACACTTTACGAGATGTGTTTTTGACCGTATTAATATCAATCTGGCCAAGACCTGTAACATAAATATTTTGCTTATTTAGCCCCAACGAGTGAAGGTAGTCGGCGGCATTATTAGCACGTTTAAGGCTTAGTTTATCGTTTACCGTTTTATTACCAGAACTATCACTCGTACCCATAATTATTAGTCCAAAATCTAAATTTAGCGTACTTGCAATAGAATTTAATTGCGAAATATGTATATATAACTCAGCCAACGTTTCTTTTAAGTCAGGAGATAATTCAGATTGAGAGATAGGAAAGTTTAGCTGGATAGCCGATATGCGTCCGACCAAATTGGAAAATAAGGCTTGTTGAACAGAGGGGTCATCCGTTAATTCATTCACGTTGATTGGTGGCGCTAAGCGATGAATCAGATTCTTTCCTTCTACATATCCAATACTAGATAACTGTTCAAAAAGACTTTGTCTTTGATAAAAGTCAATTTGACCAAGCAGTATCAATTGGTCGCTCTGCCACGTTACTTCAATTGACGGGAATGCCTCCAATACGCGCAGTGCTTTTGTTCGGTTTAATAACGGATCCTTGGAAACAATTAGCCGCTCTCTAATGTTAAAGTGTTCTGGCTGAAAGGAACGATCAATAAGCCATTGTTCAACTGAGAACGCGTCAGGATCACGAAACACGTCAATATTAATATCTTGTTTATCATTCACTTCTATTGTTTTTACAATAACGCCAGGTAATTCATCTAATGCCATCAGGCGTGTCGCTAGTTTAGACTCTTGATATGACTCGACAGACTTGTAAATAAATAGCCCTAAAAGGGCAAATACGATGGCAATGCTAAACCACGGCATTTTTCTTTTTTTACCTTTAGCGTATGCACCGGAACTACTATTTCCGTCTTCTCGCTGCTTAGTTAACAAACAATCTCTTAATATGTTGTCCGTCGCAATAAATGCTTTATTGTCACCTTCATATGAGCTCAAGTCGTCAGAATATAAGCTGTGAACTTCTTCTAATGTTAATTGTAATTGATCGCTAACATGTTGTGACGGATTGCCAGTTACGGCGGCAACGATAATTGCACTAGGACCTGGTTTGATAAGTAACTTAAAATTGTCGGTGCTAACTGATTGCAATTGTTCCCTTAAACCATCTTCATTCTCAAAAAACGAATCACCAACAAAATCATTAATGGCACTTAACATAGAGGAGATTAAATCGGCATTGCTACTACCGTCACCCGCAGGGTGCAAATCAACGGCATTAAGTAGTAAGCCAGTTTCACGATGAATCAGGAATACGTGTTCAACTCTAAAAACAAAGGTGCGAGAAGCGACATATTGGGCAAACCCCATTCCAGATTGGCGAGCTTTTATGCGCCATTTAAGGCCTTTAATTGTTAGGCTGTTTTCAATTAATTGATTGGTTTTTTCTAGGAAGTCAGCTAAAAATGCGGTGACATATTTCCGAACTAAATTACCCATTAACGGATATAGTGAGCTTACTAACCGGTCACTATGATGGGTAACCGAGTGTCTAACCGATTCCTCAACAATTGGTTGCAAGATTCGGTTTACTGAGCCGTCTTTTTTTTCTCTATCGTGCAACGCTTCAACAACAACATCGCTAACCATTTGGCGAGGCTCTTTTTTACCAATAATTATCGATCGTAGTTGGTTTAGTTGGTCTTGTTGCTCACTGCTTGTTTTCGACATTACAGCTCATCATCTTCCAAATTTGTCGCCATTGCGGCAAGTAATTTAGCCAGCGTTTTACGATCGGTTTTTGAAGAAGTAAGTTCATTAGATACTTTTTCTAGATGTGCTTTAAGCTCTACCATTTGCTGATTAAAATTAGAGGCAAGCGTATTGCTTTCGTTGTCTAATGAGTCTTCAAGTTGTTTTAGGTCTTGTTGCGTGGCAGTGGCAAACATTTCATGTTCTGAAGCAAGACTCGCTAAATCTTTTCTTAATGCCATGATTTGGTCTTCAAGTGCCGCTTGTGCGTCGCCAAACACTATTTGACGTAATTGCTCAAGTTCAAGAGAAGCTGACGACATATTTTTTGTGGTTGTTTCAGGGGAAGCCTTTGAGCTAGTGACTTGTTCAGTGCTATTTGCACCGTTTTTACTCTGACTACGATTCTGTTTATTTGCCATTAATATTGTTCCCATAATTCAAATAATTCAATTGCTTATTTGAGTTTAGACAGAAACTAGAGAAATGCTAAAAAGCAGAAAAAATAAACGGATAAAATAAAATATTCTAAGTTAACAATAAGAATTCTTTGTGAAAAATAAAAAGTACGCCAACATTCAGAGCATTGCGCTTTAATTAGTTGACGTACTTGTAATAACGTTAAAATTTCCGCTTACAGGCCTAACACTTCTTTACCTTGTTTAAAGGTAATATCGACAGGGATGTTAGCGCTCGTTAGTTTGGCTAAGTCAGTGGCTAAATCTGGGCTGATCATGCCTTTTTCAGCAACTAGTTTGTCAACGCCAGCATAATCGCCATCACCTTGAAGTTTTAGAATAAGGTTTGATAAACCATCTATCGCTGTTGCCATTTTGTCCATGTTTACACTATAAAAACCTTGTTCATTGCGACTAAATGCACCTTGTTCTTTAAAGTAATTAAAACGAACCATATTGGCTTTACCGTGTGCACTCGACGCGCCAAAACGAACTGAGCGGAAAATACCCGCCATAAAGGTCGTATAGTAATCTTCTAATGTTCCTTC
>CAWUUQ010000259.1:0-22542 GCA_963925625.1 uncultured Psychrosphaera sp.
GAACCTATATCCTACAAGTTAAAAAAAAGGCCTGCATATAGCAGGCCTCGTAATGTAATGTAATCAAGAGTCAGTTATTCGACAAATACATGTCGTATTACCGTTTGTGTATTGCCAGCAGGATCGGTTGCAGAGTAATTTACTTGATAATGACCAGTGACATTTGAGTTTACCGTACCGCTAATAACAACGTCTACATCGTCAGAGTTATCATCGGTCGCGTCAGCGCCTTCTTCCATGTAGCTGTCGCCTTGTGATAAAAATACCACATAGTCGCCGTACAAACTGATTTCTGGGGCAAACATATACGAATCGCTGAACGCGCCTTTTGACCCGCCATCATTTATCGTCCAGCCCTTGGACACCAATGTATCTCGGTAGCTAGAAAAGAATACGTGATAATCGGCTAAGTTTGCGTCTAACGTAATATTGTTATTCACATTCTGTTGCGACCAAGTATATAAAGTGACCGAGTACATGCCATCAAAAAGGGTGGTGTTGGCAAGGATTTGGGTCATGTCTGTTACATTGCTAACGTCAAGTAGACCTGGATTTATATGCAACACATCAATGTCAGAAAACATAGATGACATATTCGTCACACTCGTTGTAAGCCAGCTATATAATTCGGCATAAAAGTCTTCAGCGTTATTAAACATATCCGACATATTTGTCACCGAAGTAACTTGCCATTGGTCGATTCTTGCATGCCAATATTGCGTGTCGCGGAACATGCCCGACATATTTAGTACAGAGGAAACATTCCAGCTATTAAAATTCACGTTTTGTTTGGTAATGCCACGAAACATGTCACTCATGTCGGTTACCAGACTTAAGTCCGGTGCGTCTGTCGCTAAGAAGTCGATATTGTCAGCGCCATAAAACGCCGAGTTCATGGTTGTCCACGCAATATCTCCCCATTGATCAATAGACTCTAGTTTCAAAGCATCAGTCGTCGTTGGATTGTTATATATAGCTTCGAAATCGCCAAAAATGGTTACCTGATAGGTGCCAACAGTTTCATACGTGTGACTGGCAACCTGAACGTCGATGATTTCAGAAGTACCATCACCCCAATCAACATAGTAGTTGTTAGTTGATAGACCCGTGTTTATCGAGATTTGATCGTCATTAGATACGCCAACATTATCGGTTTTCCAAGAAGTAACAAATGGTCTTTGGGCGGTTACATTCACCGTGCGAATAGCGGTACTTGTATTACCGTCAGAGTCTGTCGCGCTATATGTGACTTCATAAATTCCTGCCGTAGTCGTATCTATATTATCAGACACATCTATGGTCAAATCGTTATCAATGTTGTCTGTTACCGTAGCACCAGAGTCTGTATAGCTGTTGCCAACATAAGTATAGATATCACTCGATCCGATTAGGGTTATAACTGGCGCGTTTGTGTCACCAGTGCCTGGTTCCGGTGCGGCAGGATCTGCTATTGAACCACCATCGTTAATTGTCCAGCCCAACGATAATAGAACATCTTTTGCAGCCTGAGCTGACTCATAATACTGAGAATCACCCATGTCTAAAACAATGTTAGGTTGCACAGAGAGTAGCGACCAGCTTTTCAGAATTTCAGTATAATCAGTTGAAGAAACATTTGCATAAGCCAAAAAGTCTACAAAAGATTGAACATTGGATATGTCCCACGCACTCAAATCCGTTGCAAATTGTATGTTGTGTTGAAACATACCCGTCATTTTAGTAACATTTTCAACATTCCAGTTATCTAAAATACCTCCAAATGCAATTGCATTATTGAACATGTGTCTCATATTGGTCACTAAGCCAACGTCCCAACTTGAAATATCGCCATTAAAGCTTGTTGCTCCGGAAAACATGTGATCTGTTGTGGTGACGCTAGATGTGTTCCAGCCATTTAAATCTTGATTAAACGCGTGTGAACTAACAAACATTCTTGCCATGCTTTGCACTTGGCTCACATCCCAGTTGCCAATTGCTTGATTAAAATCGTAAGCTTGTTCAAACATTGAATCCATATTGGTTACGTTGGAGACATCCCACGTACTGATGTTACCATTAAACTTCTGCGCATTATTAAACATCCCAGACATCTCAGTAATAGTTGAAACATCCCAGTGGCTTAAGTCTGTGTTTACACTTGAAGCACTTTGAAACATGCTTGATAGGCTCGTTACTTGTGATAAATCAGGTGCGTCAGACGCATTGATTTGCAAATTTTCGCAGCCCCCAAAAGCAACGTTCATAGACGACCACTGCAGATCTCCCCACTGGTCAACACTAATTAGTTTGAGACTACTTGGCTCACTATAACTATTTGTTATACGAGCAAAATCACCATAGATTTTGACGGTATAAATACCCGGTGTAGAGTAGGTATGTTGAGTTGATGTACCATTTACAAGCTCTGAAGATTCATCACCCCAATCAATATAAAACTCAGCAGAAGATGCATCTGTGTTGATATTTATCGTCGTATCGTTTGCATCCGCACCTAGTGTTGTATCCCAAGTGGTGATGAAAGGGCGTTGTGTAGTAACGGCGACGGTACGAGTAATTGAAGTTGTATTGCCATCACTATCGGTGACAGAATAAGTAATTTCATATGAACCTGCCGTATTAAAATCAACATTTCCAGAGACGTTTAGAGTTAGATCAGAATCGAGATTGTCTGAAGCAATTGCAGATAGTTCAGTATAGCTATTTCCCACACCAAGATAGATTTTGTCGGGACCGTTCAGCGTTATTTCAGGTGCAACCATTTGCTCGGCAGTGCGTACGGGTATTGAACCACCATCGATAATTGTCCAGCCTAACGACAGCAGAACATCTTTTGCAGCCTGCGCTGACTCAAAATATTGGTTGACCCCCATAGACAAGAAACGACTTGTCTTAACCGATTGTTCGGACCAGCTTTCTAACATCGTTGTATAGTCTGAAGTTGATAATGATACGCCCGTCATAAATTCGTAAAAAGTATTAACTTTTTCGATATTCCACTTGCTTAAGTCACTGCTGAAGTTGTGAGCCATCGAAAATGAATAACTCATATCGGTCAC
This sequence comes from uncultured Psychrosphaera sp., assembly GCA_963925625.1. Lineage (GTDB taxonomy): Bacteria > Pseudomonadota > Gammaproteobacteria > Enterobacterales > Alteromonadaceae > Psychrosphaera. Next base: position 3,057 of record CAWUUQ010000259.1, read on the forward strand.
ATTTGACACGTCCCAGTTTGATAAATCGCTAGTGAATACATACGCTCCACGAAACATACCGTTCATATTGGTTACGCTTGAAACGTCCCATTTGCTTAAATCACTATTAAATTTTTCGGCCCCCCCAAACATACCGCGCATATTGGTTACGCTGGAGGTATTCCAATTACTCAGATCAGAGTTAAATACCTTGGTACTATTAAACATAAGTGACATGTCTGTGACGTTACTGACATTCCATTGACTAATAGCTGAATTAAAATGGTTGGTGATGGCAAACATTATACGTGTACTAGTAGCAGAGGACATGTCCCAGTTACTTAGATCCCCGTTAAAATTGCCTGTTGCAGACAACATGGCTTCAAAGTTTTTAACCTTGCTTACATCCCAATGGCTTAAGTTGCCAGTAAGTGACGTTTGATAAAACATGGCAAAAACATCTTCAACGTTAGATAAATCTGGTGCATCTGTTGCGTTTACCTGAAGCTCGCCAACTTGCAGGAAAGAGTTGCGCATCGAGGTCCAGTTTATGTCACCCCATTGCTCAATGGTCACCCACTTTTTGCGACTGCCAAACATTTGATCGCTATCTATATGCTGCAAATCACCGTAGATTTTCACCGTGTAAGTGCCACTTGCCTCATATTGATGATAAGGTCTAGAGTTGGTCGTTGTTTCGCTGTGGCCATCGCCCCAGTCAATGGCAATGCCTTGCTCACCCATATTAAAATAAAAACTCATCGTGGCATCTGCGCTGGAATCATCAATGTTTGTTTTTATTTTTGCTATAAATGGACGCTGTGCTGACACTGTGACATTTATTACATGCTGAGTGTTTAAGTTTGAAGAGTCTACCGCCACATATTTAATCTCGTATTGGCCAGGCGCATTGATGTCTATATTGTTTGAGACTTGTAATTCAATTGAATCGTCAAAATTGTCAGTGACACTTGCGGTCGGAATGGCGACGTCTAAGCCAGGGTAGCTTACAATTGTTTCAGGACCATCGACTGAAATGACAGGTGGGGTTGTATCTTCAAATATTACCTGTCTTGTAGTGTTAGAAGTGTTCCCTGAACTATCCGTTGCGGTATAAAAGACATTAAAAGCGCCTAGTGACTTTTCTAAAATATTGTTAGTTACCGTGACCGTTACCGGTTCACCAGAATTATCTGTCGTTGATACACCTTGCTCTACATAGATTGAGCCGGCTTCTAATCTCACCACATCGGGGCCATTCAAAGTAATAACGGGTGCTTCGTTATCAACCACTGAAATTGTTCGAATAACCGTCGTTCGGTTACCTGAGGAGTCTTCGGCCGAATAGGAAATAGTGCCTTCGCCAATAGAGTGAACATCGACGTTATTTACCACTTCTATTGAGAGTGTTTCACCTGAATTATCGCTGACCGCAGCGCCAGGATCTGCATATGCAGTACCCAAATTGACTACATCGCTTTGTCCTCCAGTTAGGATAATTAGTGGGGGCGTTGTATCAATATATTTTATTGTTCGGGAAGCACTTGCACTGTTGCCAGATTGATCAACAACCGTGTAATTTATGACATAAACACCAATTAGGTTTTCGTTTACTTCACCGCTAATATTAGTCATAGGGTTTTGGTCAAAATGGTCGTATACGTTAAATCCAGGTTCAATGTAAGGCGTGCCAATAGGCAGTGTGACTAATTCTGGGCCGTTTAAATCAATTTGAGGTGGCATAGTATCTACGATCTCGACGAAACGAGTGCTCTGGGCTTGATTCCCTGAAGAGTCTGTAGCGGTATAGATAATCTCATATAGGCCTAAAGTATTGGAATCAACTATCCCACTAATGTTGACAGTAACGTCACTGTCATAATTATCAGAAGCGAATGCTCCACTTTCAAAATAAGGCTCACCACCATTTAAAATAATGTTTTGACTACCTATTAATGTAAGAACAGGAGGTGTCACATCTAAAACATTAACAGTTCGAGTTTTCTCAGATTGGTTACCAGCGGAATCTTGTGCTGAGTAAGTTATTATATAAGCACCAGGCGTATTGTTATCAACTTGACCACTTATTGAGATGTTCACTACTCCATCGACATTATCTTGAGCAGTTGCACCTAGCTCAACATATTCACTTTTTTCGTTAAGCTGGACGGTTTCGTTGCCATTTAATGTAATGACTGGCGGTGTGATATCAGGCGTTTGTTCTGTTGGTGGGGTTTGGTCACCGCCGCCACAAGCAGCGAGCATTGACACAGTAAGAATTACAGCAAGATTCTTAAACAGCATTGGGTTGACTTCCTAGTTCTTATTTTATTTATAGAGGACAATTACATTCGCTCATTTTTTTCGCGCATGATACTAACACACAAAAGTGCAAGGTGTTGTTTAATATAATGTTTAATTCGTCTGTCATACATTTACGTAGGCTTCTCGATTTAAGAATGGACAAGGCGAACTAAAGTGCATGATTTCATTCGATTTAGGGTGAGTAAACATTAATGACGTGGCGTGTAACATTAGCCGTTCGGCCTTAGCAAATGAGTCTTTTAAATCATAAAGATCACAACCAATAATAGGGTGCCCAATCGCCATACTGTGCAGTCGTAATTGATGCGTGCGTCCTGTTAGTGGTTCAAATAGTACATGCGATGTATTGTTATCAGGATTATAACTCAGCACTTGGTAACTGCTGGTAGCTGGCTTCCCATTCTCATAGCAGATTTTTTGTAACGGAAATCCATCTACATCTTTTATTAACGGAAAAGTAATTTCCCCTTTAGACTCAGCCAAACGTCCATCTAATATTGCTTCGTAGTGTTTTTTTACGGTTCGTTGCGCAAATTGCTGACAAAGTAGTTTATTGGTTTCTTTATTTAACGCCAATAACATTAACCCAGACGTGCCAAAATCCAGTCGGTGAATTAACGTTGCAGTTGGGTATTGTTTTACCACGCGATAATGAACCGAGTCTTTGTTCAGAGGATGTTTGCCCGACAAGCTCAATAGCTTGGATGGCTTGTTGATCACAATAAAGTCAGGATCTTCATATTCAACCCTAATATCCTCTAGGCAAGGTGGAACAATAAAAGGGTCGGATTGCGGTTGCACTGGCAAAGCCTTAAAAATTGAGTGAATTGAAACAGGTCAGTAGAATAACATTTATTGACTAGGAATATTGGTGGTTGCGCCTCCTTAAATAGTTGATGTGAATTTGCGCCATAAACGCTGTACAATTACATTTTTAGACACTTTTACCCATTTCCACCTATTTCTCGGAGCACTATAATCCAATGAAACCTTATTCAGATATTGCCGACCTAATTAAAAATTATGAGTCAGAGATAGAAACAATTAACGACATAATTGCGGTATTAAAAAGAAAGCCAAAAAGCTTTAATGAAGAAGTGATTTATAAATATATTGATACTCAAAGTACGGGTAAAACAAAAGACTTTGTGCGCGCTCAAGGCGTTAACTCAGAACGAGGTTCATTATTCTCTTCAAGTGATGTGAGTAAATTAATTAAAGACGGTGCCAAAGACATTTCACCCGATCTGTTAGCCATCGCACGACGAGTGGTGGGCACTAAAAAGAAACAAAGTAAATAAATCGGATTAACGTAAGTTAACAACTAGCCAGTTGGGTCCAGATTTTAATTTCGTTTCAAGTACATACATTTACCTTGGCAGAAACTTAAAACTCAGTATTTAATTTTATTTTTTCCCTAAATTGGATAAATGACAATTTTTAACTAGACTCAATAAGCGAATAAAGAATGAATAGCTTTTCAATATAAATGTTGGGGTTAGCTGTTAGTACAGAAATTCAAATAAGAATAAAAATAAAATGAGACTGTGACTAAATCAAAAAGCACTTTTCAATCACTTACTAAAATATGGCTAGTGTTTCTTGCCATATTTTTTAATGTCGAAATAGCTAATGCGCTCACATCTAAATCGCTCACAACTCTCACTAATGCAGAGCTCGTTAATTCAGAACTTTATATTTTTAAAGATGATAGTCATGCTCTAAACGTTGACGACGTATTAGCTAACTTTCATTCGGGTAAAATAGTTAAAAATAATGAGAACAAGGTAAGCCTAGGGTTTACCAATAGCGTTGTTTGGGCTGTATTACCCATTAAAAACCAAACGGATAACCCTGAGTCATTAGTACTTAAAGTTGATAACGCTTGGTTAGATGAAATCGACGTGTATTTTTATGAGCAGAATACGCTAAGTAAAATCGTCAAATTGGGTGATACAACGCCTTTTCAAAACCGAGAACGTCAAAAACGTATGCCGTCGGTGACTTATACGTTTGAGCCAGGCCTTACTCATGTTGTACTGCGCATAAAGTCTGAAGATCCCATGACACTTCCAGTTTATCTAGGTGATTTAGAAAGTGTCGATAACTTTGAACAAAACAATGCTTACTTTTATGGCGCTTTGTATGGAGCGTTAATCATTCTCTTAATATATAACTTAGCGCTTTATATTTACTCAAAAGAAATTAGATACTGCCTATATTCATTCTATTTATTTTCATTTACGGCATTTAACTTTACCTATACTGGGCATGGTTTTTGGTTACTTTGGCCAAATGAAGTATTAATGCAGCAGTGGCTAATGCCGCTATTAATGTTTATGTACTTGTTTTCCGGAGTGATGTTTACCATTGAATATTTACAGGTAGAAAAATACTTGCCTATGTTATATTCGTATCGACGTTTTATTTATGGGACGTTAGCCGCGATTGGTTGCATTATTGTCATTATAGGAAGCCGTTCATTTGCGGTAATGGCGCAGCTCGCAATTCTTACCACGATGTCTGTTTGGATGTTAGCAATTGGTTATTATTCGTTAAAAAATGGTAATCATTTAGCTAAATTTTTTGTACCCGCCGTTTTGTTGGGCACCTGTGGTGCGACCGTTTCGAGTATGACAACGTGGGGGCTTTTTCCTTATACTCAATGGGCATTTAGAGGCATTGAAATAGGTATGCTTTTGGAAATGTCGCTATTGTCAATTTCCTTCGGATTTAATTTTAAAGCAGCCTATGATGCACGATTAAATGCCGAACATTATGCCAGAATAGACCCGCTGACCAATTTATTTAATCGGCGTGCCTTAACAGAATTGGTATTTCCAATCTGGAATTTAGGTGAACGACAGCAAACGACAATGTCGGTAATGTTAATAGATTTAGACTTATTTAAACGTATCAACGACGAGTTTGGCCATGTGATAGGCGATGAAGTTCTAAAACAGGTTGCTAACGCACTTAAACAACGACTAAGACTTTCTGACATTATTATCCGTTGGGGAGGAGAAGAGTTTCTCGTCTTTTTACCAAATACGGACTTAAAACAGGCTAAGCTTTTAGCAGAAAATTTACGCCATTGTTTAGCGAAGAAGAAGATTAATAATATAGTAAACGTCACAATAAGTGCTGGCGTAGCGAGTGGGATACCTAGTGAAGTTAGTTTTGAAGAAATGATTAAATTTGCCGATGATTCTTTATATCAAGCCAAGAAAAGCGGGCGAAACCAAGTCGTTTCGTTTGATGAGCTGTTAACTAGCGAAAAAGCTTGATCCTCAAATACAAATATAAAACCAATCTAAACACGCCGCCAATCTGCCATCGGTCAGGCACCATAATCATTGATTTATTTGACCGAATATATTGAGTTTAAAACGTATTCTAATTTATAAATCAACATGATAAGGTTCTGTTGTTAATTTTTATCAATCGTATTAAAAAAATAAAAGCCAGTTATTTAGCCCGCATAACTTGGCATATAGACTCACATAATGGGCATGGAGATAAAATGAAAAAATTACTACTAGCGTCGGCATTACTATTATCAACGGGTGTTGCTCAAGCGACGGATTCAGTTCGTTGGGATATGGCTTCTGTTTCTTTACAATCGGTTGAGATTGATGGTGATAAGATGAAAGGCTATGGCCTTGCTGCAACGACTTTACTAAATGAAAATGTAATTATTGCAGGTCATTATTCCACCATTTTTGATGACATGATGTTTTTTGGAACTAAACTTGAAATAGAATTAAGTACGATGGGGTTAGGATTAGGCTACCGTCATGCAATTTCTGATAAAACCGATTTTTACGGAATTGTTTCTTACGAAACCATTAAAGCAGACGTATCAAGTGGTGGTTATTCAGACGATGCAAGTGAGTCAGGTGTTGGCCTAGAAGTGGGTATTCGTTCACTAATGAGCGAACAATTTGAACTAATCGGCTCTTTGAAAAACGTATCTATTGAAGATGAGTCTGAATTGAGCGTAGATGTTACGGCTATGTTGCACATGAGTGATAGTTTTTCGATTTTTGTAGGCGCTGGCAAAGCTGATGACGCAACGTCAATGAATGCTGGTGTTTCGTTGTTCTTCTAAAATTAAGCTATTACGCATATAAAGCGTCTTTATTCATTGATAAAGGCGCTTAAACTCATAAGCGAGTGCAAGTTTTCAAAAGACAACTAAGCTCAAAAGGAGTTAATTCACTTTTATAGGTGTGGCATATGCGTAAATTTAACCTTCAAATCGCAACATTATGTTCAATGATGTTGTTTATCAGCCCAGTTAAAGCAGATTCTTTTTTTGATGTCTTTTTTGACATTTCCTTCGACAAAGCCAGTCAAACACCGGAACTGAAGGCCACAGGCCGAATGATCACTTTTGGCTCAGGTGTTAAAGAAGTTGATACGGAAATTGTCTCTATGAGTTTATCCTCTCATCGTGGCGAAGAAGAGGGCAGCATGAGCTATTCGTCTTCTGTTGCCGTTCGCAGTTGGGTGCCAAATGACGACGGCAAAAGCAAACGGGTAGATTCATTTTTCGACGTGTTTTATAAGTGTTCAAGCATGGCAGACAATCGTATGAAGTGCGTAGTTAGCCAGACCAAAGCCAAAACAAAAGGCAAACATAGAGGTCATGTGACTGTGCTTAAGTAATCGCAGTTACATAAAAAAATAAGCCTTCGAAAGAGGGCTTTTTTGTACCTATTTAAACCAGACCTTTCCGCCAATAAACTTTAACGCTGGCGCACCACGCACTAACGCCTCTCTTGCAAATACGGTGTCACATTTTGGGCAAGTACAACTTGTCTCTGTATAGTCTTTTGTGATCCGCTCTTTAAAACACTTAATTAGCGCACCTTTGCCTCCCTTTTTATATTTAAACAAAGGTTGCTGGCATTTATTGCAATAAATGTTTATCGACTTTGACGGCGCTTTGGGGTTAGGTTTGGCCAAAATAATCCTTAATGGCTATACAGATTGTTTGATATAAGACATTGGTGAAATACAGCGAAACTAACGATTCTACACTATCTAAAAATAACTACGTTATCAAAATTGGCTTGAAAATACGGGCTACGTTAAAAAGTGCGTAAAAAGATGCAAGTCAAATTCGATTATTTGGAAAAATGAATTCAATGGGCTTATTGGTATTTTAACAAAAATAGTGTCGGATATTTTTACATATTGATAAAGTTAGGTTTAGTTATTGGCGCTATCAAAGGTTTTTAGCTGTTGGTTTAATTATTGCATGTTGGGGTACTGATTTTTAATCCCCATAAAAATAATACGTTCACGAAATAAGGACATACATTGATGAAAAAAACAGGGTTAACAATTCTAGTAGGAGCGGCCGTTATATTTTCACCGTTGAGTTACGCCGGTGTCATTTCAACAAGCACGGCATTTATACATGAATTTGACATAAATAGTCGCGGTGATGCAGTAAACGCAAGGGAGATTTCTGAGACGCAGACATTCACGAATGAAAATTATAGTCATGAATTAGCGACAGATGCTGATTCAACAGAAGGGCAGTTCGGTTACAACAATTGGATTCGCAATGATGCTGAATCGGGCACAATAAAGGCCTATACTGAAAATCAAGACCCTTGGATCGCAAATGATTCATTAACTGCTAGCATTACAACGGCGACATCGAGTATTAACTTTGAAAATGTGTTGTTGGAAATATTTGAAAATAACACTGAGGTAAATTTTCAATGGTCCGTTAACGGAACCCTGTATGGTATGGCGGGTTTTGGGGCAGCAATGGATGTAAGTGTGACTAATGTAGAGTCTGAAATAAATGAATCTCAGCAAATTATCAACTATCAACATAGTTATGCTCCTCAACAATATGATTTTACTGAATCCGTAAAATCCATTGAAGAAGTTTTGAATATAAGTTTTAATCTTGATGTAGGAACTTACGATTTGTCAATGGAATTAGGCTTTCATGCAGCCAGTATCTCTGGGCATATGTGGACTCGACTATACCTATGAAGATGAGACATTTGAGATAATACCTGTAGGTGATTTAATTTATAGTGAGCGTTCTAAAGCAGACCTATCACATACTGCAACTTTTGGAATCACAAGCCCAACGATGGAAAACTTGTCACTAAGCACTCCTGGATTTTCTTCATTATTGATACCACAAAATCAAGCAATTCTCGCGGGAGGCGGTGGCCCTGATTCGGTAAATGCACCTCAAAACGTTTCCTCACCAAGCGATCCGTCAGTTCCCTCGGCACCTGTTGATAATACAACAGTTTCGGTACCTGAACCTTCTACTATCACTATGTTTATCTCAGCGTTATTTATGTTACGTTTAACTCGAAAATAAAAATAGCTCATTAAAACGTAACAAAAAAAGAGGCTTATGCCTCTTTTTTTATCATTAACGCACTTCTCAATACTACTTTAATCGCCTGGCTATTCTTTTTTTAAGAATGTTATGTAAGTAATTTTATAATATTGTTAATGTAAATCGAATGGTAGTGTGGGCTTTTTAGATGAAGGAGAGCAAATCATGGCAAAAGTACTCAAAGCGGTCGAGCATGACTTAGGCGGTTTAATTGTAAAACGAGTATTACCACATCAAGAAAAACGCATGGTTGGACCGTTTATCTTTTTTGACCAAATGGGCCCAAGTGATTTTCCCGCAGGCAAGGGCATAAATGTTCGACCTCATCCTCATATTGGTCTATCTACGCTAACGTATTTATTTGCAGGCAATATTCTACACCGTGACTCACTCGGTAATAACTTAGAAATTAGCCCAGGTGATGTAAATTGGATGACATCTGGCAAAGGTATTGTGCATTCTGAAAGAGAGTCATTTGAAGTGAAAGCAAATCCACATTCAATCAGCGGATTACAATGTTGGGTTGCGTTACCAGAAGACAAAGTTGAAATTGAACCTGCATTTGTCCATGTCAAAAAACAAGACTTACCTCACTCAATTTATAAAGACGTCATGATGCGATTAATTGTTGGTGATGCGTATGGCATGAGTTCCCCCGTTAAAGCCTATTCACCAATGTTTTATATCGATATTTTAGGCGATGAGGGCAGTGTAATAACTAAACCTCATGCTAATCACGAAACGGCAATAATTCCTATCAACGGTGCAATTAGAATAAATGGTGAGGTTTTTGAGACTGGCGAATTTGTATTTTTAGACGATGATGATCATGACATTACCATCACAGAAAGCGGTCGTTTTATTATGTTAGGCGGTGAGAAGTTTGAAAAGGTACCTTATTTACATTGGAATTTTGTAGCCTACAGCAAAGAACGTATGGAGCAGGCAAAAAACGATTGGAAAGAGGGTAAATTCCCAACCATTCCAGGTGATGACAAAGAGTTTATTCCGTTAAAGTGAGACCAATATGTTAAGAATTTCATTAGAACAATGGCGAATGTTTCACGCAGTGGTTGAGTATGGTGGTTTTAATCAGGCTTCTGTGGGTGTACATAAAAGTCAGTCGAGTATTCACAATGCCGTGGGTAAAATTGAAGAGTCGTTAGGCGTAAAGTTGTTTGTTATTGAAGGCCGCAAAACGGTGCTTACTGAGGCGGGCGAATTATTATTAAGACGCGCAGACTATTTATTAGACGAAGCAAAAAAGATTGAAAAAATTGGCATTACGCTGAGCAAAGGCATTGAGTCAAAATTAAAAATAGCCGTTGATGAAGTGTTTCCGCGTTTTATGCTTTATCAAGTTTTAGAAAAAGTCTCTCTACAATATCCTCTTTTACAAATTGAGTTAGTTGAGTCTGTTTTGAGTGGTTCCAAAGAGCAACTGGAAAACGATGACGTGGAAATTGCGATTTCGCCTCTAACCCTTGGCTCAGGGTTTAGTGAGAGTTTGTGTCATGTTGAATTTTTAGCGGTTGCTAGTCCCAAACATCCGTTACATGCCAAAAACCAAAAACTATCGCTTGAAGATTTAAAGATATATCGCCAAATTGTAGTTCGAGATTCAGGCCGTACAAACAAATCAAATGGGCTAAATGTTGGTTGGTTAGAAGCCAATCAACGTTGGACAGTAAGTCATATGCAAACCTCCATTGATATGATTTGTAAAGGCTTAGGTTTTGCTTGGTTGCCAGTTAACTTAATAGATGAGCATTTAGAAAGTGGCGCATTAAAACCTCTTGAGTTAGACGAAAATACCAAACGGTCAGCGCAGCTCTACTTAACCTTTAAAGATGGTGATCAACTTGGCCCGGCCGCAAAAAGCTTTATAGAAGAACTAAGACTAATTTGTAATGACTTGCCTAGCGTGTAATTTTGCTGCGACTAATCATTCGTTATAACCGAACGTGTAGTCCTAAAAGTGCTAATTTTAATCATTTAAATAGAATTATAAACTGATTTTAACTTAACAAATTATAGGCGTTTATAAATGAAATATATTAGAAGAGCTGAAGACCGTGGAATTGCGGATTTTGGTTGGTTACATAGCAAACACAGCTTTTCTTTTGGTCAGTATTATGATCAAAACCACATGGGTGTTTCCGCATTACGCGTGATTAACGACGATATGGTAATGGCTGGCAGAGGTTTTGGTGAGCATGGTCATCGTGACATGGAAATCATTTCTTATGTAATTGAAGGCGCTTTAAAACACGAAGATAGCACCGGAAATAAATATGTTGTGCCCGCGGGTGATGTTCAACGTATGAGTGCCGGACGAGGCGTAATGCATTCAGAGTTTAATGCGTCTGATTCTGACCCGGTAAAGTTTTTGCAGATTTGGATACAGCCCAATGTTGTAGGTATTGAGCCAAGTTATGAACAAAAACGCATTGTACAAAAAGGACCTTTAACGCCGCTAATCACACCAAAAGGTGAAGGTGATACTTTATCAATAAACCAAGATGCAAGTTTACATCGTTTAGTGTTAAAAAAAGGTGAATCATTTTCTTTAGAAACGGCCGACAGAATTGGTTATTTACACCTAATAAAAGGCCAGATATCGACTAAGGGTTCTGTGTTTGCTGCTGGTGATGCCTTTGCAATAGAGGCTAATCAAACAGAGCGAGTATTGGCAGATTCTGACATTGAAGCCTTGTGGTTTGATTTACCGCCTGTTACTGAAAATGATTAGTTTAGGAATAAATTAGGCATAACTTAGGCATAGTTTAGGCATAGTTTAGGAAGAGTTTATGGACAGCACAGCAATAATGTTAATCGCCTCCGTGGTGTTACTGATAGGCATCTCCAAATCTGCCTTTGCAGGCGCTCTCGGAGTTTTTGCTGTGCCCCTTTTAATGTTTAAATTTAGCGCTATTGAAGCCATAGCATTAATGTTACCATTGTTGATTATGGCCGATGTAATGAGTGTTAAAAGTTTCTGGAAGCAGTGGGACACTCAACTGCTAAAAGCGTTAATTCCAGGGGCGGTCATTGGTATAATCGCCGCTACTTTGTTAATGGACAAGATTAACCCTGACTACTTACGTGTAGTTATTGCGGTTATTTGCATCGTATTCGCCATTAAAAACCTGTGGTTTAAACAGCTTAAGCTGTCATTTATTAATAATCCCGTTGGTGCTTATATTATGTCTGCAACATCGGGCATCACCAGCACCTTAGTTCATGCTGGCGGTCCGCCATTAATTATTTACTTTACTGCTATAGAGTTAGCACAAACTAAGTTTGTAGCAACGGCAGCTGCGTTTTTTGCCATTATGAATATCATCAAACTAATTGGTGTCGTGTCTTTGGGTTTATTATCATTTGAAACCGTTGTGACGGCGCTGGCGTTTTTTCCCGTGGCTATATTGGGCAATTGGCTTGGCATTCGAATTGGCGATCGATTAAACAAGCAGCTGTTTTTGAAAATAATGAACGCACTATTGTTGGTATTGGGAATGTGGTTGTTAGTTAAATAACACAACTACAATAAGCACTGCCACTATATACAATGAACTTAGTTGGGATAAAACATGAAAACAATTGGTCTGATTGGCGGCATGAGTTGGGAAAGCACGATAGGCTATTACCGAGCGATAAATGAAGGGGTAAAAGAAGCGTTAGGCGGTTTTCATTCAGCAAAAATAGTGATGGTAAGTGTCGATTTTGCAGAAATAGAAAAGCTGCAACACGAAGGAGACTGGCACGGTACGGCAAAAATTCTTGTCGACGCTGCAAAAAAGTTGGAAATTGCAGGGGCAGATTTTATTCTTATTTGCACCAATACTATGCACATCGTAGCCTCAGAAGTCGAAAGTGCGATAACAATTCCTCTGTTACATATTGCAGACGCAACAGCAGATAAAATAATTAACCAAGGGATTAAAACCGTTGGTTTGTTAGGTACTGCATTTACGATGGAACAAGACTTTTATAAAGGCAGGTTAAAAACTAACTTTGGTTTAGACGTCGTTGTACCAAATGAAACCGACCGAAAAATCATCCACGATGTAATCTATAAAGAACTCTGTTTAGGTAAGTTGTTACCTCATTCAAAAGGCGAGTATCTTAGGGTTATCAACGAACTGTCAGAACAAGGCGCGGAAGCCGTGATATTAGGCTGTACGGAAATAGGCTTGTTAGTGAACCAACAAGACACCCCAACAATGTTACTCGATACAACCACAATTCATGCAAATAAAGCAGTAGAATGGGCGCTTTGAAATAATTAAAATTTATACATCTTTAACGTTGCTAGCGTTAACGTTTGAATTCATTCTAAAGTACTGAAAGAGTGCCTTATTATTAGGCACTCCTAGTATTCATAAAATTTCACTTATCGTCCCATCTGCACTTAAACTCACTGCTTTATTGAGTAACTCATTCTGTTTTAAGTATTTGCCTTTAGAGAAAAGACAGCATGTTGGATTAGTGTTAGCCATGCGACCTTGGGAATTACCGCAGTTTAGTGCGCAAAGAAGAAACAAAACTGACTTATCAAAATAGTTTTACGAAAATAGCTGCTTACAGATAACGTACAATATAATCTTCAAGTGCCTCGGTTAATGCCACTTTTTTAGCTGGGTTGCTTGCATCTTCATGTGGCAAACCAAAATGGCCAATGTCATTGTCATAATATAATCCGGTAGCCTCAGAAAAATCATCAGACAGAGCTGCCAAAACAAGAACATCTGCTCCTATTTGTACATTCGCACCGTCTATCCCGAAGGCATCTTTAACCATTTTGCTTCCCAGTAAGGACTTAGGGTTTATGGCAATAAAGGCAGGAGCTTTTTGACCATGTTCTTTAGCTAAATGAGCGGTCCACATCGTTAATGCTAGTTTGCTTTTGGCGTATATTTCATTGGCCGACAATGTGCTTGGTTGAAACAATTCCTCAGGCGAAACAGAAGCTTGTGCTGCTGAAGAAACATTTAATACACGACTTTTGTCATTTAAAAGAGGTAAAAGTAGCATAGTGAGGAGATAAGGAGCGATAGTGTTTACAGCAAATCGAACATCTAAGCCGTCATTTGTTTCGGATGTTTGACCTAGTGGCAGTGCAAATACTCCGGCGTTATTTATGATCACGTCTAACTTGTTGTGGGATCTGGAAATCTCATTTGCTAACTTTACAACGTCAGTCATGTTGCTTAAATCGGCTAAATAGGTCTCTATTTTTGAGTTCTCATAAAAGTTTAAAAGTTCTCTTTTAGAATTCTCTAATTTTGTATTGTCACGTCCATGAAGAAGGACTTTATGACCCAATTCTAATAGTGATTTAGCAGTAGCAAAACCGATACCATCTGTAGAGCCTGTAACCAGAATAACTTTTTCCACTAGGCACTTCCTCTTTAACTAAAACGTAATTTTTCATTAACAGTATGAATAATAAAATTAGCATAATTACATGAATTAAGTGCAGAAAAATGTGTTTAATTTTGTAAACAAATTTATATTTAGAGATCTTTTTATCGTTGATTGTCGGCAATTAGAAGATGGAGCTAAATTACAAATTAATGTACCATCATTTTTGCTTCACATTTAATCGAATGTATTTTAATAGGTTTGATGTATTTCAGATCAATGTTTTATGGAAAACCAAATGTTAAAACGTTTTTATTTAGTCGTGTTTTTTGTGTTTATAGTGCTTTCATTTGGCTCATTTGCACATGGTGTGGATAGCAGTACGCAATCATTTTTAGAAAACAGCGAAGGCATACAAATTATGCCTTTTATGTACATTGGCGCTAAACACATGGTGACGGGCTATGACCACCTTTTGTTTTTAGTAGGTGTCATATTTTTCTTGTTTAAAACACGAGATATTTTGCTTTATGTGAGCATTTTTACCTTAGGCCACAGTTTAACGCTAATGACAGGCGTATTGTTTAATATTAGTGTGAACGCTTATTTGATAGACGCCATTATAGGTTTGTCGGTGGTTTACAAAGCTTTTGACAACTTAGGTGGATTTAAACGTGTACTTGGTTATTCACCGAATGCAAAAGCGGCCATAGGCCTATTTGGACTATTTCATGGATTAGGTCTCGCTACAAAAATTCAAGATTTTAACCTTGGTGAAGAAGGACTGTTAGAGAATTTAATCGCTTTTAATGTTGGCGTTGAAATTGGTCAGTTTTTAGCACTGGCAATCATATTGCTTTTGTTTACGCTGTGGCGACGATTTGATTCATTTAGAACCTTTTCGAATTCAGCAAATACGTTATTAATGGCGGCTGGATTTGTTTTAATTGGTATGCAATTGACGGGGTATTTCTTGTAAACCCAAAGCCAATAACAAAATAAGTGCACGATACAAAAAGCAAAAGAACAAAAGCAAATAGTGAACGCAATAATAAGTAAAATCGAATTACAAAGGAATAATCGCAGAAATGAATAATCAAACGCCAGACAGAGATGAAACCTCAACAAGTGAGCCTTCAGCAAGTGAAACTAACACAAATGCGAAACAACCAAGTTTGCTCAAGTCTTCATTAGTCGCGCTTGCGATCGCTGCCGTTCTTTTGATCACCATTGTATTGCCAGCTGAATATAATATTGATTTGACTGGAGCAGGTGAAAAATTAGGACTTACTGTCTTTTCTTCGCAAGAAACAGGCAAAACACAGTTAACGGGCGATGAGACAGTTCATTCAAACTTAACCCAATCAAATTCAACTCAATCAAATACATTTTCAATTGTTGTGCCACCAAATCGCGGTGTTGAGTTTAAATTTGCGATGCAAAAATTCAAAAAAATGAGTTATGAATGGCAGGCTAGTTCTAATTCCGTAAATACCGAAATAAATGCTTTGTATTTTGATCTGCACGGCGAACCAGAAGGCGACACCACCGGTTATTATGAAAGTTATGCAATTACCACATCGAATGAAATGAAAGGCAGTTTCACAACACCCTTTACTGGTTCTCATGGCTTGTATTGGAAAAACAAAACAGATACTCAGATCACCGTCACGTTATCAGTAACCGGCGAATATGAAGTCATTGGTTTGAAATAAAACGTTAAGTAATTATTTAGAACAGATTAGTATTATGTTTTAGCTGCACAGGCGCAGATTTATGATTTCTTAAGATGTTTGGTAAAAACAAAAGGTGTATAATTCCGGCGAGCAGGCTCTGTGATGTCGGGTCTCGTTTAATAATCAGTTGAAGTTTAATTTATCATTTAATTAAAGGTCCAAAGGAAAGTTTATGTCTAATTGTTTGCATCTCGCCATTCCTGCAGGTGACTTATCCACCGCTAAAAAGTTTTACTGTGACATTCTGGGCTGTAAAACGGGCAACAGTGAAGAAGGTCGTTGGGTTGATATCGACTTTTGGGGCAACGAACTAACTTTGCATCAAAGTGTAGAGCGTTTACCAACGGTTCGTCATGATGTTGATATGGGCGCGGTGGCTGTTCCACATTTTGGGATTCATTTATCTGAAGTTGAATTTCAGGCGTTAAAAAAGCGCATTGAAAGTGCCGGTTTAGAGTATCTTGATAAGCCTTACCGACGTTTTGTAGGTGATAAGTTTGAACAAGAAACGTTTTTTATTGAAGATCCAAACGGTAACGTATTGGAAATGAAAACGATGGTTAACCCAGAAGTATTATTTGAAGTGACAAAAGGTTAATCAGCCGGTTTTGCCAGTGCATAACTGCACTAACAAACAGACAAATAACAAAAAAGCCTGACTTGCCCAAAACGGTACAAATGGAGTCAGGCTTTTTTAACTAAACTTTTCCAGCAAAACCTTCGTTAACCAAGCTTTCTTCAAGAAAACTGTCATCATCCAAGCTGTCATAATCCAAACTATCATTAACCAAATTGTCATCTACCAAACCTTCCGATTTAGCGACAATAAATGCTGTCACTGCATCACCTGTAATATTGGTGGCCGTTCGCATCATATCGATAATTCGGTCAATTGCTGCAACCAAGGCTATTCCTTCTAACGGTAAACCTACGGCATTTAAGGTTACGGTTAACATGACTAAAGCTGCACCTGGCACACCAGCGGTTCCTATGCTACTGATCACTGCAGTAAAGCTAATAATTGCATAGTCTGTCATATCAAGTGGAATACCATAAATGTGGGCGATAAATATAGCGGCAATTGCCGGGTAAATACCTCCACAACCGTCCATGTTGGCACTAGAGCCAATGTTTGCAACAAACGACGCATAGCCTTTTTCAACTTTTAGGTTTTCAGATATTACCTTTGTTGTAACCGGTAAAGTTGCATAACTGCTGCACGTACTATATGCCGTTATTTGCGCTTCAAAAATGTGTTTAAAAAAGGTGACAGGATTCATTTTGCCCCAAAAATAAACTAAACCAGAGTAGGTAAGGGCAATATGTAATAAACAACCGATATAAACGGCGAGGATAAACTGGCTAAGTGGCATTAGCGTCTCTAATCCAAACTTAGCAACGGTAGAAGCCATTATGGCAAAGACCCCAATTGGTGTAACGGCCAGTACGATTCTCATTAAAGAGGCCATAACGTCATTTGCAGAGACGATAAAGGCCTTAAATGGCGTTGCAGACGCGCCAGTTTTAATAACTGAAATACCTAGCAGTATAGAAAAAACCACCACGGGTATTACTTTTCCATCGGCCATAGAAGCAATGATATTAGAAGGGATAAAGCCTGATAACACATCGCCTATGTTGGGAATGACTTTTTTGTTTTCATAGACTGTAGCTATTTGAATGCCAGAATCCCAATCAAATAATGTTCCACTTGATAAACCAACGGAAAGACCGATTAAACTCGCAATAAAGGCCGTGAGTAAAAACACGCCAATGGTTTTAAGCCCTAAACGTTTTAATTTTTCGGGATCAGAGAAACTAAAAATAGACGATACAATTGAAAAGAATAGTAGCGGAACCACGACCATCTTTATGGCATTAATATAAGCGGTTCCTAAAGGTTTAATCGCAAGTGAAAAGTCTTTGAACAATAACCCAACAATAACGGCCAGAACAAAGGCAATAAAAATCTGTTTGGACAAAGAGAGTGAGAATAATCGAGTCATCATAAAATCCGAAAAGGTTAAGTTAACGGTATTTTACTATCCATTTTGATTATATGTATGTCTTTGGTTATAGCATTCTGGAATATTAAATAGCGGAATGTTTTGTATTGATTATCTCTTTAGCGATTAATCGTAATAAAAAGGTTTCGCGTTCTATCGACATGCCTTTTTTAATACTATGTTTTATTGTCTGTTCGTTGTGGTGAATCGCATCATAGATGTTCATCCAGACGGGTTTCATACCATTGTTAATTTCGTGTTGCTCAAACTTAGGTGCAGCTAATTCGTCGTCGATATTACAGATAAAACAATATGACTCCATATGAACACTATCAAAGCCTGATTTGTACCAAGGACGAAACTCTTCATATAGGCCAAACTCTTTAATGTCTCGAATATTTTGCGCACCCGTTTCTTCAGTTAATTCTCTGATTAACCCTTCGATTTGGCTCTCACCATCATCAATCCCACCGCCAGGCAAACTGTAGTCATCATAACGAGCTGTAAACATTACTAAGATTTGAGTACCTTTAAGTACAATGGCACGCGCGGCTTTTCGATTAAAGCTTGTGCCAGTTAACGGATTTACGTCGGGATGAATTGCTGATTTTAATAAGCGCACTGCGTTTTTCGCCTTGTCTACAATAACTAATTAATAAAATGATGAAGTGTTTTTCGAACCCGCTAAATGCTGGGCGCGCATTATGCCTAAAATTAAACAAAAATACTTTTTAAAAAAGCATTTTCTTGGTATTGTCTTGCCGAAATGCGAACCGCACTTCATTCAATAAAATACAGTTGCTGTTTCACGGAGTGAGAATGATCCTTCCCAGGGAGTTGGGCCAGTCTATTGGATCATTAGAATTTCTCGGAGTTTCACATGATAGATGTCATTTTTGACGTTATCGGTATGTCTGGTACTTTTTTAGTAGTAGGCGCGTTTTTTTTAATGCAGTTAGATAAAGTAGAGCCAACAGGCCTTACTTACAACATGATGAATTTAACAGGTGCCATTTTACTGTTAATTAGTCTTTGTTATAACTTTAATTTAGCGAGTTTTGTTATCGAAATATTTTGGATAGCAGCCTCATTAATTGGTTTGTATAAATACAAAAAGAACAAAAACGCAGTATCTTCATCTTCATAAGGCATTGCGATAATAGTTTATCATCATGAAAAGCGAGCTTAATATTAGCTCGTTTTTTTGTGTCTTATTTTCGTCGCTTTTATTTGGTGATTTTTCTATGATTTTCGTGCGGTTATTAAATCTAATGCTAGATTTATAGAAAGATAACTCAACGTAAGCTTTGTATGAAAACTGGCAATGTCCTTAAACACATAGAAAACTTTACCTCAATTCGCGACCTAGACATATTGATGACAAGCCTGTTAGCTAGCGTAACGACAATGTTAAAACCCATTGATCAATTTATCATTAGAGTGAACAATGACGGTCGAATTATTACCTATACACATCTTGAAACTGGCAAAGCCGTTACACATGATAATACGGATAGTTTGAGAACCGAGTTAATTAAGTATTTTAAAAAATGCGCGCTAAACACTGTCGATAATCATTTAATTTGCAACGACGACGGCACTATAACGACAGGTCACCTAATTAGTCATGTTAATAACGAATTCCAGTTTCTTATTTTAACTCTTCATGAAGACTATGATGCTGCAGG
>CAWUUQ010000260.1:0-6813 GCA_963925625.1 uncultured Psychrosphaera sp.
CTGTTTAAACGCGATCATGCTGGCGTGGTAGGAATTAACAAGTGTAGTAACGGTCAAGATGTTTGGGTTAATACGGCCACAGATAACCTTTATTGGTATCGTAATTATGTTGATACTTTGACAGGCGATACACAATATATCTCTTCACAGTGGCATAAATTCTATTTGCCGCCTCAAGGCGCAAGAATGTGGGTTATGGAATAATTTTTAATAATTAGTTAATCAAACAAATTGAAACCGAGTTTCTGTATTAGCCTGTACTATATTGTACTTGTTTACAGGGCTCGGTTTTTTTATTGACGTGTGGTTTCTTTTAATGCACATTTAATCTTCAACCTGAATAGTCATTATTTTGTTACAAGGATTAAGAACTCAATGCGTTTAACATATTCAAAGTCGGTTTTGGCGATTGCTTTAGCCGTTCCTCTTATTTCAACATCTTTAATGGCGAGTTCAAACAAAGAGTTAAAAAGTCAAATTGCCAATCGAGCCGGTTTGACTGAGATGTGGCCTGGCGCCGAATACAATGCTTCCATCCCAACGGTTAAACAAGTTCTTGGTTATGAAATAGGCCAACGAATATCTTCACACGCCGATATGGTGCGCTATTTTAAGGCTTTGGAACAAGCGGCGCCATCAAGAATAAAAGTCATGCAATATGCAACGACTTGGGAAGGTCGGCAGTTAATATTTGCAGCGATAGGTAAATCTGACTATCTAAGTGATTTGGACGGACATGCACAGAACATGCAGACGCTTTCGTCACAAAACACTATACAAAATGTTAAAGACTCGTTAGTAAATAAGCTGCCAGCTTCAGTATGGTTAGGTTATTCAGTTCATGGCAATGAAATAAGTGGTACCGACGCAGCCATGATGACCGCTTATTACCTTTTAGCGGCAAAGAACAACGTAGAACAGATCCTTGATAATACGTTAGTCTTTATTGATCCTTTGCAAAACCCAGATGGTAGAACTCGATTTACAAGTCGTTACTACTCAACGGTAGGTTTAGAACATAGTGCAGACAGGTTGAGTGCTGAGCATAATGAGCCTTGGCCTAGCGGGCGTTCTAACCATTATCTCTTTGATATGAACCGTGATTGGTTAGCTGCAACGCAACCAGAGACAAAAGGGCGCATTGCAGAGGTGAATAAGTATCGTCCTCTTGTGGTCATCGATTTACACGAAATGGGCGGTGATCAAAGTTATTATTTTGCACCCGCAGCAAAACCTTTTAATCCCAATATGACTCAAGACCAAGTTAACAACATGGGTGTTATTGGTGAGAACATAGGCGCACACTTTGATACCAACGGTTTTGATTATTTTACCCGCGAAATATTTGATGCTTTTTATCCGGGTTACGGTGACAGTTGGCCAACTTTTTATGGTGCTTCGGCTTCAACGTTCGAAGTCTCCTCATCACGCGGTGAACTTTTTAGAAAACGCAGTGGCGAAGTAATGACCTATCACAATACGGTACGAAGGCACTTTGTTGCTTCTATCGCTACGCTTGAAGGTGCATCTAAAAACAGAAATAAATTATTAAACGACTATGTTAATTATCAAAACAGTGCAGTTAAGGAAGGTAAAGAAAATAAGTCATCACGTTTTTATGTTTTTGCAGAAAAGGTTAATCGCGCCGGAGCTCACAAATTGGCCTCATTGATGGCCGAACATGATGTAACGGTAAATTTGGCGTCTGAAGACTTCAAAATGTGTGGTAAATCCTATTCAGCTGGCACTTATTTCATCGACTCAGCGCAGCCGAAAGGTAGATTTATCAAAACAACATTTGAAAAACAAGTCGATATGGCTGATGACTTTATAAAAGAACAAGAACGCCGCAGAGCACGTAAGTTAGACAACGAAATTTACGATGTGACAGGATGGTCATTACCGCTAATGTTTGGCGTTTCAGTAGATAGTTGCGGAAAAGCACCAAACATAAAAAGTACTGCCGTCGATAAAGCTGATACTTTGACCGGGAAAATTGTAAACCCAGATGCAAAAGTAGGTTTTGTTATTCCTTGGGGTGATATGTCTGCGGGCCGTTTTTTAACAGCAGCGCTACGTGAAGGCATTGCAGTTAAATCGGCGGATAAAGCCTTTCAAATGAAGGGGGGACAGTCATTTCCAGCGGGTTCGCTAATTGTTGAACGTAGAGCCAATTCGTCATTTAGTCATGGCGCGTTAACAACAAAAATAACAAACTTAGCACAACAAACGGGTGCATTAGTGCACGGTGTTGATACAAGCTGGGTAATTGAAGGACCTAGTTTTGGTAGTAATAATACACCAACAATGGTCGCTCCTAAAATAGCAATAGCGTGGGATTCGCCAGTAAGCTCACTTAGTACAGGTCACACTCGATTCGTGATTGAACGTCAGTTTAATTATCCGGTAACGGCCATAAGAACAAGTACACTTGCATGGGCCAACTTAGAAAATTACCACGTACTTATACTGCCTAATGGTTATTATCATAATGCACTTGGTAAGTCAGGCGCAGACAATCTCAAAGACTGGGTGAAAAAAGGTGGAGTTCTGATAACAATGTCTGGTGCAACGCAATTTGCGGCCGATCCAGATATCGGGCTTTTAGATGTGCAACGAGAGCTTGCTATTTCAAAAGGTGAACCACTTTATCCTGATGCAGAAGACAAAAAAGAAGCTTTAGTTGATGGTGTGTTATTAACAAGTAAAAAAGAGCTTATTGAAGCTGTCGAAAATAATAAAGAGCAACCAGATTTTGTCGCAGGCATTCTAGCTAATGTTGAAGTAGATCAAGAACATTGGTTAACCGCTGGCGTTAAACCTAATGTTGTTGGTTTAGCATATGGAAATGACATATTCACACCAATTAAACTAGCATCGGGTAAAAACGTCGCGTGGTTTGCTGGTGAAGAAGACGTACTAGCGAGCGGTTACCTTTGGGCAGAAAACAAAAAACAAATGGCCTATAAACCTTTCTTAATTCACCAACCCCTTGGTAATGGCATGGTTATTAGTTTTACGCAAGAACCAACGGCCCGTGCTTATTTAGATGGCTTAAATGTAATGTTTATGAACACCATTTTCAGAGCTGCTGCGCATGCTAGACCATTACGATAACAATGAGCGAACAGGAAGTTAACTCGTGAATAAGATATTAACAATTAGAAACAAACTATTAAGTTTACGTGGTCAAATGGATATCAATGACGAATATGACCAAGGTTTGTATACAGCACGTGGGGAGTTGTCTTTTTTCTTTTCACCTACGTGGAGAATCACCAACAGCCATTCCGAAATTGCGACACTAAAACGACGTCGTTTTTCGCTTCGACCTACCTATGACGTAACGTCCCAGTTTGGGAATTATACTGTCAAGAAAAAGTGGCTATCTTGGTCAAGACACTACACTGTTAGCGGCGGTATGTTCGACGGAGCAACAGCAACCGGAAACTTCTTGGACTTAGAATTTTCCATTAAACATGGAAACCGTGAAATCGCTTCAGTTTCCGAACGTTTGGTATCGTTACGTGATACGCATGTCATTATAGTTAATAAAGACGAATCGCCTGATGTTCTGTTTACCTGTGTATTAATGGTCATCATGCAGCTCGATAAACGTGACGGTAACGGGTCTGTCGTTGGTTCTGACTAAAGACAAAATTTAGCTAAATAACGAGAAGTAGTATAGTGACTAAAAATAACAATGAAACAATGGACACGTCCTCATTAGATGATGTTAGCTTTTCACAAAAGCAACGATTAGCCTTTATCGATTTTTCTTTATTTTTTAAAGGGCATTTATGCCGTAATGATCTCATTAAAAAATTTGAAGTCGGCTTATCTGCTGGCACACGCGACTTTAATTTATATAAAGATTTAGCTCCAAATAATTTGTATTACGACAATAAAGTTAAACGTTATTTCCAATCAGAGAAGTTTACGCCTCTGTTTAAACACGATGCACGTCGCACCTTAATTAAGTTGGCTAATCAAATATCTGATGGTTTTGATGCGATAGACAATACAGAGTTCCCAGTGGAACAGCCATCGTATTTAAACGCGCCAGACATCAATGTAATAGCAAGGCTCGTCCAAGCAATGTTAAATGGAAACGTAGTGAATGTGATATATACATCGCTATCAAACGGTTCAAATGCAAGAGACATAGTACCGCACTCAATCGTTGACAATGGCTTAAGATGGCATGTTCGCGCCTATGATAGAAAATCAAAAAGCTTTAGAGATTTTGTTCTAACACGTATTAGTAAAGTATCAATACGTTCTAATCAAGTATCAGCGCTTGAGCACAAGTCAGCGGATAGACAATGGCAAGAATCACTGGAGCTTGTGATCGTTCCACATCCAAAGAACATAAAATTTTCCACTGCAATAGAAATGGATTACGGCATGATAGATGGAAAAATGTGTTTAAAGGTTAGGGCTGCGATGGCCGGTTATTTATTACGTCGATGGAATGTTGATTGCACACTGGATGCGTCTTTAACGTCACCAGAGTATCAATTACATTTGAATAACCGATCATCATTATCTGGCGTTACGCAACTCGCAATAGCACCAGGGTATATTAATTAACTTGCGTTAAAACCCAATTTTTTATTGATGCTAGGTTTTGAACAACAATTTGTTTCGTCTTTTAAATCGCATAAGTCGTTAAGTAGCATAAGTTGTTAAAACGGTCTGTTTATGTAATTGTCATAAATGGGCTGTTCAATATATGTACAGTCAAAAATCAATGGACATGACTATTATGGCTAATATTATTATATGCAGTGACGGAACATGGAATCGACCAGAGAAAAATAGACTAACTGAACACCCCACGAATGTACTTCGCATAGCTCGAGCAATTAACCCCGAAGACCAACATGTCTTTTATGATTGGGGCTTAGGCTCTTACCATGACAGTGTGTCTGCAGGCACAATAGGTAAGGGCATTCATAAGAATATAAAAGACGCCTACCGTTATATTGTTCAAAATTTTAACCCTGATGACAATTTATACTTTTTTGGTTTCAGCCGCGGTGCTTACACTGTAAGAGCATTAACGGGGCTTATAAATAATTGCGGGCTACTTAAAAATGAACATGCAAACCGAATAGAAGAAGCCTGGACTATCTATAAAGATCCGAGTAGACGATGTAAACCAAGTGGCGAAAAAGCAGTCGACTTTTTTAATTCATACTCACATAGTAGTAAAACGATTGAGTTTGTAGGCGTTTGGGATACTGTAGGTGCGCTTGGCATACCTTTCAGCTTTATGGGGTTATTCGACGGGAACGACGAATTCTACGACGTAAAAATGGGTTCTAACATAAAAGTAGCTAGGCATGCCTTAGCCATTGACGAATTGAGGGTTGATTTTGAACCGACAATTTGGGAAAACCGAACAAGCGTCAACCTTAAACAAGTTTGGTTTGCTGGTGTTCATTCAGACATCGGTGGCTCATACGCACCTGACAAAAAAAGCAACGACAAGTCATCTGATCTTCCTTTAGCATGGATGTTAAGAGAAGCTAATAATGCGGGATTAAAGATTGAGCCTTATTTAATTCAAGCACTGACTAACAATCCTTTAGCAAAAATACACCAATCTAGAACAAAAGCTTTTCGTTTACGTAGAAAATTTCACCGGCCTCTAGTCATAGAAGACAAACCAACAGCTATCCATATTTCGGTTCAGCAAAGATACTTATCGGATTCTAAGTATCGACCAATGAAACTTGAGGCGGTAGTAAGCAGCATAGGTTGGGATAATATAACGATAGAGGAGTAATGAAGTGGGCTAAAGTAACTACGCATCCTATTTAACATAATATACATTATGTGCATATTGAAATGTGACTCCATGTAATTAGTTAATACTGTTCATTACAAGCATTAAAACTTACAAAGCTTTAGTCATAAAAAATTTACTGCCGGTTTTTGGATAGTTTTCTTGTGTCCATTGGACTTGGTAACCGTGACGTTCATAAAACGGTTTAGCTTGGAATTCTAAGGTGTCTAGCATGCTATGGGTGCAGCCTTTTTCTTTAGCCGCGTTTTCTATTGCCAATAAAATTTTAGAGCCAACTTTATTTCCCCTTAGTTCTTCTGAAACCCAAAGCCTTTCTATATGAAGCCAGTTACCAAAAGTTGTGCCTGAAGCACCTGCTAATATTGACTGAGTCGATTTTGAGTTCGTTAAATCTAATGGCGATAGTACTTGCGCGGAAATGGGATGTCTTTCACTGACATCCCAGTTTTCTTTATTAAAAGCGACTAATTGTTTACTGAGGAACTCTGTTAACGTGGTGTCAGGTCTATTGCTTACTTCTATTTTCATCGTTTTCTTAGAATTAGCAACAGTCCAGCAGCCAACAAGAATAATGACATAGGCTCTGGAACGTTATTTGGTGTTGACGTTAACATCACATTATCGATTATTAAACTAGATCCGAACTTATCATCAAAGCCAGATTCTTTACCTTTAAACAGGATAAACTCTAATGTCCAATTTTCATTATAATCAAAAGTATCTACCAAGTTAAACTCAAACAAGCCTAGGTCTTTGTTTTCACTAATGTATATTCTGTCGATTAAAGTGTTATTAAGTACATTATTTTCATCATATCTTGCGCTAGAACCAGGTGATAGAAATATATCAAAATAATCAAGATTAAACGGGTTCGGTTCTTCAGTAGCTTTATCCTGAGTTAACACTTGAAGCGGAGCGTTAGTAAAGACTGATAATTCAAATGACAATGAATAAGAAAAGTTTTCATTTAGGTCTAACGCCGTCGTCAATCTATTGTG
>CAWUUQ010000261.1:0-3654 GCA_963925625.1 uncultured Psychrosphaera sp.
GATGTCTAGCTGACCTTCAAAGGCATAAGGAATAGACCTTGTAGTCATGTTTAACGTGCCAGCGACGGTATTAGGTCCATACTTTATTGCCGCTGGGCCTTTAACAACCTCTACCGATGTCATTCGAGCGACAGAAGGAAAGTAATACGCAGCCGGAGCCGAATATGGGGCAGGGCCAATCAGCACACCATCTTCTAAAATATTGATCTTTTTAGAACGTTCCGGTGTTACGCCTCGAAAACCAATATTAGGACGCAAGCCATAACCGTCTTCTTGACGAATATTTACGCCCGGTACATTTGCCAATACACGATGAATGTCATCATATTCATACTTTTCTAATAAGGCTTCATCAATAAGTGTTGCTGAACCCGCTTCGGTACGAAGTTGACTGTCGCGACCAATAATTTGGATATGTTCAATCCCGTTTTGTTTTTCCGTTTCAGCTTCCGACTGTTTATCTAACAGTAATTCCGCCGCTGCAGAGTTTGAAAACGTAAAACACAAAAAGCTTAAAACAAAAACTGGTTTAGATGTGATCATTAGTCTGCATCTCCGGCAGAGGAACTCGGTAGTTGAAGGGAAAGAAATGTAATGAAAGTTGATTTTAAATTATCGGTTATGATTTTTACTTTCTGAAACAATGCTTGAACTTTTGCAGGATCATTCTGTATGGCGTCTTCATAATCTGCGTTAAAACTTTCAATGTCCATAATTGCAGCTGTAATGTCTGCCTTCATTGTAGTGGCGATTGATTCAGCGTCTACTGCCGTTAAATAATCGTCAAAGGCTATTTGAGAAGTTGGCTCAGTGCCTTCAAATACCATTAACATGCCTTCTAAATTTGCTTTTAGGTTTTGCAGTGAGTGATTACTCAAAGTCGACTCAGCATCTTTCACACAGGTCGCAGTGCCACAGCTGTTAGTTTGTAAACCAACGGGCGCGCCAATTTTTGCGTCTTTGGTGATTTTATCGATATAGAATAAAGCATCGGTTATATGATTAATGGCGCTATCTATATTTTCAAACTCGCCATTGCCATTGTCTGCTGTGAGGCTTTTTAAAATATTTACATAACTGCCCGATTCAGTCGTAAACTTAGCATCAATTAGCCATTGATCTTCCAATGACTGTGCAGAGTTTTTAATATCGTCGGCAACGGCTACCGCAAATTCACACCGAGCTATTTTTCTTTCAATATCGGCACGTTGATTCCAGTTAGCTGGGGCAAAGTTATCACTTGCACAACTGTGATCTAGCGAAGGGGCAAATAACAAATACTCAAGTGCATCTAAGCCTTTTCGTGTTGATGTTCGTTTAGTAATGTCATATTGAGTACCGGAAATGTCGCCTTTTTCATAATGTCCAACATCTTGATCTACGGCGCATTGACTAGCTACAGGCCACGAATATATTTGATTACGTAAAAAATTGTCGTTACTTGCCAAAGGCCCAACTTGCATTACTTCTAGTTTTTGCCACGATGTCATTGAGTCGCGCCAAGCTTGTTGTGCTTGTAATTTTAGTTCGTCATTTTCAATACTGTTTGTTTTAAGGTCAGCACAATATTCTGTGACGTTATTTGCTTGGTTTTGGCTTAACGTATTAAAATTTTGAATGGTAGGGACAAACACATTATCGGTAAGATCCGCTAATAATGACGTTTTAGAAAAATTGAGCGCGCCATTGTTGTTGGTATTGTTGCTGGCGGAATTGTTATTGCCATTCGCCGAGTCAGGTAACTTGCCACTAAAGTCAGTGCCTTCCGTACTAGACACTGAATCACTACAGCCATTTAACATTGTTAATATTAACACTGCAATGAATAATTTATTTGTCCGCATCAATTATAACCTTTAATTTTCTAGTAAAATCAGTCTGTTATGAATAAGTTTTATAATCATCTAATAACCTAAAAAGGCTGACTTATGTCAACCTTTGATTTAGCTTTATGAGCAACAGAAATTCGTTAATTACTGTCGCAGGCACGATAACTAAAGCCGGGTCCGTCACTTGACTCTTTTGTAAATCCCAAATTTTCTGCATCATCAGCATGCTTTTTATCTATTGCGAAAATATGTATGCTACCTGAAACATTTCCACAAACGGTAGCGTAGACAAGATGTAGGTCGCCGCAGCTTTTTGCATAGACTTTTATACCTTGGCTCGTTAAATATTCTTTAGTTTCAGAGATCGGTAAACGATAGTCATTACATTGCACGTGATCATCGCTAATATATACATTTTCATAATTGTCATCATCAAAATAACCTTTATCGCTACCGAAAGTAGGGTCACAGGCGCTTAGTAGCGGTAATATTAATGATGCTATACACACTTGTTTAATACTGATACTGGTTGCACGGTTCTCTAAAAGTTGTAAAAAGCCCTGTAATGTTGGTTTAAGATTCCATTTCATTTTGTTCTCCTTTCATTTCATTTCATTATAAAGCGTATTTAACTAAACCTACGTTGGCACAAATACAACTTTCAGTGATTAAAAACTTTAGTTACCAAGCTACCATATTGGCTTCATCAAACTCATACGCCTGTTGAAGCGCTAATCGTGCCGCTGCCAAATCTGCAAGATATTCCTCAACCTCAGTGGCAACATCAGTATTGGAATCACTCGCGGTTAACACAGGGGCATCTTTTATTAATGCATTCACGTTTGCATAGGCTTCATTAGTTAATGGTGAGTACGGATTAAACTGTAGGCTGATAACAAAACCTTTTAACTCAGACCAATGTTTTGCCAAGTCAGCATATTCCGTATAACCAAAGTCCGCAGTACCGAAGGTTGAATAATCAGCGGTTACTTCATTGATGTAATGAATGGCAGTAGCAGCGATGGCTTTTTCCCAGTTGCTAAGTGCTGCGTCACGGTGAGCTAATAACTCTGTCATTTGGTCTGATGTTAATTCCGCACCAACGTTGGCTGCAATAATTGCGCGTCCTTGTAAAAACGCCTGCATCGCCCCTTCTGTAAAGTCCGTAGGGTTTGCATTAGAAGCCGTACCTCGATCGCGCTTAGCTGCGTTTACTGAATGGCCGAAGTTGAACTCTGAAGTTAAATCAATAAATGTGTTTGCATTTGTATCGTACATGCCTTGAAATGCTTCACGGCCGCCTTTAGCAGATATTTCATCGTCGCTGTATGATAAGTAATCACGAGCGCCACCAAAATAACCAAATCCTTCATCAAATTGATGTTCTAAATCGGTGTAGGTTTTTCCGTCAACTAATGTGGTGTTTTGAGACAATAAACCTTTTCCGTCAATGGTATTGTCTAAGTAGTCATCGGCGCCTTGGGAAAATGTAACTGAGCCTAATAACACTTTTTGAACAAGTTGTTGATAGTCTAATCCATCGTTGCCTAAGTAGATTTTGGTAATTGTATTGCCATTTAAGTCAGCGCGAGTACCACCGTTAATTTCCGTTTCTGCAAAGTCTGCAATTTTGCCCAACAACTGTTCGATTAAGGCTTCTGGAGTTAGGCTACCTTTTTCACCAAAGGCTAAAAATGCCTTATTCCAATCTTCATGTTGGCCAGTTGGATCGTTCCCAGCGATTTTGCCGCTCAAGTCTTTTAGACTACCAGAAATATCACGAAGGGTGTTTTGTTCACGCGTGCCATTGGTCGAAATTGTTAGA
>CAWUUQ010000262.1:0-3914 GCA_963925625.1 uncultured Psychrosphaera sp.
ACTAAAGCAGATTTGGTTGTCGACAATCTTTATCAGTTGTGTAACTACCCAGCCGTTGCTCTTTGAAAAATAAATAAAATGGTTTCAGCTTAAGTAATTGGTTACTATTATTCCTTCACAAAACAGGAAATATTCATAAGAAGATGGATGATCTAAAAATAATATTGCATGACAAATTGCCTACATCGACAATCGAGCATAAATGGCGAGAATTAGAGCAACGTTCTGATCAATCATTCTTTTTAAGCTGGTATTGGATAGGTACTTGGTTAAAGACTATAAATAAGCCATGGAAACTATTAGAAGTAATAAGTGACGGGCAAACGGTTGGTTTAGGAATACTTGTTGAACACCTAACAATCAGAAACGGTGTGATTATCAGTAAACGCCTATTGTTACATCGAACCGATATAAAGGCGACGGATCAGATTTGGATTGAATATAATGATTTTTTAATTCAAAACGCCAGTCGTCCATATATAAGGCAAAAAATAACTGAGTTTTTAATTGATCAAACTGAGTGGGATGAGTTGATTATTGGTGTTTCTACAAAAGAGGTGTTGCAAGATTATGAACACCCAAAACTTGTAAAGAATATTGAGTGGGCCACCACAAGTTACCAAGTCGACTTAAACTTAATTAGAGAAAATGAAAAACCGTACTTGAATACACTTTCTAGAAATACACGTTATCAGATTAGAAAGAGCCTTAAAAGCTATCAAGAATTTGGTGCCATAAAAATTGATAGTGCTACGAATATTGATCAAGCGATGTCTTGGTTAAAAGATGTATCAAAACTGCATATAAAACGCTGGAATAAGACTAAAATTGGAAGTGGGTTTGTTAATAATGAATTTGTAAATTTTCACAAAAAATTAATGACGAATTGTTTCAAAGATAGCAAATTCGAGCTACTAAAGGTAACAGCAGGCGAACATGTTGTCGGCTTCTTATACAACTTCATTTATAATCAAAAAGTTCGATTCTATTTATCTTCATTTAATTATGAAAATAATGAAAACGGACGAAAACCTGGTTTGTTAACTCATTATTTAGCCATAGAACATTACCTAAAAAAAGGTTTTAGCTTATATGACTTCATGGGCGGAAACTCGCGGTATAAACGTTCATTTTGCACCACTAGCTTTCCAGTTTATTTGGCAGCCCTACAGAAAAATAAGTTTAAATTTAAGCTAGAGCGTGGATTACGAAAATTAAAAGCTGGATGGCAACAAACGGTCGATACCAAAACCGTAAATAGCATTAAACTTAAATCAACGACTAAAAAAGATACGTTTTTTCAGCAGTTAGTAATTAATGAAGACATGAGCTTTATAGCTAAAAATGTTTCTGTTTTACCCATTGAAGATGCTAAAAATAAAAACGAATTATTTGATTTTGAGTTTAACGTTTCTAATTCAAAATGGAAGATACAAAAAAGCAGCCTAATGCTTATATGTGAAGAAAAATGTAATTCCAAAGAAGTAGAAATTGGTGGGTTAACGACTAGTTATCATGTGCATAAAAATACTTTATTTGTTTCGCTCTCACACGGAATTATTAAAGGGTTTAGTGCAAGTGGTGACGTTGTACAAGTCATAAACATACAAGACTTCCTTATTGAAACACTAACGTCGATGTCAGGTTTAGAAATAATTAATCAGAACCTACTTGTTTGTGCGGTAAGTACTCGTAAAGATAAAGTTTTAAATCATATTGTAGGAATCGATTTGCAAAATACGAAGGTCAATTGGTGTTTAGAAATAGACTCGTTAGGTTTGACGAATATTACAGAAATGAAATGCGAGTTTACCCATGAATAAGGTACTCGTATTAGGCGAAGATACTAGAAGCTTTTTATCAGTAATAAGGTCATTAGGCGCTGCAGGATATCTGGTAGATGTGGTTTGTTATGACAATGAATCACCAGCAATTACAAGTAAATATGTTCAACATATATATCGCTTAAACTATCAAGCTTACACGCAAGGTGAGTGGTTAGAAGCAGTAGTGAACATTATCAACAACAACCACTATGACATTGTATTACCTTGTGACGAACGAGCAATATTCCCACTCAACAGCGTTAAAACACAATTGCCACCGCACACAAAGTTAGGAATTTCAAATCAGGAAGTCCTAGACCATTTGTTTGACAAACAAACGACTAAAGACGTTGCGGTGTCCGTTGATGTCCCGGTTGCTAAAGGAGAGGTTTTTAAACTAAAAGTAAAAACTTACTCAGATATTGAAAACGCTTTTGGCAAAAAGTTTGTGGTGAAGCCAATGCAATCATTTAGTGAGGAGCAACTGTCAAAGCGTGGGAAAGTCGAGATTATAGAGAACTCTACTCAATTTAATGACTTCACATCTCATGTGCATAAAGATGAAGAGTTTTTAGTTGAACAGTTTTTTGAAGGCACAGGAGAAGGTGTGTCATTGTTGGCCGTTAATGGGAAGGTTCAATACCTTTTTGCTCATACTAGAGTAAATGAACCCGCAACAGGTGGCGGTAGTTCTTACAGAAAAAGCATACCAGTTGATGAAGGAATGGCTAACGCTTGTATTAAAATGTGTAAAGCTACCAATTACACTGGTGTGGGAATGTTTGAGTTTAAGCGAAATACAGCAACACAAGCATGGATATTAATAGAAGTTAACGCTCGATTTTGGGGAAGTTTACCACTTGCCATATTCGCTGGAGTAGACTTCCCTAGGTTATATGCAGAAGCTTTGTTAGGGAAGTTGTACATTAGAGAATTCCCTAACACTGATTACAAGCTAAAACGTTATAGCCGCAGTTTGACGTCAGATATATATGATATAAAAAGTGAATTTGAATATTATTTAGAGAAAGGTAAATTCATAGCTGGAACGTGGCGGTTAACACAAAGACTATTAAGCTTTGGTCGATTTTTAATTGGAACAGAAAGAATTGATAGCTATTCAAAAAAGGATAAAGCGCCTTTTAACAAAGAAGTTACAGACTTCTATAAGAGCAGTTTAGGTCATAAACTAAAACGCTCTAAACCAGTTAATAAAAAAGAACTAGTTTATAAATTAATTAGTGCAATCAGTAAAAGTGAAGATCAACCAAACATCAAGTTTGTTTGTTACGGTAATATTATGCGTAGTCCTTTGGCTGCAATCTATTTAGAAGCGTTGTGCAAAAAAACTAATACACCTTGGCACATTGATTCATTTGGTTTTCACCAAAATGAAAAAAGAAGTAGCCCAGAGGAATGTAAGGTTGAAGCAAAAAACATTGGACTTGATATAGACTGTCATAAATCTAAATGGTTAAAACAAACAGATGTTAATCCTAATGATATCATTATAGTTTTTGATTACTCACATGAATTAAAGTTGGCACAATACTACCAAACAAATAATATTTTTAATTTGGCAGACTTTATTCCAGCAGAAGCAGGTCACTTTTATGAAATTAGCGACCCTTATGGAAAAGGTGAGAAAGCGGTAGAGGCATGTTATAAACTCATCACATCAGCAATAGATACAATTTTTAGATGTTACAAACAGAGAATCTGGCCTTAAATGCAAAAGTTAACAATTGTCATACACACAGAAGAAGAATTTGATTGGGACGGAGGTTTCTTTCAGAATAATACTTCTGTGACACACCACCAAGAGCTCATATCACTTTGTGAAGAGCTTTTAACGTTTGGCCATAAAATTGTTTTTGCAATGGATTATGCGTTTGTTAACTCAAAACAAGGACAACAGGTCATTGAGCACTTTAAAAAATGTGATTCGACTCAAGTTGAATTTGCTGCTCATCTACACCCCTGGGTAAATCCGCCGTTTGATGAGCCTGTAAATAAGGTAACTAGTGAGGTTGCAGAACAATACTCTTATCCAGGTAACTTGCCATTAAATTTAGAGAAGGCCAAATT
>CAWUUQ010000263.1:0-2755 GCA_963925625.1 uncultured Psychrosphaera sp.
CTCTTTTTGCATAACCCAAGCAACAAATATAGCCGTTGCTAAACCACCTAACGGTAATAAAACGTCAGCGGTCAAATGATCCACAAGTTCAAAATAATTGGAGACATGTTTGCCAACAAAAACAAAGTCGAGTTTCGCCCATTCAGCCCCCGTAAAAGAGAACACAGTTAACATACTAACAAACCATAAACTAACCACTGCTGTTAGTGCGGCTTTGCTACGAGAGAAAGACATACGCTCAACCAACCAAGCAACAGCAGACTCAACCATAGCAATTGCTGAAGTAAACGCTGCAAAACCTAACATTATGAAGAAAATAGTTCCAAAAACAGTACCGCCCCACATTTGGCCAAAGGCAATTGGCAAGCTAACAAATACCAAACCAGGACCCGCTGTTGCTTCTAAGCCATTACCAAACACGATTGGATATATTGCCATACCTGCTATTAAGGCAATTACCGTATCTGCAATTGCAATAGCAACAACCGATTGGGAAATACTTGTTTTTTGTGGTAAATAAGCGCCGTAAATCATCATAGCGCCTGACGCTAAACTTAACGTGAAAAAAGCATGACCTAATGCAATAAGCACGCCTGAAAAGGTTAATTTAGAGAAGTCTGGATAAAACATAAAATGCAATGTTTGCGCAAAGTCACCATTAATTGCAGCATAAGCAGCGATGACTAGTAATAAAGCAAACATAATTGGCATGGCATAAGTAACTGCGCGTTCAAGTCCATTTTTAAGACCTTTACCCACAATTATACCCGTTACTGCCAAAACAAACGTTGTCCAACCGATAAGTACTAAAGGGTCAGATTGTAAGTTGTTAAAGATGCCTTGAATCTTTTCCGGAGAAGCGTCAACAAAGTTTCCAGATGCAGCTTCAAAAATATATGAAATAGCCCATCCAGCAATAACCGCATAAAAAGATAAGATTAGGAAACCAGCAATTAGTCCAATCCAACCAACAAGGCTCCACTTAGTATTTGCCTTTGCTTCTAAAGCTAAAGCACGTACAGAGTTACCTGGGCTTTGACGTCCGCGGCGGCCAATTAAGACCTCTGCCATCATGACTGGGATACCAATTGAAAAAATACAGATTAGATAAACGATAACAAAAGCACCGCCACCATTTTCTCCCATGATATATGGGAATTTCCAGATATTGCCAAGACCTACTGCAGAACCAGTCGCCGCTAAAATAAACGCCAAACGACTAGACCATTGACCATGATCAACATTTGTTGTCATGTGTCCCCCTTAAGTTTTTATTATTGTTATTGTTTTTTGTTATTAGTGGCAAAAAAGCAGCACTAGGCTGCTTTTAAGCGGGTAACTTTTACTGCGTAACGTTTACAAAATGACCTGAAGCAATTAAATCTGCAAGAATTCTCGCCGACTCTTCCATAAATGGGTCTAAGTCTTCAATTGTTTCTGGAATGTCGTCATCGATCGACGTTACCGGATCTAAACCAAACCTTTTTAAACGAGCATTCAAACGTGCTAGACCTTTTTCTTTGTCCTCTTCTCGTTCAGCGATACGTTCAGCTTCATTTAATGAAATGAATTTTCTATCTTTGTTTTCTTTATATTCTTTAATATCACTGAACAAATAATTAAATTCAGGTTCATTTTTAATTCGATTCAAATGGCGCTTGTTTAATAATTCTACTTGGCTTGAGATCGTAGCAGAAGTCTTGTATTTAGCTGGACGAATATTATCCCAAGGCAAGGCATTTTCTTCCTGACTTTCACCCCAATCGGCTGGATCTATTGCTGAAGGAAAAGCGACGTCTGGAATAACTCCTCTATTTTGAGTGCTACCACCGTCTATTCTGTAAAATTTGGCGATTGTAAATTGAATAGAACCTAATTTATTATCGAAGCGATCAAATGCACGGGCTAAACCACGATGTTCTTGAACCGTGCCTTTACCAAATGTTTGTTCACCAACTATAACGGCACGACCATAGTCTTGCAGCGCTGCTGCAAATATTTCAGAAGCCGAAGCACTGTAACGGTCAACTAATACCGTTAAAGGACCATCATAATAAGTGACACCGTCATAATCACCACGCTGGCTGATATTTCCAATGCTATTTCTAATTTGTACCACAGGACCTTTATCTATAAATAAGCCTGTTAACAATGATGCTTCTGACAATGAACCACCACCATTGCCTCTAAGGTCAACAATTATCCCTTCAACATTCTGATCTTTAAGCTTTTTAACTTCCGCTTTAACATCTTCTGATAGATTATTATAAAAACTAGGAATAGTAATAATACCTACTTTTGCGCCTAATTCGCCGGTCTTAGATTCAAATACTTGAGAATCTGCCGCTCTATCTTCTAATCGAACTTTGTCGCGAATGATAGGAACTAATTTAGAATTGCCAGGAGCGTTGTCGCCTCTAACAACTTGTAGTCTAACTTCTGTACCTTTTTTACCTTTGATTAATTCAACAACATCGTCCAATCTCCAACCGATGATATCAACAAAATCATCATCACCTTGGGCAACAGCAATAATTTTATCTTCTGGTTTAAGTTGGTTTGTTTTATCCGCTGGACCACCAGGAACTAGGCTACGGATTACGGTAAACTCGTCGACAGGTTGCAGTACTGCACCGATGCCTTCTAGTTCAAGATTCATCTCAACCTTAAAACGATCTGCTCTTCGGGGTGATAGATAAGAAGTATGGGCTTCTACGCTTCGAGCGAATGAATTCATCACCATTTGGAAAGCGTC
>CAWUUQ010000264.1:0-3823 GCA_963925625.1 uncultured Psychrosphaera sp.
GTTACCTGATGGAGAAAATACCTCTGTGGGTGAACGAGGTTTAAAACTGTCTGGCGGAGAAAAACAGCGAGTTGCTATCGCTAGAGTATTGTTAAAAGCGCCTCCGATTTTAGTATTTGATGAAGCAACGTCTTCACTAGATTCGAAGTCTGAACAGGCCATACTTAAGTCAATAAAAGAAATATCAAAAGGGCATACGTCGTTGGTGATTGCTCACCGATTATCAACGATTGTAGATGCAGACCATATAGTGGTTTTAAATCATGGAGAAGTAGCGGAGCAGGGCTCACACGCTGAGCTTATCAAATCAAATGGACTGTACTCAGCGTTATGGCAGGCGCAAAACTAAATTTATGCTGTGTGTTCTGAGGCTTCGCGGCTTTTACGGCGCTTTTTAAGAAAGTTAATCATAAAGGTTGGGTACATAAAATAACCTTTATGACGACAAATCTGTTTGGTTAATAGATACAAAGTAAACAAAGCCAAATATAAAACGTAAAGGCCTCCAACACCGGAAAAGACGCTTAAAGCAAACAGGTTATCCAGTTTCGCTAAAAGTAATAAAATTACAATGATGCACCATACTTGGTGCAACTTACGACCTGGATAATTGTGAAACTCAAAATATTTCAGGTGGTTGTAATATAAGTTGCCATGTTTATCACCCACATATTCTTTATGTCGAGACTGGCGAAAGTG
Source organism: uncultured Psychrosphaera sp. (assembly GCA_963925625.1). GTDB lineage: Bacteria > Pseudomonadota > Gammaproteobacteria > Enterobacterales > Alteromonadaceae > Psychrosphaera. Next base: position 700 of record CAWUUQ010000264.1, read on the forward strand.
TGTTTTCACTGATTTTCCTTATTTCCAAACAAAAATAATAACGGTAAATGAAAGCGACTAGCCCAAGAAGACTCATCATGTTGATGACCTGGAAATAACTCACTGCGCCAGTTTTCACTAGCATAAGATGTTTTAAATATAGCATCAATTTGTTTTTGTAATGGCGGATATTGAGCATCTAATGTTTGGTCGCCAATATCAAAATACACTTTGTGGTTACTTAAACGATTAATGTTGTTCGTAATATATTGTTCAAAGGCTTTTGGAAATGGGTTGTTAATATCAAACATTCCAGGCCAATGTGTGGATAAACAAGCGGCACCACCAAAAATGTCAGGGCGCTCAAAAAGGGCATACCACGACATCAACCCTCCCATACTTGAACCCGCTAAAAATCGATGTTGAGGACCTTTGTTAACACTAAAGTTGTTTTCTATGTAAGGAATAAGTTCATCGGTAAGAAACTTAACGTACTGATCACCATAATAAAAGTCTCCGACTGGTGCCAATGAGAGGGATTGCATTATTAACTTAGCTTTAATTAACAGTCGTTCACTTGTTGGCAGTCCACGATATACCTTTTCTGGAAAGTATTCAGGGTAACGTTTTGACTCAGCATTCCAAATCCCAACAACAATAAAAGGCCGAACCTTGCCTTCTGCCATTAATTTTCCTGCTATTTCATCCACTTGCCACTCTTGATTGTTCCAAGTGGTGTTTGCATCAAATAACATCTGGCCATCATGCATATAAAGCACGTCATATTTGGTAAGGCTGGAGTAATTATCTGGTAACCAAATGTCAATATTACGCGCGGGTACAAAAGCCGACTGGAACAGTTCAATGCGCTTAATGTTACCACTTGCGGTTTCAGGCAAAACAAGCGCTTGTGTCATGGCAGTATATAGTAGACAAAAAAGTAAAAACGTTACTTTCATTTAAATTCCATTTAAAAGGAGAATCCCTATCCTAGTTGATAATTCGCATTGTTGCGTTGTAAATACAGAGCAGGAATTAATTCCTCTAAATGCTGATATGACCCAATCAGGTGCGTTATCCAATGTTCTAGCAGATGGGACGGATAGACTTTATTAAATAAGTAGAAGTTACTTAATTGGCCAATGACAGGAAGATCAATACCCAATGAACCATTTAGGTAGATATTAGTGCCGTGTTTGCTTTGCACAAATTTATAATTAATTTGTCCTATCACTAAGCCTGAATGCAAAATATCGAGCGTCATGCCTTTATCGCCAAAAGAACGCGCTTGGTATTGAATTTTCCATTTATGACCAGAAAACACTTCATCTTGTTCAAAGATAGTGCCAAACATAATTTGGTCTGATCTATCATCCGGAGACGAAATAATACGAATATCACTATGTTCATAGGGATGGCTTAGCATGAACCAACTCATAGTCTGATCGTTATATCGTAAAGAGTGCTCCGCTTGATTCATATAAAACCAATGCAACATTTGTGGTGTGACATTTTTAATTGACGCTGAAGCCGAAAACTCATGATGTCCGTAATTACCCTTTGTAATTTTAGCATCAGAAATTGCAGTAGCATTAGCGGGAGTTGAGCTTAAAAGCTTAGTATTAACGCCTACAACATCCAGCCAAGGCGCAGAGTTAATTGGCATTTTATCAAAAGCTGCATGTGGCTTTAGCCATAAACCCGCTAGCAATAATACTAGCAGGTAACAGAATGCTTTAGAGGTTGCTCTTACTACGGACATATTTATTATTATTTTTTAATGGTTAAAAGGCTCTCTACCAGAACATCTTAAAACCAAGCCATTGTGCATCAAACCCTTCCATAGGACTGCGCTTAAAGCCAGAACGAACAAATTGGTTCATTTTGCCTTCAGTATAGGCAAGCAATAAATTGGCCAAAGCCGCTTCATCAATAGGGAAGCTTTTCCCTTCTCTTAACTTACGCTCTCTAAGCACTTGTTTAAATTGTGTTTCTAGTTTTTCAAATAAGGTTACTACTCGTTCTCTCAAACGATCGTGTTCACCTAATAAGGCATCACCCGTTAAAATTGCTGTAATTCCGCGATTCATTTCAGCAAAACCAAGTATTAGTTTCATGATATTTTGAATACGACCTTCAGTAGTCTTATCTTTGTCTAATATAACGTTAATACGTGATAATAATGTATTTTCGATAAACTCAATTAGACCTTCATACATCCGCGCTTTACTTGGGAAGTGACGGTAAAGTGCCGCTTCCGATACACCTACTTTTTCCGCTAATTTTGCAGTTGTAATTCTTTGCCCTGAATGGCTTTCTAACATCTCCGCAAGACATTGTAGAATTTGTTCTTTACGGTTACCTTTTTTAGCAGCAGGCATACTTCCCCTCGGCAATAATAGTTAATTTAAGCGTGTAAATAGTTATCATAAATTGTGTTTAATAGATCAAATGCAAGTTGTTGCTTACTATTTAAAGGTAAGTCCTTACTTCCACCATCCCAGTATATTTTTAAGGCATTATCATCAGAGTTAAACCCTTGACCTAATACTGACACGTCATTCGCACAAATCATATCTAAATTCTTTTTGCGAAGTTTGCCCATGGCATATTTTTCCACATCTTGAGTTTCTGCGGCAAATCCAATCACAATGGGTCTATTTTGTTTTAAAGCAGCAACATCAGCAACTATATCTGGATTTTTTGTCATAACGACGGTCATAGCGTCGTCATTTTTTTTGATTTTTTGATCAGCAACTTGTTCTGGTCGATAATCGGCCACCGCAGCACAAGCGATAAAAAAGTCCGACTGCTGTGCAAGCTCGATGGACGCATCATGCATTTCTTGAGCACTTTGCACATCATAACGTAACGTATTTTCCGGGGTTGCCAATGAAACCGGGCCTGCAATAAGGTTTACCTTAGCGCCAAGAGACGCCGCAGCTTGTGCAATTGCAAAACCCATTTTTCCACTTGAGTGATTTGAAATATATCGTACAGGATCAATAGACTCTCTAGTTGGACCTGCAGTAATTGTGATGGTTTTCCCAACCCAAGGCTGTTGTAAAGTATTAGTCTGTAATAATTGATCTAATATAACTGTGCGCTCAACCATTTCGCTTGGCTCAATCATTCTACCTGCGCC
>CAWUUQ010000265.1:0-6608 GCA_963925625.1 uncultured Psychrosphaera sp.
TGTTTAGCAGCAGATGCATGTTTTCTGGTTCTATTTTGTTTTGTCGGCTTAAAAATTTTGGCCATTGTGTGCGCACCCGCTTTGAGTTAAGTTATAGCTATATCTATCGAACTTTTATTATACTCGAAAATACTTCATGAAATCTCAGCTTTCGATGCGTCATTGGGCGTTTATTATCATTATTTTACCAACGCTTTTTATAAGTCTGCTGTTGGGCGGAGTTTTGATCTACAAACGACACACAGAATTAAATGATGTTTTAATGGAACGCGGACTTTATTTGGCTGAGCCACTCGCGATGTTAAGCGGAAAAAGCATCCAGAATGGTGATATAGACTATCTTGCCAAGGCACTAGATTTAGCTCATCGTCGAGGCAGTCCGTCGATCCATAGCATTAGTGTTTTTACACCAGATCATAATATTTATTTGTCGACTAACCAGCATCAACAATCGGATTTAGCTCGTTATCCCGCTGGAAAAGTGATTCCAGCACAATCAAAAATCGAAGTCTCGGATTCTATTATTTATGTACGAACCCCAATTTGGGGAACCAACGTTGCGGACCCTTCTGTATTAATGGTAAAAGGCGCCGAACGTGCCCTTTATGGCTATCTTGTGGTTGAGTTAAGCCGCGATAAAGTATTGCTCGAACAACACTCTTCCGCACTGCTTATGTTTAGTGTTTTGATCATTGCGTTATTCATTAGCCTGGCATTTGCACAAACCTTTATTCAACGTTTGATCAATCCTGTTACTCGGATAAATAAAGCGATAAGCAAAATTTTAAAAGGTGATACAAAGCACCGGATCGTAGAACCTATGCTGGCTGAGCTAGAAACATTGAGAATTGGCATTAATGACTTGAATAAAAAGCTACATTTAGCCAATGAATCTGCAGAACATAATATCAGTGAACATACTCAAGAGTTACAACAAACCGTAGAACAGTTAGAAGAACAAAACGTAGAATTGAGCATTGCTAGAAAAGATGCGCAAGCGGCCAACGATGTTAAGTCACAATTTTTGGCAAACATGTCGCATGAATTACGAACACCACTTAATGGTGTATTGGGCTTCACAAGGCAATTGAAGAAAACTCCGTTAAATATCAATCAAAACGACTTTTTAGAAACCATTGAATCATCTGCAAAAAATTTGTTGCGAATTATTAACGACATTCTCGATTTCTCGAAACTAGATGCCGGTAAAATGGAGGTCGAAACCATTCCATTCTCTTTGCGCGACACGGTTAATGAAGTCATGAAACTAATGGTTCCGGCAATATTTGAAAAGGGCCTAGAAGTTCATGTCGGTATTGATTCTGCGGCACCAGACGCATTACGTGGCGACCCAGATAGACTAAAACAAATTATAATTAATTTAATGGGCAATGCACTTAAGTTTACCAATCATGGTTTTATTAGACTCGATGTGGAGTATCAGGGTAATGATGATCGAGGTCATCGAATTAAATTCACCATTTCTGATACCGGTATTGGCATTGATGATGCGGGTAAGAAAAAGTTATTTGCAGCCTTCGGTCAAGCGGATAGTTCAGTGACACGAAAATATGGCGGTACAGGATTAGGTTTAAGCATTTGTAAAAAATTGATTGAATTGTTGGGTGGTAATATTCACTTTACCAGTGAAAAAGACCAAGGTAGTTCCTTCTACTTTGATGTCGTAATTAAAGAAAATAATGTCTCTGTTGCTCAACCACTGCCAGTCGAGCCTTTGAATAATAAGTCGCTGTTAATATTTGATAATAATGCTCAATCGCTTGGAGACACCCTTGCTGTATTAACGGAGCTAACCAATTTACAAATTACCAGTTGCTCAGAATATAGTGATTTTAGTAAACACCTTAAAGACAGTTTTGAACTGGTATTAATATCAAGAAATGTCTCGCCAAGTACGTTAGGCCAACTCCAACAGTTAGTTAGCGAAGCAAAAGTATATTGCCCAAATGTGGTCGCGATGATTGGTAGTATTAGTCCGAACTTAAAAGAAGCATTAATCGGCTCCGGAGCGACATCTTGCATTAGTAAACCCGTTAATCACACAAAGTTAATTGAAGAGTTAGCAAGACCTTATCAAACGCATTCACAAGAAAAAGAAGTTAATACTTTGTCATTTGAGGGATTAAAAGTACTTGCGGTTGACGATAATAAATCCAACTTAAAACTATTGACGACGTTATTAACGGAGCTTGCGGTTGTAGTAGATACCGCATATGACGGTGAAGAAGCGGTCACAATGGCTCAAAGGCATAAATACGACGTTATTTTTATGGATATTCAAATGCCGGTAATGGATGGCATTACAGCTTGTAAATTAATAAAATCATCGTCATTGAATGAAACCACTCCAATGATTTCTGTAACTGCACATGCTGCCCCTGAAGAACAAGAAGCGATTTCAGAATGTGGCTTTCATGACTATTTAGCTAAGCCAATTGACGAGGGCGTATTAAGACAAATATTAATCGAGTTTGCAGGCAGCGGTTACAACTTAACGTCAAGTAAAAAAGCGGAACAAATCAAAGTTGTAGATGTTGGTGCGGCTCCGGAATATGCAGGTTATCACCATATTGATTGGCCTATGGCTTTACAGCGAGCCGCTGGCAAAAGAGACTTGGCGATTCAAATGTTAGAAATGTTAGTGAAAAGCATACCGGGTACACTTGAGCAGTTATCAAAAGAGTTAGACAGCAAGAATGTTGAAGAGCTAATAAAGGTCGTTCATAAGTTCCATGGAGCCTGTTGTTATACGGGGGTCCCAAAACTCAAGAAACTAGCAGAGCAAATTGAGATCTCATTAAAAGCCAACAGCAAGATTAAGCTGATTGAGCCAGAATTGTTTGAGTTAATCGATGAACTTGAAAAAATTGAACATGAAGCTAAAAACTGGGAACTGGGTTAACTGGGTATATTAAATTAACTGAGCACAGCACAGCAATATTAAGATGTGCTTAAGTTAGGTTTTTCTATGTTGAGCAAGTCTTAATAAGGATTGTTTTAACTTCTCGTCACTTGATTCTGCGATGGTATTTATTGAGTCAATCACGCCAGTTGGTAAAGATTTACTAGAACGTAATGACTTAGGCTCTGAAGAAACAATATGATTCAGTTTACTGCTGTTAACCAAAGTTGATTTGGGACTCACTTTCATTTGAACCGTTACGGTACCAGCGCTGATCTCTCTTCGCACGTGAGAAAGGACATTTGACTGGTGCATTTTAAAGACAGTTGCTATCGCGGCAGAAGGTGTTTCAAGGTACAATATTGAGTTTTTAAAGTTGCTTACAATGATATTTTGAGCGATATTGTCGCCTAATACTGTTACAAGCAAATTTTGAATGGCTCGAAAATTGCTCGTTTGTTGTTGATAATTTGCTAAGTTTTTGCTGGTTTTACCATGCGAAAGCAAATCAGTAAGCGACTTCGGCGATTTCATGAAACATTAATCCATCAATACTAGGTTTAGTTAATGAGTTTAACACTTATTTATAAAGGAAAGAATGCAAGCTTTAAGGTTAAAATGCCTAAAGCACAATGGCTACCATTAGTGGCTGTTTTCCTAATTGTAACAACTTGGTTGGTAAGTAATGTTATAGCTGACAAAGGTGACATTCAACACGTTAGAAATCAATTGCTGTTAGCACAAACAGAATATAGTGTTGAAAAACAACAACTCATCAAACTTAAAACTCAAGCGGAACATCAAATTAGCGCGTTAACGTTAAAACTTGGAGAAATTAAAGGTCAAGTCAATCGCTTAGATGCTGTTGCCTCTAGGGTTGCTTCTCAAGCTAACATTCCAGACGAAGAGTTTAATTTTGATTTAGAGTCTAACATCGGTGGGCCAACGGGTGAAACGGCACAAGACGTAAAAGCAAACGTCGCTGGTTTATTTCAAGAAATGGAATACATGTTGATTAAACTTGATGGGCAAGAAAGAAAAATGGCAGTACTTGAATCCATCTTAATGAATACCCATATAGAAGAAGAAATATTTGTTTCAGGGCGACCAATCAAGTCTGGATGGTTATCCTCGTATTTTGGCGTACGTAAAGACCCGTTTACAAGTATGCCTGCTATGCACAAAGGGTTAGATTTTGCCGGAGATGAAGAAGCAGATGTTGTAGCAACGGGTGCTGGCGTGGTAACGTGGGCAGATAGTCGCTTCGGATATGGCAATTTGGTAGAGATCGATCATGGCGAAGGCGTGATCACTCGTTATGGACATAATAAATCATTATTAGTCGACGTTGGTGACCGAGTCACTAAGGGCCAAACAATAGGAAAAATGGGCAGTACAGGACGTTCAACCGGACCTCATGTTCATTACGAAGTATTAAAACGTGGTAAACAAATAGATCCATTACCTTATGTTTACCGCAAAGCCAATTAGTCAAAACGTGAATTGTTAAATTTCACAACCCGTCTAGTTGAACAATAACTAAACAGTCGGCGATTGCCGATTGTTTTCATTATAAGAACAGTCAGAAGTAAAGCTGAAAAATATGATCTCTTCATTATTAACAAAATTATTTGGTAGCCGAAACCAACGCACGCTTAAGCAACTTAACAAAATCGTTACTGCTATAAATGCTCTTGAACCGCAATTTGAAGGTTTAAACGACGAAGAATTAAAAGCGAAAACAGCAGAATTTAGATCCCGCCTAGCAGAAAACGAATCTCTTGATGACATTTTACCTGAAGCATTTGCAACGGTAAGAGAAGCAAGCAAACGTGTTTTTGAAATGCGTCACTTCGACGTTCAGTTAATAGGTGGCATGGTTTTAAACGAAGGTAGCATCGCGGAAATGCGTACTGGCGAAGGTAAAACTTTGACCGCTACTTTACCAGCTTATCTTCATGCTTTAACGGGTAAAGGTGTTCACGTTATAACGGTGAATGATTACCTAGCAAGTCGTGATGCTGAATATAACCGTCCATTATTTGAATTTTTAGGTATGTCTGTTGGTTGTAACACTGCAGGCATGAGCCATGAAGATAAAAAAGCGGCTTATGCTGCAGATATTACCTATGGCACAAACAATGAATTTGGTTTTGATTATCTTCGTGACAATATGGCATTCAGTGCTGAAGAACGTGTTCAGAAGAAACTATATTTTGCTCTTATCGACGAAGTAGATTCAATCTTAATTGACGAAGCTAGAACTCCATTGATCATTTCTGGTCCTGCGGAAGACAATTCAGAAACTTACATTCAAATCAACGAAATCGTTCCTCTTCTTATTAAACAAGAAAAAGAAGATGAAGAAGGCGTTGAAGGCGATGGTGATTACACTGCAGATGAAAAATCTAAACAGGTTTTCCTTACAGAACGTGGTCAACTTCGAGTTGAAGAAATATTTAAAGAAAAAGGCATTGTTGGCGAAGACGATTCTTTGTTCTCAGCAACAAATATTCCGTTGCTACACAATGTTTATGCAGCTTTACGTGCACATATCATGTATCAAAAAGACGTAGACTACATCGTAAAAGATAATGAAGTTATTATTATCGATGAACATACGGGGCGTACCATGGAAGGCCGTCGTTGGTCTGAAGGTTTACATCAAGCAGTAGAAGCTAAAGAAGGCGTTTCAATTCAAAATGAAAACCAAACGTTAGCCTCAATTACTTTCCAGAACTTCTTTAGAATGTATGACAAGCTTTCAGGAATGACGGGTACTGCAGATACAGAAGCGTTTGAATTCCAACAAATTTATGGACTAGATACCGTCGTTATCCCAACGAATAAACCTATGATCCGTAACGATATGACCGACTTGGTTTATTTGACGCAAAACGAGAAGTATCAGGCCATTATTGCCGACATAAAAGATTGTCAAGAACGTGGTCAGCCAGTATTGGTTGGTACCGTGTCGATTGAATCATCTGAATTGTTATCACAAATACTTAAAAAAGATAAAATTAAGCACTCAGTGCTAAACGCCAAACAACATGATAAAGAAGCACAGATTGTTGAAGATGCGGGTCGTCCAGGTTCGGTAACTATTGCAACTAACATGGCTGGTCGTGGTACGGATATCGTATTAGGCGGTAACTGGAATGCAGAAGTATCACGTTTAAAGAATCCAACGGAACAGCAACTTGCACATATTAAATCAGAGTGGCAAAAACGCCATGATGAAGTAATTAAAGCGGGCGGTTTGCATATTATTGGTACGGAACGACATGAGTCTCGCCGTATTGATAACCAGCTTCGTGGTCGTTCTGGCCGTCAGGGTGATGCAGGTTCTTCAAGATTTTACTTGTCGATGGACGACACGTTAATGCGTTTATTCGCATCGGACCGTGTTACCGGCATGATGCGTAAACTTGGAATGGAAGAAGGCGAAGCCATCGAACATCCATGGGTTAATAAAGCTATTGAAAATGCCCAGCGTAAAGTTGAAGCGCGTAACTTTGATATTCGCAAACAATTACTTGAGTATGACGATGTTGCTAATGATCAACGTAAAGTTATCTACTCACAACGTGATGAATTATTAGAAGATGGTGACATCGGTGAAGTTATCGAAAGCATTCGTCGCGATGTAGTTGCCACTGTACTTGATACTCATATTCCACCA
>CAWUUQ010000266.1:0-13555 GCA_963925625.1 uncultured Psychrosphaera sp.
CCCTTTTTCAGCATGTCTAAAGCAGCGGCTACAGCGTGTGGATTAGCAGCACTGACCATTGCTTGTTTTGCATAGCTAGCTTTGGAGTAATTCATGCCCGTAAATGCTTCAGGAACCGATCTTGAGACTTCTTCTGATAAAACATGGCTTGCAAAAAACAATGGAATAAGACTAAATAACCGCATAGTTCACTCTTAGTAATGTGTATTAAGTTTATGTTAACAAATCAAAATAAATAACACATAAACTTTTTATTACTACTTTAGATTAAATGATGATTAAAAAGGGTTTTAACTTGTTAGGATTTCCTACACAGTGGCGCTTTATAAAAGGTCCTCTTTTTATAATGTGCATAATGTTGTTTTTACAGCTCTTGCCAACTAACCTGCAGAGCCAATTCTCCTTAATATCTATCCGCTTTTTAGACGGCGAGATATGGAGAATAATAACGGGCAATTTAATCCATGCCAATTGGAATCACTACTTACTAAATACTGCTGGATTATTATTAGTTTGGGCGTTACATGGTGAGTATTACTCATTCAAAAGACTACTGAGTCATGTTAGCTTAGCGACACTTAGTGTTGGAAGCCTTATTGTAGTTTTCAGCCCGTATGGTGAATATGTAGGGTTATCTGGCGTATTACATTATTTATTAGCTTGGGGCGCGATGACAGACATTAAGCGCAAGGAGCATTCTGGTTGGTTATTATTTATCGGACTCTTAATAAAAGTCAGCTATGAAAATATCTTTGGGGCTTCTATAGAGACAGCTAACTTAATAGAATCTGCCGTTGCAGTAGAAGCACATGCTTTTGGTGTGTTAAGCGCAATTATTTGTTTTACGATTATTTATATGCTGGCTCCTTTTTTGACAGCAGGACAAAACAAAAAAAGCCTCTAAAATAGAGGCTTTTTGACATTATCGATGTCGGTTTATTTTCAATCCGATTTAATACACACTGGTACAGAATTCATTTATAACGTTGTCTCAAACAACTTATGAATACGTCGATATTCGTCTAACCAACTAGAAGGTTGCACAAAACCATGTGGTTCAACCGGATAGATTGCTGTTTCAAAGTCTTGCTTTTCTAATTCGATAAATCGTTGAACCAAACGAACAACGTCTACAAAAAACACATTATTGTCTACCATTGGAGCATTGATCAACAACGGTTTATTCAACCCTTCTGCAAAGTAGATTGGTGAACTTTTACGGTAAGCAATCATGTCATCTGCCGGTCTATTTAGAATGTTAGACGTATAACCATCGTTATAGTGTGCCCAATCAGAAACAGGCCTTAACGCAGCACCTGACTGAAATAGTTCTGGCTCTTTAAACAACGCCATAAACGTCATAAAACCACCATACGAACCACCATAAGTACCAATGCGCTTGCGATCTACATTGGCGTTCTAAACAAGCCAGTCAACCCCATCAACAAGGTCTTCTATTTCTGGTGTTCCCATTTGTCGGTAAATAGCAGTTCGCCAATCACGTCCATACCCTTTTGATGCACGATAATCCATGTCCATAACAACATAGCCTTGCTGCGCTAATAGACTATGGAACATAAATTCACGGAAATAACCTGAAAAGCCTTTATGGCTATTCTGCAAATAACCTGCGCCGTGATTAAAAATAACCGCTTTTCTAGGCTGACCCGCTTTATAGTCCTTCGGGTAATAGACCCTAGCATATATCGGTTTGTCTGTGTTTGACGAAGGTACTGCAACTATTTCTGGTTTTGTCCAAGGCATTGTTACAAACGCTTCTGAGACAGTATCAGTTAGTTGTTTAGTATTTCCCGTCTTCAAGTCTATTAAAAACAGTTCCGTAGGTTTTAAAAGACTGGAATGTTCTATAAGTAACTTTGACTCATCTGGACTAAGTTGGTAGTCATTCAGACCAACCAATTTAGTAATTTGATTCGGTTTTTCTATATTCGTTTTGCCAGTTGACGTTTTATAAATATGATACTCACCTGGGTGATTTACGTTTGCTTTAAAGAAAACGCTCGTATCATCGTTGGATAAACGTACGTTAGATACTTCATATTCCCCGGCGGTAAGCTGGGTAATATTTTTTTTACCTAATTGTTTAACGTAAAGATGAGAGTAACCACTTTGTTCAGATAAAAAGTACAACTTATTTGAGTGATTAAACCATCCAAAGTCATTAAATGTATAATTAATCCATGCATCGTCGTGTAACTGATGCTGGTTAATAAACTTTTTATTTTTGAAGTCTACCGTAGCTAACCAACGGTCTTTATTATCCCAGGACTCAAACATAACAGCGACCTGCTCTCCGCTACGATGCCATTGAATTGCACTTTGTGACCAAGTCCAATCTGAAATCAAATTAATCGTCCGAGTCGCCTTTTTACTAACGTACTTTTCTCCGTTTGCTATAGCATTCTCTTCTTTAACCGATCTTAAAACATCTTTGTCAAAATCTGGTAATGTGTTAATTTTCAGTTCATGCTTTTTACCTGTTTGAAGGTCTACAAGCCAAAACTCTTGTTGAACAGGTTTAGCGTCAGCCACTCTACGGCGAACTTTCTCTATTTCGATACGTCCGTCATCGGCAATATAATTAGGCATAACATCTGAACTATCACGCCATGGTGTGCGCTTTGATACGACGATAATTGCTTTGTCAGCACTTGGAGAAACTTTTGCTTCGTTTAGGACATTATCTTCACCAAAGTAAAATATTGCTTTATTAGCGAATTTATTTTTGCTGTTAATCTCTTTGTTATGCTCAAACCGTTCAACAGCATTTTTGTGTTGTTTCGAAACATATTTTATTAACTTATGTTGTTCTTCGGCTATGATGTCGTTAGGGCCCTTAGGTGCTTCAGGCTCTTTAGACATCTCTACTTTAAACACTTCGTTAGTAACTTTTGTGTTTGGATCTACGGCAACAAATCGATTATTTACCCAGTAAGCAACACGGCCATCACTTAAAAATTGTGGAGAAGATTCGCTATCTGACGTTGCCGTTAGTTGGTCGACTTTACTCGTTAGTTGATCCCATAGATAAATATCACCTGCAAAAACATAAGCCGCTTTAGACTGAGAGCCATTATAGGTAATTTGACGCATTTTTGTCTTATGAAACTCAGCTAGATTAACTTCTTTTACGCCACTATTACGAGTATCAAGTCTAAATTGTTTTCTGACTGTAGAGTCTTTCTGCGCTTGTTCATAAACAATATGTGTTGAATCAGGTAGCCATTTAGAAGACATCGGTGACTGTCCCATCCAGCTTGGATCGGACATGATTTTTTCCAACGTTATTTCTTTTTCTACGTTAACTAACTTGTTTTTTTGAAGTTTGTTATCTGCACTTAACGCTGGGGCAGCAAAGCTTACCCCTATGCACAACATAACAACATTCGAGAATATTCTTTTATTCATCGTTATCATATCGGGAGTCCCTTATTATTATTTTGCGTTTGTTATTGCCCATGTAGACAATTTCCCAAAAGACTTAGTTATCGCTAAAGAAGCCGCAATACCCAGCTTTTCAGCAATATTATGTTTTATTTTATATTCCAGCTTATAAACATCAAAATTGCTCATAGCTTCTAATACTAAATCATCACTTGTTTTAATTTCATCAACTAAATTTAATGCTAACGCTTGGCTACCATACCAATGTTCACCCGTTGCTACTTTATCAATTTCGACCGAAGGACGGTTTTCTGAGACAAACTCTTTGAATAAAATATGTGTCTCTTCTAGTTCTTCTTGGAATTTTTCACGTGCTTTTTCTGTGTTCTCACCTAACACGGTTAATGTGCGTTTAAATTCACCCGCCGTATGTTGCTCAATATCTACATCGTGTTTCTTTAATAGACGATGAACGTTCGGTAGTTGCGCAACAACACCAATAGAACCAACGATGGCAAAAGGAGCCGAGACAATTTTATCCGCGACACAGGCCATCATGTAACCACCGCTTGCTGCAACTTTATCAATCGCTATGGTTGTTTTTATACCTTTATCTTTTAATCGCTTAATTTGAGATGCAGCTAAGCCATAACCATGAACTAAGCCTCCTGGACTTTCTAACTTGATGATCACTTCATCGTTTTTGTTAGCTACAGAAATAACCGCTGTAATTTCTTCACGCAAAGAGTCTGTTTCACTCGCCTCAACATCACCATCAAAGGCAAGCACAAACAACTTTGGCTTAGTTTCAGGTTCTGATTTTTTATTTTCTTTGGCTTGTTTTTTCTTTTCAGCTTTTTGTTCTTTCTCAAACTTTTTTTGTTCTTCTTTAGTTAGCAGCGCTTTTTTTAGATCATCAACATCGTCCTCAAAGTCTTCAGAAAGGTATTCTAAACTCAGCTCACCTTTTCTACCGCTCTTCTGCTTTAAAGCTGCACCGGCGATTAAACCAATTACAAGCGCTATACCAACTACAACGGTTACCGTTTTTGCAACAAACAGTCCGTATTCAAATAAAAACTCCAATTTCTTCTCCAATAAAGGTTCTTTTTAACTAATTATATTGTTTCATAAAATCACTACAAAAAACAAAAAAACCAGCCGAAGCTGGTTTTTATTTACTTAACAGTCGTTAGACTCTTATTTGGCTTATGGAGCCTCACAAGCGCCTTCTTCCATTCCTTTTATAACACCAGCCATTCGGCCTGTTGCTGTAATGTTTACCATTTTACCGTCTGATGCAAAGAACGTACTCGCCATCAATAACATCTCTTGGTTTACCGCAGAGAACAAAGTTGGGTAAGGTTCAGGCAATGCCGTTGCCGGCGATAAGACCGTACTGTGTGAGCCATATTTGAATTCAGCGATTGCTTGAATTGGCGTTTCCGACATCATGCAATTAGTGATTTTAGTAAGCCCAAGTACATTCTCTAGTCCACTAGTGCCCGCGATTGGGTTAGTCGTTACAAAGTTTGGCACTACTTCGTCTGACTTGTTTAAACCTTCGTCAGCGATATCGCCTACCATTTCGTAAACTAAAACTGGAGTTTGGGTGGCTTTAATCAAGCCTGCATAGTTTGTTGGGTCTGCCGCATCTACTGCTGTTTGAGCAGCAAAAGAGAATTGAGCTAATCCAGCTGCTACGCCCGCCTTTTCCGCGTCACTAGCCGTTGCCATAAATGCCTCGAATGCACACACTAACGCAACATTTTGGTCAACAACATTAAATTCAGCATCTAGTGCAGCACCACAAGCAGGATTTGCTTGAACTATAGCACCATAGGCTTGTGGAGATAACAGCGCTAACATAGAAGCTGTAAGTTCATTTCCTAAACCAGCTATAACAGATGCTTTAACTAATGGGCCAAATGAACCAGACTCCACTAAGAAATTACCCACGCCACCACCAGGATTTGAAAGTACAGATGAATTGATTTTATACAATCTATCTAACTCTTCACTAACAGTTGGAGTATTTGCAATTGCCGTAAACGCTGTACCAGTAATAGCTCCTAATGAATGACCTAAGTAATGGACATCATTTGAATCTATAACAGCAGGGTTTGGCATTTCCGGATTAGTCATATCAACCAACGCATTTAATGACAAACGTAATTTAAGAGCGTCAGCAATTGATTGTCTTTGATTGTCGCGTGCCGTTAACAAGCTTGCTAGATTTAAATAGTTAGTTGGATTACTGCCTTCTACAGCAGATGATGCGTTTATATTCATGCCATTTTCAAGCATAAAACCACGTTCACCATGCAGAGGGTGGTCTATCGCTACCGTTGCAAAACCCATCACTGATAAAAACCCTGTAGCGGCTAACATGTCTTCTTTACGTGAGGTAATGCCGTGTTGCAAAATTACGATTGGCCAACCACCTTCAGGTTTAACTAAATTGCCTAATCCAAACGCAGGACGCACTTCATTTGCATTATCAATGTTAGGAACCGTAATTTGAGCTGGGACCGTTTTCATCGATTGCATAGCAGGTACAGGATTAAACTTAGTTAAATGACGTGCGGTATCAATGCCGAAGTCTGCTAAACCGAGTTGAGCACATAACTCATGGTTAGGGCCAGCATTAGCAGCTAATGCCGCTTTTTGCTCGTCTGATAAGGTAGCTAACATTGCACCACTATCACACGCAGCTTTCCAACGTGTAGACAATGAAGCAGCACCGTCTTCTAAGTAATAAGGCAAATCTACTGAAGAGCTAAACAAGTTTGCTGAGTTAAATAACTTATATGGCAATGACTCTGGATCATTTTCAATTTGACCTGCTGCAGCAAGTGCCATTGCAACAGTCACATCAAAGTCCATGGTATTGCCTTCTTCATCAACAACAACTGTCGTTGTTACGCGCGTCATTGGCATTGCTACCGAAGATGGGTCTGCTCCAGCCATTGCACCAAAAGTTTGCCCATTAAGTTGTTTAGCAACTTGTAACGGATCAGATTTTGGAACACCAGCTGATTGAACGGTGAATGCTTGTGTATAAACGATATCAGCACCGTTAGCGCCAAGCTCAGCTTCAAGCACGTCTTCAAAGTTATTAATCATCGTTTGTAATAAACGAATACCCGCTTGAGTCGCATTTAACTCAGACGATGGAATTGTAGGAAGTACTAATGGAGTGGCATTAATGTCTGCTTTAATTGATGCATAAGTACTAGAAGGCATTAATGAGTTGCCGTTGGTATCTTTCACGGCATTAGTTAGCGCTAATACATAACTAGAACCAGCTTCAAATGGTTTTAATGGAACGATAGCAATAGAGTCGCCACTTAGCGTTGCAACAAAATCTACACCAAATGTTAATTCTGATACGCCTTTACATAATAGTCCCGACATCGCAGAGTCTGTACATTCTGGATCAACAATGCTTGGATATTTAACGACTTTATATAAAGATACAGCGCCTGGTATCAAAGTACTACGATCTATAGAAACATCTGACATACCGTCTCGGTTAAGATCATCGTAATCTAATGCAACAGTAAATGAGTTTTGAGTTCCCCAACCATCTAGCGCACCAAGTGCTGCTTCTGGGTTAGTAAAATCGACAGGTTCGCCCGCTTCTTTTGAGGCTACTTCAGCTGGCATCTCTAATGTGCCGTCCGTTGTGCCACTAAATAGCAAATCATTAGGAACTGATAATGCACCACCTGCAGGGTCAAACACAACTCTCACTCTAGGAGTGGTAACTTTAGAAACTGCTGCAGCCTCTATAGATTGACGTTGTTGAGCGGTTTCAGCTTGAACATCTTGTAATGTAGTATCATCACATGCGGTTAGGCCTAGCGCACTTGTTATGGCTAGACTAAGTACTAATTTTTTCATTTTTCTCCCCAGAGTCCTAGTTATTATTTTTAGCGACGGTAGTCCGTCTTTTAATTATGGGACATTTTTAACAGCTTAGACCAGTCAAAGTTACATCAGAAAAAAGGAATAAGCTAGTCTTAGAAACTAATTTCATTATAAAAATTGTAGTCGATAATGAATTTTATTGCGATGCCCTGTAATATAAAGCCAATTTAAACTTGAGCTTGAACATTTATTTATGAATTTTAAAGAATTTCCACAAGATAAGACACTACTAAACGACAAAGTAATTTTAGTAACTGGTGCTGGTGATGGTATTGGTAGGCAGGCAGCAATAACATTCGCAGAGTACGGCGCTGAAGTGATTCTTTTAGGCAAAACAGTTAGTAAATTAGAATCTGTTTATGATGAAATCGTTGAGAATGATGGTAAACAACCTGCTATCGTTCCTTTAGACATGAATGGAGCCACGGTTAAAAACTATAAAGATATGGCGCAAACTATATTAGATCAATTTGGTCGTTTAGATGGTTTACTAAACAATGCGTCAATTTTTAATTGTCTTAATCCAATAGATCATATTAATGAAGAATCCTTTGATAAGGTAATGCGTGTTAATTTTAAAGCGACGTTTTTTCTAACCCAAGCCTTAATCCCAGTGCTTAAACAGTCCGCATCACCTTCTGTGTTATTTACTTCAAGTAGCGTCGGTAAACAAAGTAAAGCTTTTTGGGGTGAGTATGCTTTCTCTAAATTTGCTACTGAAGGCCTTATGCAAACCATGGCCGAAGAGTTCGGGCACACCGGAATGAAGATAAATGCAATCAACCCAGGTGCAACAAAAACAAGAATGCGCGCAAAAGCTTACCCAGGTGAAGATGCCACCTTGTTAAAGACGCCACTAGATTTAATGCCAACTTACCTTTATTTAATTTCTAACCAGAGTGATGGCGTAAATGGTCAGTCAATAGACGCGCAACCTAAAG
The DNA here is from genome assembly GCA_963925625.1 of uncultured Psychrosphaera sp. Classification (GTDB taxonomy): domain Bacteria; phylum Pseudomonadota; class Gammaproteobacteria; order Enterobacterales; family Alteromonadaceae; genus Psychrosphaera. The sequence continues at coordinate 8,280 of CAWUUQ010000266.1, forward strand.
TTTAATAAACTTATATTTTACTTTGGTCTAATCAGATAGTTAAACAGCAGTGTTTGATTAACACTCCTGTTTATCATCTCCATTGTTAACTCTAATCGTTGCGCTTTTAAATAAATTACTCGGGCATACTTATACTGGGCTCGGCATTCTTTAAGTTTTGCGGAATAAGAATAGTAAACGTAGAACCTTTGCCTTCTTCACTTACCGCATTTATTTTGCCTTCAAGCGCTTCGGTAACGATATTAAATACGATACTTAAACCTAAACCACTTCCTCCTTGACCACGTTTAGTGGTAAAAAATGGGTCAAATATTTTTGTGAGATGTTCAGCCGGAATTCCATTGCCATCGTCAATAATATCTATTTTTAATTCAGAATCTTGTTGAACACAATTAACAGTTACCAGACCAGCTTGTCCTTTGTCAAAAGCATGTAACAATGCATTAAGTAAGAGATTCGAAATAACCTGTGAAAAAGCACCAGGTCTTGTGGAAAAGTTTATTTTATCGTCACAATTTAGCAATAGCTTTATCTGGGTTGGTTTAAATTTCGGCCTGACGGTATCCATCACCTTACAAAGATACTCATTAAGATTTAACTCTCTTACATCAAAATTGTTTTGATCTACCGCTACTTCTTTAAAGTTTTTAATAAGGCTTGATGCAACATTTAATTGATCTGTCATTAATGAAATTAGTTTTTTAGATTCATTAATATAACCGTCAAAGCTCACCGCCGTTAACTTACCGGTATTCTTATTCGTTTCTAATAACTGTAGTTGTCCCTCTAGGCTACTTACGCCTGTTACAGCAACGCCTAGTGGTGTATTAATTTCATGTGCAACCCCTGCTACTAACTCGCCAAGACCAGCCATTTTTTCTGCTTTTACCAATTCACTTTTGGTATCGTGAAGTTCTTCTAAGGCATCTAACAATAGTGCATTGGCTTCCTGAAATTCTCGAGTTCTTTCATCTACCGCTAATTCCAAATTTTCCGTAAGTTTTTTCAATTGGCCGGTACGTTCCTGCACAACAACCTCTAGATTATCATTCATCTTCCAAAGGCTTTTTGCCATTTGTTCTATGTTGCTAGTTAAGTTTTTTATTTCTAATGGATGAGATGGCTTCTGTTTAATATCAACATCTCGTTCACCTTCCGCTACTTTTCCTACCGTGAGGTTTAACTCTTCTATTGGTTTGGTAATCTGGCGGCTGAACCATAGGGCAATTAAACCAGTAACAATAATTACAATGACAAAAGCACCTAACAGTTGATGGTAAAAGTCATCGATTCCGGTAAAAACTTCCGCTCTATTGATATTGATTTCTAAAATGATTGGTCGGCCATCAACTAATCTAGAAATAGTAATATATGGCGTGCGCTTATCGCTAAATGAAGCAAAAAAACCATCATATGCAATCTTTTCTACTTCTTGATTAGGGTCTACATTATGTTTGATTTTTAGATTGGCAACATCAACCCAACTGCCTACTGATGTCCTTGCATATACATTAGAAAAACCGCCGTCACCTAAGCCTGTTTTATCATAAAAGTTTTCAATAAAACCGGTAACATCAATAACCACATCTAACTCAGCCAGTAATTCACCCTGAAATACGATAGGTTCATTCATGTGTATATATGTTTGACCAATTTTTGTTTTGGTAATTTGATGGAGTCCAAAAACATGACCTTCTGAAACATCTCGCAACACAGAGGCGCGTTCAATATTAGTTAACGTACCTAACGAAGCAACCGGTAGACGATCTGACGATAAGATAGACAACTTTACTAAAACACCTGAAGACTCCAAAATGTCATTAAGAATACTCCTTATCTTAACAAAATCTTGCGGGTCTTTTTCCTTGATATATCGATTCACCACAACGCTTAATTGCGAGTTGTTCGAGATAATCGCAGCGGATTCTGTCCAACTGTCTATTGCTTGTGTTACTTCATTTTCTTTATTTTGAATTAATGAGTCTAATCTTTGGGTAAGTGACTCATTTATATAAGATTGACTAGAGTTAACTGTCAAAATAGCAAGTAACATTAGAGCCGCTGTTGCGGTCCCCATTACAAGTACTAGAGTTCTTGAAAATATTGACAAATTCGATTTCCTCTTCTATCTAATTAAACGTAGACAAAGAGTTAACAAAACAATACGGAGTTAACTCTATGTATTAAAAGTAGCACAAATTTTTAGTTAAACTTAAAGGATCAAGAATCTATGTCTAACGACGGTTTAGATGGCGCATTTGTATTTGCCCCGGAAGCAGAAGTCATAAGTAATGAAGTTGCTGAAGATTTGATGCCATGGAATGTTTTAATTGTTGATGATGAGCCAAGCATTCATCAAATTACTGAAATTGCCTTAGGACAATTTAAGTTTGCTGAAAAACCTCTTAAGTTTATGCATGCCTATAGTGGCAAAGAGGCATGTGAAATTTTATCGGAAAAGAACGACGTTTCTATTGTTTTATTAGACGTGGTTATGGAGACCGATGACGCAGGATTAAATACTGTTAACTACATTAGAAATGAGTTAGACAACCACAATGTGCGCGTTATATTAAGAACTGGACAGCCAGGACAGGCTCCTGAAGTAGATGTTATAGAACAATACGATATTAATGGATATACAGAAAAAACTGAACTAACCGCTAAAAAATTACACTCCGTTGTATACACTGCGCTGCGCTCTTACCGTGATATCGTGGCGTTAGACCAACACCGCAAAGGCTTAGAAAAAGTAATTGACGCTACGGCAAGTATATTAGAAAAAAATTCAATAAAGAGTTTTGCACAAGGTGCTTTAGAGCAACTCGCAGCCATTTTGTATTTAGAAGACGATTTAGTATTGATGGAATACGATGCGGTGATGGCAAAAAATGAGTCCTCTGATTTACAGGTTCTCGCTGCTGTAAACAAAAATAAGACTCAGCCTGAAAAGCCTGTAGCACAAGAACTTTTAGATGAAGTTTTATCATTATCTAAAAGCTCTGATCACAACACACTATATACAGATAAAAATAGTATTACTTTTTCAAACTATTATGGCGAAAAGCAACTTGTTCTGTGTATCAAAGGCGATCGAGAATTATGTAATATTGACTATTCACTCATCGAAATGTTTTGTAAAAATGTCGCTCTTGCATTAGAAAATATTGAGTTATATGAGGAAGTCTCTAATACCCAGAAAGATATCATCTATTCGGTCTGTGAATTAGCAGAGTCTCGTTCAAAGGAAACTGGTAATCACGTAAGACGTGTAGCTATGTATTCTAAATTGATAGCTGAAAAATATGGTTTATCAAATGCAGAATGTGAAGAGTTATTTTTTGCATCACCACTTCATGATGTAGGAAAGGTCGCTATTCCAGATAACATTTTGAATAAACCTGGGCCACTAAATCCAGAAGAATGGGAAATAATGAAAACCCATGCGGAAGTTGGATTTAAAAGTCTGTGTCATTTAGATAAACCAATTTTCCAAGCTGGTGCAGTTATCGCTGGCCAACATCATGAAAATTGGGATGGTTCAGGTTATCCGAACGGTTTAAAAGGCGAAGATATCCACATCTATGGACGTATCACTGCAATTGCTGACGTATTTGATGCATTAATGAGTAAACGTTGTTATAAACCAGCTTGGGAACAAGCAGATGTTAATCGTTTTATTGTTGAGCAAAAAGGCATTAAATTTGATCCTAAGATCATCGAAATTTTTGAAGAGCATAACGCAGAGTTTGTCAGGATTTTCCAAGAATTTAATGATGACCTAGTCGTTCAAAACTAATCTAAACAAGTCTCCCTTGAATTACATATTGTAAACAAGGGAGTTTTAATTCTTATTGCTTAAAAATTCTTTATCTCAAAGCCGTGTTATTTTCGAGTCGTTTGTCGTTGTTTATGCTTTTTAACCGCACGCTTAATTCGAGCATGTGCTACACGTCTTGTTTGAGCCGTTTCTTTTTGAACTGTTGGATTAAACTCTCTCAACTCTCTATCCATTCCGCTTTTTTTACGTAATTGGTTTAAGTCATCAAGACCTAACTCTTTCCAACCGCCTTGAATTAGACGGCGGTCAAGCTTTACATCAGCATAACGTACACGTACTAAACGAGATACAGTTAACTCTTGAGACGCCCATAGACGACGTACTTCTCGGTTACGACCTTCCTTAAGACTAACGGTAAACCACTTGTTAGAGCTTTCATCATCGTTAGAACGTTCAGCTTTAACCTTATCAAATTTAGCCATGCCATCTTCAAGTTCAACACCTTTAGTAAGGTTTTGAAGCTTTTCATTTGTGACTTCACCAAATACACGAACTGAATATTCACGCTCAATTTCGTAACTTGGGTGCATCAACCGATTTGCTAGTTCACCGTCATTTGTAAACAATAATAATCCTGACGTATTAACATCTAATCGACCAATACCAATCCAGCGACTGTTTTTAAGCTTAGGCAATCGATCATAAACCGTTGGGCGGCCTTCTGGGTCTTTACGTGTACACATTTCACCCTCAGGCTTATTGTACATAATGACACGACAAATCTCGTCTTCTTGAGAACGTATTTCAACGATATGACCATCAACTCGTATAGTTTCAGACCCATCAACACGGTCTCCAAGTTTAGCTACGTTGCCATTTACGCTCACGCGGTTGGATGAAATATAGGTTTCCATTTCACGTCGAGAGCCTACACCACATCGCGCTAATACTTTTTGTAATTTTTCACTCATTTAATTTTATTCTCTAATTCTTTAGTGCGTAACCGATGTTGCCTTTTTTGAGTTCTCAACATCCGTTAAATCAACTTTTAACTTTCTAGCCACTTCTTCAAGTGACTCTGGTTCCAATAATTTTGGTAATTCTTCAAGACTCTTTAATCCAAAGTAGTCTAAAAATGCTTTTTCTGTACCATATAGCGCTGGTTTTCCGGGTACATCTTTGTGACCGACAACCTTAATCCAGCCTCTATCATTCAATGTACGAATAGTATTAGATGAAACGCTAACGCCTCTTATATCTTCCATTTCACCACGCGTAATCGGCTGTCTGTAGGCAATCAACGCCAAAGTTTCTAACAATGAGCGACTATATTTACTAGGCTTTTCTTGCCATAAAGCGCTAACCCATTGTGAATATTCAGCTTTTGTTCTAAAAACAAATCCACTTGCTAATTCAACTAATTCTATTGCGTTATTTCTGTATTCTTTCTGTAGCTGCAATAAAGCTGCTTCAATTTCCATTTGTTTGACATTAT
>CAWUUQ010000267.1:0-7858 GCA_963925625.1 uncultured Psychrosphaera sp.
TTTGACCTGACAATAACTTGTCTAGTTCTGCATCACCGGTGTCTGCAATTAATGGACGCCCGTTCAATGATTTTATTTTTGCTTTTGTTGCGACAACAATAATGTTCTCGCGTCCTATTTTTCTGATTACCGCTGGTGATAACTGTTGATTACCACGACCAAATATATGGCCTTGACCACCAATCAACGTAATGACTAATTTAGACTGCTTGCCATCAATTATCTTTAATATTTCAGAGGCGGTGACATCCGCGGCTATGAGTTGTTGATCATGAATAATATCAACACCTAACAAGGTGTTTGGCAAAGCAAGTTCTTCCATGACAAAAGCCACCGTTGTTCCAGAACCCATGACATATAATTCATCATCTTCCATTTCTTCAATAACATGTGCTGCAATGTCTTGTAAAACAAGCTCTTCCCGTTCCATACCGCCCATTTTTACATTTTGAACGTAACGTAACTCAGCCGGTATCTGCAGCTCTCCATACCGTTTAGCTCGAACAACACCGTCACGAAATAACGACTCATCGATATCCATCACATCTGCCTCCATCAACGACACCAATTCACCAGATACAAGCATATGGATGATACGTCCTGCCGCTTTTGGTGTAATCGCGTACACGCCTGAGTGAATTTTACAGCCCGCTGGCACACCTAAAACCGTTGTATTTTCGTTTACTGATGCGCATATATTTCTTGCGGTTCCGTCGCCACCAGCAAATAAAATAAGGTCTAGGCCTAGTTCCGACATGATTTTTGCTGCCGCTTCCGTATCTTCCGGACGAGTAACTTGCATCTCTTCTGAGGTTGCTGAACTTGATGTTGCTGAGCCTCCAGTTGAATAAACAACGTTATAATCAAGTTGCAACTCACGACATAAAAACTCACCCATGTGCCCTGAGACGGTGGAAACTTCAATTTGTTCGTAAACGTCTGCAAGTTGTTCTAAGGCCGTTTTTACTCTTAAGTTGGCCAATGCCGTAGCGCCTTTTTTAATAGCTAACTGAGCAGTCTCAGGGCCGTCTGAACCTTTTAATGCAACGCTGCCACCCACTCCGGCCACAGGATTAATAATGAGGCCTAACTGAAACTTCTTACGCTGCTGACTGGTCATGACACTTCTCTAGTTTTAATGTTGATTCTGTTTTATGAATTTGCTCAGTCTTATAGAAACTTTTTAAACATTCCATAAACTGTTGAGCTCGTTGGGGAATATTTGGTTCTTTGGATTGATTTAAATAATTATTTAACTGAGTTCTTATTTCTTGCTCAAAAGCGTAAACATCTGGTTGATTACCAAACTCATCACCCGATAAATTATCGCAGCTCACCTGAAATTTAAAACCAGCGGACATTGACAATGCCCACTCAATAGCTTGTGGCTTTATTTCTGCTAATTGGAATTTTGCTTGTTGTTCAGCTGTACGACCATCTGGAGAGTACCAGTAGCCATAATCAATTTGTTGGCGTCGTTGTTCTCCGGCTAAACACCAATGTGCAATTTCATGTAATGCGCTTGCATAATAGCCATGCGCAAAAACAATTTGAGCTTCAGGCAACGCTTTAATCGTGTATGTTTCTGAGTCATAACCAGTATTGGGTGGCAAATAAATAGGCTCATCAAAACCTTTGGTTAGCACCGTGTTAAAGGACTGCTGAAAGCATTGATTAAAAAGGCTCATCAAGTCTTCTATTTTATGAACTTTATTCATAGACGTGCAATACTCATAAACCACGGATAAAAGTTAACAAAGACATTAAATATTAGAGCCCGGTATAACAGGAGTAGAAACAGTTACATCCGCGTTTTGCGCACGATTTCGCATAACATGATCAATGATAGTAAGTGCTAACATTGCTTCGGCAATTGGTACAGCTCGGATGCCAACACATGGATCATGGCGTCCTTTGGTTATAACATCTTGCTCAGCACCTTTGGTATCAATGGTTTTACCTGGCACGCTTATGCTCGACGTTGGTTTTAATGCAATGTGTGCAATTAGATCTTGGCCTGTAGAAATACCGCCTAATACGCCACCACTATGATTAGAAGTAAAGCCTTGCGGTGTTAATTCATCTCTATGTTCCGAACCTTTTTGGGCCACAACACCAAAGCCATCGCCAATCTCAACGCCTTTAACCGCATTAATACACATCATGGCTTTTGCAACGTCGGCATCAAGTCGGTCAAAAACAGGCTCACCTAAACCAACAGGCATGCCCTTCGCCACAACGGTAATTTTAGCACCAACAGAGTCTCCCGCTTTCTTAAGATCGCGCATATACTGGTCCCATTTAGGAACAGCAACCGCGTCTGGACAAAAGAAATCATTGTTTCTAATTTCTGATTCATCTACGGTTTCAATACTTATTGGACCAAGTTGTGACATATAGCCAATAATGGAAATACCTTGAGACTTTAACCAGGCTTGAGCGACTGCTCCCGCGGCAACTCGCATTGCCGTTTCACGAGCCGATGAACGACCACCTCCTCGATAATCACGAATGCCGTATTTGTGTAAATACGTATAATCTGCATGGCCAGGGCGAAACTTATCTTTTATTTCTGAGTAATCTTTTGAACGTTGGTCGGTATTTTCGATTAATAAACCAATCGGTGTACCTGTTGTTTTTCCTTCAAATACACCACTTAGAATTTTAACTTCATCGGCTTCTCTACGCTGCGTTGTAAATCTAGATGTACCAGGCTTTCGTTTGTCTAATTCCACTTGAATGATACTTTCATCAAGCTCCAATCCTGGAGGACATCCATCGATAATGCAGCCAAGCGCAACACCATGGCTTTCACCAAATGTTGTTACTTTAAAAATGTCACCAAACGTGTTGCCAGCCATGATATTTTCCTAAATTTGTGAGCGTCAAACTTGCTAGTATCAAATATTATTTTGTTTAAATGGTCGCTTATAAACTACTGTTTATTACTTCTTGAAACTCATCTAATTGGACTTTGGTAATTGAGAATACACCCAAGCCACCTTTCTTAAACTCAATCCAATTAAATGGAACCGTCGGCAAGGCTTCAATTAAATGAACCATTGAATTACCTACTTCCACTATTAACACACCACGTTCAGTTAAGTGTGATGCCGCTTCTTTTAAAATAATTCGAGTGAGGTCCAATCCATCAGGACCACTGCCTAAACCAATTTCTGGCTCATGATGAAACTCCGTTGGCATATCACCTATGTCTTCTGCATCAACATATGGCGGATTTGAAACGATTAAGTCATAACGTTGACCGCCAAGACCTGAAAATACATCGGATAACAATGGACTTACACGATCAGAAACACCTAAGCGATGTACATTTTCTTCTGCAATGGCTAAAGCGTCTGGGCTTATGTCTGCGGCATCCACTAATGCTTCTTCAAAGGCATACGCAGAGGCAATAGCGATACAGCCAGAACCAGTGCAAAGATCTAAAATAGTGTTTGGCTCAAAATCAATAACGGTTGTATATTTTTCTTTAATTAGTTCACCAATTGGAGAGCGCGGCACTAATACGTCTTCATTTACATAAAATGGTAGATCAACAAAATAAGCAAGGTTTGTTAAATATGCCGCCGGCATTTTTGTTTCAATTCTTGCCACAACAACATCGACTATTCGTTCTCGTTCTGTTTTTGTTAATCGAGAAGACAAAACTTCCGCGTTAATTAGTGGCCCAATATTGATGCCCCATGCAATTAATGAGAATGCTTCGTCCCATGGGTTATCGGTGCCATGTCCATAATAAATATCAGATTCATTAAATCGACTTACCGCCCAGCGCAATAAATCGTTAGCGGTTGAAAGCTCATTGATCGCTTCTTCAGCTAATAAAGATAACAACGGCTGTTCAGACGTTTGCTCATATGATTGCTCAGACATTTAATTAAACCTAATATTTTGTGGTCGTTACGTTTCGGGTATTTTACAATAGACGGCCTACGATCCGCCATTAGGAAATGAGTGTCATGTTAAAAAAATCGGACTTTAAATCATTGTTTGAGGAAAACGCCCCTTCAGATACTGATTCAGTAGATGATTTCGCAAAAGAAATGCAAGGTATAAAGCCAATTAAACAAGACAAACTTCATTTCCGCCACAATACCAATAAACACTTAAGAGATAAACCTTCTGCGGCGAAGGAATTGTCTTTTTCACAACAAGCAAAAGTTGCTCAGCGCTTTCAGTTCTCGGAGCAATACGAACCGTTTATTGACCCAAATCAAACACTCAGTTTTATTAGAGAAGGTTATCCTAGTTATTTAACCAAAATATTAAGACGTGGTGATGTGGTTCCTGAGCTTATTTTGGACCTACATGGCTATACAAAACAACAGGCTCAAATAGATATTGCAGATCTTGTATTGGATTGTGTAAAAAAACATATTCCTTGCGCATGTATTGTACATGGCATAGGGGGAGGAGTCTTAAAACAAAAAGTGCCACATTATCTAATGCAGCACCCCGATGTATTGGCCTTTCATCAAGCCCCATTAGAATGGGGTGGAATGGGCGCCATTGTTTTAATTATTAACTTAGGTGAAGAACTGACTCATATTCTCGGACGAGACCTTTAAATAATAAACAGTAGCAGCTATCTACATCATTTGGTCTGGCGCTATTAACGTCTCTAATAAGCCTTTCCAGTTATCCAAATCTATCTTAATTTTTGCTACCCCTGCCGTTGCCATAATGGGTGTATAGCCGGTAAGTTCGCCAATTAAATAGCTGACCAATGGCATATGTGAAACGCACAGGATATGCTGATTACTGGATACATTTGTTTTTATGCTCGCCAGTATTTCACCAACAACTGTATATGGATCTCCGGATGGTACTAATTCGGCAAGCTCTTGTTCTTCATCAAAAGCAATATGATCGACAATCACCGACTTCGTTTGCTGAGCTCTAACGTAAGGGCTACAAAATACCATATCAAACTTTGGTAATTGTGTGCCTAACCATATACTTGTTCTTTTTGCTTCCCAGCGACCATGCTCAGTTAACGCACGCTCTTTATCACTTAATAAGACAGGCTCCGCCTCTCCATGTCGCACTACGTAAAGAAATATCGACATATTATTTCTCTTTAGTCGGAAGAATTATAATGAAAAACATATCTCAATTTATATTGGAGACTACTTCAGTTTACATCTTAAATACAATTTTATCCTTTCATTAGCGCAACTTAATTTAATTATTTCGGTTTTTTGCCAAAACAAGCTAGGATAAAACACTAGTATTCAGTTATTTTTATAATCACCCATGAGTTAGGCTCGAACTTACCAAGGCCATGAATGAAACTAAGCGTCAACGACAATAAAAAATACCAAACTATTACATTAGATAACGGTCTTAGACTTGTTTTTGTAACCGACAAAGAATGTAATAAGAGTGCGTGTTCTTTAGTTATAAACACGGGTAGCTTCGACGATCCTGTTGACCGACCAGGGTTTGCGCATTTTATTGAACATTTGCTTTTTAATGGTAATCGTAAATACCCAGCGCCTAATGAAATGAGTGACTTTATTGCTAAACGAGGGGGCCAATCAAATGCCTGGACTGCGACTGAGCATAGTTGTTTCCACTTTGATATTAATCATGATTATTTAGGTGATGCCATTGATCACTTTGGCCATTTGTTTATTGATCCTTTATTTGCAGATAGTGCGATAGCCCGGGAACAGGAAGCGATTCACGCTGAATATAAATTAAAACTGCAAGATGACAGCCGACGCATTCAGCAAGTTCACAAAGAAACCAGTAATGTTGAACATCCATTTAATAAATTTTCTGTTGGAAATCGTCACACCCTTTCTGATTTGCCTGAACGCCCAGTTAAAAAAGAGTTACTAGATTTTTGGACCGAACAATACCAAGCCCAATTTATGACGGTTTGTATTGTTGCGCCGACTAATGAATTATTCGAAAAATCGACAGCCGTATTTTCTTTAATACAAAGTAAAGGGCCACATCTTTCAAAAACACCAATACATGCACCGCTTTACACCAAATCTAGCTTAGCCAAATTTATCTGTATTAGGCCTGTAAAAGAGTTACACAAACTCAATCTCACCTATGCGTTACCTGCTATAAACCACCTTTACAAAAATAAAATGGTTAGTTTTATAGCACACTTATTAGGACATGAAGGCAAAGGTTCCCTATATGAAATGCTGAAATCGAAGGGTTTGATTAATGCATTGTCAGCTGGGAACGGTATCTCTGGACAGAATTTTAAGGACTTTAATATCTCTTTGGAGTTAACGGAACTTGGGGAAAACCAACTTGATCAAATACTTACCCATGTTTCAACGTATATTCGTTTTATGAAAAGCGAATTACCTCCCAATTATCTTTACGAAGAACAGAAAAAACTGTCGGAAACGAGTTTTGAATACCAAGAATCTACTAAATCAATAAAATATGCGAATCAAATTGCATTAAATATGCAACATTATGAAGGTGATGATTATTTGTTCGGCGACTATAGAATGGATGGTTTTGTAGCAGATCAGTGGCAGCAAATATTTAGCTATTTCACATCTAGCAACATGCGAATTACGTTAGTTAGCCAAAACATTTCAACCGACAAAGAAGCGCATTGGTATCACACTCCCTATGCCGTACAAGACATTGACTCAGAAGTATTAGAACAGCTAGATAATGTTGAAGCAGCCCCTGGCACTTATCAATATCCGTGCCCAAATCCATATTTACAAAGCCCGATTAAAATCGAAGAAAAAGATCTTCATGCCGAACACCCAATTTCTTTAGATGAGTCTGATGAGTGGTTATGTTGGTTTAAACAAGATCTTAGATTCCGCATGCCAAAAGGAAATATATACGTTGGTATAGATTTACCAAAAGGTATTGAAAACGCTAAATCACAAGCCATGATGAGATTATTCTGTGAGTTATTCATGGATACTGTAGCTGAAACTCATTATCAGGCAGAAATGGCGGGGTTACATTATAACTTTTACGCACATGGTACCGGTGTAACACTTTATACATCGGGTTTAAGTGGCAATCAAAAAGGCCTATTATTAACCTTAATAGATACGTTGTTTTCATTAAAAGTTACGCGTAGTCGCTACGAAGAAATTAAGCGCCAACTCATCAAACACTGGCGTAATTCAGAATCAAACAAGCCAATTAGCCAATTATTTAGCTTATTAAACGCACACCTTTTACCAAATAGTGCGGCTGCATGTGAACTTGCTGACAATTTAGATTCCGTCGCAATAGATGAATTTAGAGCGTTCTCCAAAAATATGTTTCAGGACATTCATGTAGAGGTATTGATTTATGGAAACTGGAACCTTGGCCAAGCTACAGCAATAAATGAGTCAGTAAAAGAAGCATTAAAAGACTGTTCAAAATCGAATTCAATCGCTAAGTCAGTACGCAAAATTGAGTCTACAAAAGTGATAGAGCTTTCTAAAAAAGTTGAGCATCAAGACTCTGCAGCCCTGTTATATTTACAAGGGTTACAAATTTATGAACGCCCGATTGATGATATAGAAAAAGCCTACTTTATTCTCATCAGCCAAATTATTGCTCCTTTTGTCTTTAATCGGTTACGAACTGAAAAACAGTTAGGATATATGGTTGGCAGCGGTTATATGCCACTTTGTAACGTTCCTGGTTTAGCAATTTATGTTCAATCTCATGACTACTCAAGTGACCAATTAACAAACGAACTCCATGAGTGTTTGCTTGCTTTTAATACTGAGCTGCTAAGTTTATCTAATGAAGATTTTTTTAGACATAAATCAGCAGTCATTAATCAGTATAAAGAACAGCCCAACAACATGTCACAACAAAGCCAACAACTTTG
>CAWUUQ010000268.1:0-25276 GCA_963925625.1 uncultured Psychrosphaera sp.
CGATGGCAAACGAACTTCACGTTGGAATGCAGACTCTATTTGAGATTCAATTTGATAGTGCGTGAATAAAGGCACTTCACCTTGATATAATTTTACGCGCTCTAAGAAGTCTGGGCGGAATAGTTCAATGTGACTTTTCGCTTCATTATAAACGTTTTGGCTATCAATAATGATTTCGCCAACATCGCGTTTTAAGTAGTCACGAATAGCACGGAATACAACGTTGCTTTCTTGATGAATCAAGAATGGAGCAGGGCGACTATCAGCCGCTTGTTGAATAGCATCCCAATGTAATAATAAGGCACGTAAGTCATACTCTAGTTCTTCATAAGATTTACCAACTCCAGCAGTACGAACGATGAGTCCCATGCCTTTTGGTAATTCTAATTTACTTAGAGCTGATTTAAGTTGAGTGCGCTCGTCACCTTCAATGCGACGTGAAATACCGCCTGCTCGAGGGTTGTTAGGCATAAGAACCAAATAACTACCAGCAACACTGATAAAGGTAGTTAACGCTGCGCCTTTTTGGCCACGCTCTGCTTTATCAATTTGAATAATAACTTCTTGGCCTTCTTTAACAACTTCTTTGATGTTAGGGCGACCACTAAATTTATAGTCTGCAGGGAAGTAATTGCGGGCAATTTCTTTTAATGGCAAAAAGCCATGTCGGTCGGCACCATAATCAACAAAAGCCGCTTCTAAGCTTGGCTCAACTCGAGTGATAGTACCTTTATAGATGTTGGCTTTCTTTTGTTCATGACCTGGGCTTTCGATATCCAGGTCGTACAAACGTTGGCCATCAACCAACGCAACACGCATTTCTTCTTGTTGCGTGGCATTAATTAACATGCGTTTCATGTATGTAGCTCTTCTTTTTAGTAGTAGGCCACATTCCAATAGGTTAGCGATGCACTTTGAATACACCTCGACACTGTATAGTTTCTCAACTAGCTGGTTGCCGTATTGCAATCGTCTCGACTGTAATTAAAGGTCTTTCAATTCCAAATTTTTAGAATTCTTGTTGTGCCATTATCGTAAACTTTAACGGGAATGGTGGCACTGGTTAAATTAACGCCTCGATTTGACTGGTCTGAACGGTTAAAGAAGAGGGTAATATGTTACTCGCATTACCTTACTTAAGTGGCGTGGAGGTTTGAGGTCTAGTGTTCTCTACTCGGCATGTTTGCTAAAATGAAAGATAAACATGCTCAGTTAATTCTGATATCATCGCGGCCTCAAACCCTGCTCCGTTACATGACTCTTATGTTCATTACGTGAGGCAGTTCAATCAGTTGCTTTTATAAGCGCCGTTATTATCGACCTGAAATGGTATTATAGCAACTGAATTAAACGAAAAAATGCAGAAATATTTTCTAATTTTGTGAGTAAATCAAAGACTATGTCAGAAAAAGCGATAAATTACCCAAAAGTGCAACTAATTGAAATCGATGATGTGCATGATGGGCAGCGTATAGATAACTTTTTAATTACCTTGTTAAAAGGCTGTCCTAAAAGCGTTATCTATAAAATTCTTCGTAAAGGCGAGGTTAGAGTTAACAAGGGCAGAATTAAACAAACCTATAAACTTCAAATAGGTGACGTTGTCCGTGTTCCACCTGTTCGTGTTAAAGAAGAGTCAGAAGGCATATCATCAGGTTTATCGTCGGTACAAGCATTAGAAAAAGCCATTATATTTGAAGACAAGTCTCTTATTGTTATGAACAAGCCATCGGGAATAGCTGTTCATGGTGGCAGTGGGTTAAGTTTTGGTGTGATTGAAGGTTTAAGAGCGTTACGACCAAATGAAAAAATGATGGAATTAGTACATCGTTTAGACAGAGATACGTCGGGTATTCTTTTAATTGCTAAAAAGCGATCAGTTTTAGTTTCGTTGCACGAGCAACTTAGGATCAAAACCATGAACAAAGTTTATTGGGCTTTGGTTCAAGGTCATTGGTCTGAGAAGCAACGTTCAGTTCAGGAGCCTTTAAAAAAGATTAATACTAAGTCTGGCGAACGATTAGTAATAGTTGACAGAGAAGAAGGTAAAAAATCTTGTACGCTTTTTAAAGTGCTGAGTAAATTTAACGGTTGCAGTTTAGTAGAGGCTAGGCCTCAAACAGGACGTACTCATCAGATTAGGGTTCATACTGCTTGTCAAGGTCATCCTATTGCGTGTGATGATAAATATGGCGATAGAGAGTTTGATAAACAATTAAAACCATTTGGTCTAAAACGATTGTTCTTGCACGCAAGAGAAATCACTTTCTTTCATCCGTTATCGGAAACAACATTAAGTTTTGAAGCGCCGTTGCAACCGGAACTTGAGCTAGTTTTGAAAAAGCTGGGTAAAGATGCAATGGAAACAATCAATGAACGTGTAATGAAAGATGTTAACGACAGCTTATAAGCTGTCGTTTTTAAAAAGCAGGTTCATTTGTTTTAGAAACGTTTTTAAGGTGCCTCTACAAGGTGATGTTGATTAAACTAAACGTTCGCTTGTAAATCCAAAACCGAAAACCCCATTTCTTCTAGAATCGCGACTAACCTTATTAAAGGCAATCCAATCAATGTATTTGGATCATCGCCGACTAATTTTTCAAATAGGCAAATACCAAGCGCTTCACTTTTAAAGCTGCCAGCACAGTTATATGGCTTCTCGGCGTATAGATATTGGTTAATCTGATTATTAGTTAATGTTTTGAAGACCACATCAAAGGGTTCAACAATCGTTATAGTTTTTTCAGATTGAGTATCTATAACAGAAAGGCCCGTTAGAAACGTAACCGTATGGCCTGAAAATTGAGTTAATTGTTTAACTGCATTCTCGTGCGAGTGGGGCTTCCCTAGTATTTGTCCATTAAATAGCGCAACTTGATCAGAACCGATAACTATCGCGTTATTGTGTCTTTCTGCAACCGCTTGGGCTTTTAGTAATGCCAACCTAGCTACTAATTCTTTTGGCGCCTCATTAGGTAATGGCGTTTCGTCTACTAATGGTTTGTCTGTTTTAAAGGAAATATTAAGTTTATTCAAAATTTCCTTTCGAAAAGGAGAGGTTGAACCTAGAATTAAAGTTCGGGAAGATTCGATTTTCATAGATTGATTCTTTTTTAAACTAATTAACGTTGTTAAACTGAATATACGCTATTTTAAACGCCAAAAATGGTTTTTTTAAAGGATAAATGCGATTTTCTTTTGACTCTAAGATTCCTTCACTATAATATGCGCGCCCTATGCAAACGGTAAAAATTCCTCTCTCGATCGAGCCAGCGAAAGCTGCGTCAAAACGTATGACCTATGACGGTATTATCGTCAAGGGTAATCTGACACGTCTTAATGAAGTGGCAGTCGTTTTAACAGATCACGTGAATGTTTCTATTGAATGTGGAGTTGATCCACAGAATTTAGTTGTTATTCAAGGCACTGCGTCAGTTGATCTAGAATTAACTTGCCAGCGTTGTGGTAATGGATTGAAGACTAGCGTAAATGCTGACTTCGTTTATACGCCTATACGTAGAGCGGCTAAAGAAAGTGAAGATCCAATACCAGAAGCATATGATGAAATTGAACTAGACGAGTTTGGCTCTATCAGCCTTGTTCATTTAGTTGAAGACGAATTAATGTTGGCGCTGCCTATTGTAGCAATGCATGAACCTGAAGAATGTGAACTTGGTAACAAGAGCATGTCTTTTGGTGAGTTAGCGCCAGAAGCAACGGTGCAGGAAAAACCTAATCCGTTTGAAGTATTAAAAAAACTTAAAAGCTAGGAGACGGCAATGGCAGTTCAAAAAAGTAAGAAATCCCGTGCTAGACGCGGCATGCGTCGCTCACATGATGCATTAACAATCGAAAATTTGTCTGTAGATCAAACGACTGGTGAAACTCACCGTCGTCATCACATGACAGCTGACGGCTATTTTAAAGGTCGTAAAATTAAGTAAGCCTTAGGCCATTACTTAATATGCGTGATATCCACATCGCGCTTGATATGATGGGGGGCGATTATGGCCCCCGATCTACTATTCCTGCTGCTTTAAAAGCCGTAGAAGACTTCCCCTATTTACATCTTTATCTTTGTGGCCATTCACAAAGTATTCATACTGCATTAAATAAACAAAACGCTTTGGCACATCCTCGTCTAACAGTTGTTCATTCGGAACAAGTGGTTAATCAAGATGAACGGCCAGATTTAGCATTACGACGTAAACCTCATTCATCGATGCGCAAAGCTCTTGAACTTGTCCAAGAAAAAAAAGCGGATGCCTGTGTCTCTGCTGGCAATACTGGTGCCTTGTTAGCGACAGCTAGATTTGTTTTAAAAACGATACCTTCCATTAAACGTCCAGCACTTATCAGTGCGTTGCCAACATATGAAGAAAATAAAGTTCTATTGCTAGATTTAGGTGCCAATATCCATCATTGCTCAGATACGTTATTTCAGTTTGCAGTAATGGGTGCGGTTATGGCAGAAGAAATTGAAGGTATTGAATGTCCTCGTGTTGCTTTGCTCAACGTTGGCGAAGAAGACATTAAAGGTGCCGAACATCTGAAAAGTACTGCCGAAAAGCTAATGAACTGCAAATATATTAATTATGTTGGTTTTGCTGAAGGTAATGATATTTTTTCGGGTAAAGCAGACGTAATCGTATGTGATGGATTT
Organism: uncultured Psychrosphaera sp.; assembly: GCA_963925625.1. Classification (GTDB taxonomy): domain Bacteria; phylum Pseudomonadota; class Gammaproteobacteria; order Enterobacterales; family Alteromonadaceae; genus Psychrosphaera. Next base: position 4,664 of record CAWUUQ010000268.1, read on the forward strand.
GTTGGAAACGTTGCTCTCAAAACGATTGAAGGGGTAGCGAAGCTAATAATGTCGAAGTTAAAAGCATTAAGTGAAGCCTCATTTTTCAGTAAAATAATGATCGGAATACTCATTCCAGGCATAAGAAAACTGTTTTCTAAGATGAACCCCGACCACTATAACGGTGCTAGTCTGGTAGGATTGCGCGGAATTGTTGTCAAAAGTCACGGTAACGCCTCTTCAAAAGCATTTTATAATGCTATAAAAGAGGCTATTAAAGAGTCTCAACATCAGGTCCCAAATAAAATTAAAGACAAAGTTGAGATGATGCTGAAAAGCGATGACTAATTAGAAATAGAGTCTTTACGACACACTGAGAGGTTTCATGTATTCTAGAATTATCGGCACAGGAAGCTATTTTCCGCCACAAGTGCGCTCTAATAAAGATTTAGAGAAAATGGTTGAAACAAGTGACGAGTGGATTACCGAACGTACAGGCATTAAAGAACGTCGTATCATGGATAGCACAGATACGGTTTCAAGTATGTCTACAAAAGCGGCTCGTAAAGCATTAGAGATGGCTGGTATAGATGCCTCTGAAATTGACCTAGTGATTGTTGGCACAACAAGCCATGCAAGAGCATTCCCTTCTGCCGGTTGTGAAGTGCAGCGTGATTTAGGGATTCCTGCTGGTGTTCCTGCTTTTGACGTAGCGGCAGCCTGTTCAGGTTTTTGTTACGCACTGAGTATTGGTGACACCTACATAAAAGCGGGTACCGCTAAAAAAGCACTAATAATTGGTGCTGACTGCTTATCACATCTTATGGATCCAACGGATCGTAAAACCATCGTTTTGTTTGGTGATGGCGCCGGTGCTGCAATCATTGAAGCCAGTGAAGAGCCAGGGGTTTTATCAACTCATATCCACGCAGACGGTAATGCATCTGAACTTTTAAAAGCTGAAATGCCACTACGCGGGAAAGAAGAAACCGTTCACAATGCGTGGGGCCATATGGAAGGCAACCAAGTATTTAAAGTTGCTGTTACAAAATTATCCCAAGTTGTTGAAACAACATTGGTACATAACAAAATAGAAAAAGCCGATATAGATTGGCTTATCCCTCATCAAGCAAACATGCGAATTATTTCTGCCGTAGCTAAGAAGTTAGATATGAGCATGGATCAAGTCGTCATTAATTTAGATAAATATGGCAACACTTCTGCTGCAACAGTGCCTACGGCATTAGATGAAGCAATTAGAGACGGTCGTATTAAACGTGGACAAACCTTGTTATTAAACGCATTTGGTGCGGGTTTTACATGGTCATCAGCGTTAATTAAGTACTAAAACATTATCTTATTGAGAATTTAAAAATGACAAGAGCAATTGTATTTCCCGGACAGGGCTCACAAGCTGTGGGTATGTTGTCAGATTTATACGCGAAATCGGACGCAGTAAAAGCAACCTTTAAAGAAGCTTCAGATGCTTTAGGCTACGATATGTGGGCATTAGTTAGTGAAGACTCTGAAGGCTTACTTAATCAGACTGAATATACACAGCCTGCATTATTAACTAGTTCAGTTGCAATTTGGCGCGAATACTTAGCCCAAGGTGGTAAAGCCCCTTCATATTTAGCGGGTCATAGTTTAGGCGAATATTCGGCATTGGTTTGTGCTGGCGTTATTTCATTATCAGACGGTGTTGTGATGGTGACAAAACGTGGTCAGTACATGCAACAAGCTGTTCCAGCTGGTACAGGTGCGATGGCTGCTATTATCGGTTTAGAAGATGATTTAGTTGCTAAAGCATGTACAGACGCGGCTGAAGGTCAGGTGGTATCACCGGTAAACTTTAACTCTCCAGGTCAAATTGTTATCGCTGGCGAAAAAGCAGCTGTAGAGCGAGCAATGGTATTGGCTAAAGAAGCTGGTGCAAAGCGTGCATTACCTCTTCCAGTATCGGTTCCTTCTCACTGTGCTTTGATGAAGCCTGCAGCAGATTCATTAGCAGCAGACTTAGAAAATATTGTATTTAATACACCTTCAATTCCTGTCATCAATAATGTTGATGTAAGCAGTGTTGAAAGCGGCGACGAAATAAAAACTGCGTTAATTAAACAACTATATAGCCCTGTACGCTGGACGGAAACGATTCAGAAGCTAGCTACGCTAGGTGTTACAGAAGCAATTGAATTTGGTCCAGGTAAAGTACTTAGCGGTTTAGGTAAACGAATAGAAAAGTCAGTTGCATATTCTGCAGCTAACGATGTAGATAGTTTAAACGCCGCATTAGCGAGCGAATAATAATTAATAAGGGAAATTTAATGTCTTTATTTAGCTTAGAAGGCAAGGTCGTTTTAGTAACAGGTGCTTCTCGTGGTATTGGTAAAGCGGTAGCTGAAAAGTTAGTCGGCCAAGGCGCAACAGTTGTTGGAACAGCAACGTCAGAAAACGGCGCGAATAATATTTCAGAATATTTAGGCGAAAACGGTAAAGGTTACGCATTAAACGTAACGGATACAGACTCAATAAAAGCTACACTAGAAGCTATAAAATCTGACTTTGGCGATGTTGATATTTTAGTTAATAATGCGGGTATCACGCGCGATAACCTATTGATGCGTATGAAAGATGACGAGTGGCAAGACATTATTGACACCAACTTGACGTCAATATTTAGATTGAGCAAAGCCGTTATGAGACCAATGATGAAAAAACGTCATGGTCGTATTATTAATATAGGCTCTGTGGTAGGAACTATGGGTAATCCTGGTCAAGCAAATTATGCTGCTGCCAAAGCCGGTGTAATTGGTTTCTCTAAATCATTAGCTAAAGAAATTGCATCTCGTGGTATTACGGTAAATGTTGTAGCTCCGGGATTTATTGACACTGATATGACAAAAGCATTAGACGATGCACAGCGTAAAGCTATTGCTGATCAGGTTCCTGCTGAACGTTTAGGTAACCCAGATGAGATTGCTGCAACGGTTGCATTCCTTGCAAGTAATGAAGCTGGTTACATTACAGGCGAAACCATTCACGTAAATGGCGGTATGTATATGGTATAACCATCGAATTGATGGTTATTTAGAGGTTATTTGGTTCGAATCTCGATCTGAGGTTCGACCACCACCATATTTAAAATAATAACTTGAACACGTCGTAGAGTGTATTTAAACTACGACCCAATAGATAATTAATATTAAATGAAAAAGGAAACAAACATGAGCATAGAAGATCGCGTAGCGAAGATCGTAATTGAACAACTTGGCGTAAAAGAAGAAGAAGTAAAATCAGAGTCTTCTTTTGTAGATGATCTTGGCGCAGATTCTCTTGACACTGTTGAATTAGTTATGGCACTTGAAGAAGAATTTGATACTGAAATTCCTGACGAAGAAGCTGAAAAAATTACAACAGTTCAATCAGCTGTTGACTATATCAAAGCTCACGCTGAATAAGATTTGAATATAAAAATATGGGCAGCCTAAGCTGCCCTTTTTTTTATGCTAAAAACGACCAAAATAGAAGTGTAGTAGTGTATTTGGAGATTAAACGTGACTAAACGTAGAGTAGTAGTGACAGGAATGGGGATGATTTCTCCAGTCGGAAATGATGTCACCAGCACTTGGAAAAACTTGTTGGCAGGTCAAAGTGGTGCTGAATTTATAACGCATTTTGATACTGAACAGTATGGAACTAAGTTTGCGGCTATGGTTAAAGGCTTAGACTTATCTGAGTATATTCCTAAAAAAGATGCCAAAAAGATGGATTTATTCATTCAATACGGCATTGTTGCAGCCATTCAAGCGATTAAAAACTCTGGAATTACGATCGATGAAAGTAATGCAGATAGAATCGGTGCTGCCATTGGTTCTGGCATTGGTGGTTTAGGTTTAATTGAAGAAAATCACGGTAAACTTGTTAAATCTGGTCCACGTAAACTTTCTCCATTTTTTGTACCTTCTACAATAATCAATATGATCGCTGGTCAATTGTCGATTATGTATGGGCTTAAAGGCCCAAATATTTCTATTACTACGGCTTGTACGTCTGGTGTTCATAATATTGGACATGCAGCTCGTATTATTGCCTACGGTGATGCTGACGTAATGATCGCTGGCGGAGCTGAAAAGGCATCAACAGAACTTGGTATTGGTGGGTTTGGTGCAGCTCGAGCATTATCGACTCATAATGAAGATCCTACTAAAGCAAGCCGTCCTTGGGATAAAGACAGAGATGGCTTTTTGTTAGGTGATGGTGCAGGCATGATGGTTTTAGAAGACTATGATCATGCTGTCGCGCGTGGCGCAACAATTTATGCTGAACTCGTTGGTTTTGGAATGAGCGGCGATGCCTATCATATGACTTCACCTCCAGCCGACGGCAACGGTGCAGCTCGTGCTATGCAAAACGCATTAAATGATGCAAAAATATCACCAGAAGAAGTTGGTTATATTAATGCTCACGGCACATCAACACCGGCTGGTGATAAAGCAGAAACTCAGGCTGTTAAAACCGTTTTTGGTGACGCTGCAATGAGTGTTCCAGTTTCGTCCTCTAAATCTATGATTGGTCACTTATTAGGTGCTGCAGGCGCTGTTGAATCCATTATTACAGTAATGAGTTTAATCGATCAAAAGGTTCACCCAACGATTAACTTAGATAACCCAGATGAAGGTTGTGATCTAGACTATGTTGTTGAAGGTGCGCGTAATGTGGCGATGGATTATGCCTTATGTAACTCTTTCGGATTTGGCGGAACGAACGGTACGTTAATCTTTAAGAAAGCATAAAAAAGTTAAAACTTTCAGACATAAGATGAATTTATGTTGAAAATTTGATACAAAAGCTCAATCATTTGATTGGGCTTTTTTTATGACATTTTGTTGTTACGACCATAAACTTATAAAAGTAGATCTCGCTGAGAAATGGCATCTCCAACGTTCATTTTTATTTGGCGATGGCCATTTCACTACGGCAAAAATTGAAAACGGAAAGGTAATTTGGTGGAACGCCCATTTAGCAAGATTAAAAAGTGCTAACGAATATTTCCACATCTCAGATATAGACTGGCAACAACTGACTTTTATATGTGCAAACAAGGCACAGGAAATTAAATCTGGATATATTAAAGTTCAGATAAGTCGAGGCGAAACGGAACGCGGTTATCAAATATCGGAAAACATGATGGCAAATGTTTTTATAACGACCAACAGTCTTAACTTGCCGAAGTTATCAAGTAACAAAGAACCTATCGAATTATCAACATTAGAAACCAAGCTTGGTTTAAATCCCTTATTATCAGGCCATAAACATTGTAATCGATTAGAACAATCATTGATTCAACTAGAATTACGCAACAAAAATTTAGTCGATGGAATAGTTGTAGATATAAATGACAATATTGTAGAAACAAGTAAAGCAAATATCTTTTGGCGGTCGGAAGGGCGTTGGTATACGCCATGTTTAAAAAATTCCGGTATTAACGGTATATTTAGAGCTAAGATTTTATCCCACTTTGATACAATTCAGATAGACTATAAAACTCAGCAGGAATTAAAGTCATCAGTTGATGCGATGTTTATATGCAACGCTTTGAGTGGCATAACTGCCGTATCTTCATTTAATGGAAAGAGTTTGAATATTGATGCTGTTTTATCACTACAAGCTGAGTTCTTTCAAAACCAATAATCGGATCATAGGATTTACTTCACTTGGCAAATAAAGCAAACACAGAAAATAGAATAGACAAAAACAATGATGACGGTTCTGAAAAAAAGGCACATGTTTCATTGCCAATTATTAAAATACTTATCAGTATTGTTGTCGTTTTGTGTGTGTGTGTTGGTAGTGCCTTTTGGTTTGTAAAGTCGAGCTTTGAACAACCGCTATTAAATGAAAAAGGTGAGCTTTTGGTTGTAGATAAAGGGCAAACCTTAACCAAAGTTTGCCGTTCACTTCAACAACAAGTATGGGTAGAAGATTGTATTGGTTTAAAGGTGATGGCGAAGTTAGATAAAAACTTGTCAAAGATTAAGTCTGGAACCTACTTTATACCGCGAGGCTTAACATTAAACGGCTTTGTCGATTTACTTAATAACGGCAGGGTACATCAATTCGCCTTTACTATTGTTGAAGGGGAAAATATGTATCAAGTGATGACCAAGTTAAATAAGGCGGGTTTTTTAGTAGATGATATTTCTTCAAAAACGGCAGCAGAACAAGTTAAGATATTTGAAGTCAGCGGCGATACTATTGAAGGGTATTTAGCACCCGACACTTATTATGTAACGGATCAAACTAAAGCTTCTGCACTTTTAAAAAGAGCCATATCAAAACAACAAGAACGACTTAATAAAGCTTGGGAGAACCGATCTCGATTAATACCATTAAAAACTCGATATGAGTTGTTAAAACTTGCTTCAATTGTTGAGAAAGAATCATCGATGGAGTCAGAACGGTCAAAAATAGCGTCTGTTTTTTACAACCGCATAGAAAAGCGCATGCGATTACAAACAGATCCAACGGTCATTTATGGCGTATGGCATGAATATCAAGGCGATATTAAACGTAGCCATCTTAACCAAAAGACACCATTTAACACATATAGAATCAATGGCTTGCCTCCTACACCTATTGCCAATCCTAGTTTAAATTCGTTATTGGCAACGGCAGATCCAGAACAAACAGATTATTTGTACTTTGTAGCATCGGGTAAAGGCGGTCATGTTTTCAGCAAAACGTTGGCTGAGCACAACAAGGCTTATAAAAATTATATTAAAATAACAAATTCAAATGATTAGGAAACGCATGGAACAGGGCATAGTACAGGGCAAATTTATTGTTGTTGAAGGCCTAGAAGGCGCAGGAAAGTCCACGGCAATATCTAAGATAATGGAAATTCTACAGGCGCATGGCATCAATTTTATTACGACTAGAGAACCTGGTGGTACCGTCTTAGCGGAAAAAATGCGAGAAATTGTAAAAGCAGAAACAGACGAACATCTTACTGCAGAAGCTGAATTGTTATTAATGTATGCTAGTCGTATTCAATTAGTAGAAAATGTCATAAAGCCTGCTTTACTGGCGGGAACTTGGGTAATAGGCGATAGGCATGACATGTCTAGCCTTGCATACCAAGGTGGAGGACGCCAAATTCCAGACTCACTAATAATGCCAATCAGAAACGCAGTACTAAAAGACTTTGAGCCTGAACTCACTATTTTAATGGACATTGATCCGACCGTTGGGCTAAAAAGGGCAGCACAAAGAGGCGCGTTAGATCGTATAGAACGTATGGATATTAGCTTTTTTGAGCGTACTCGCGATGTTTACTTAGCGTTAGCTAATAAAAACGATAAGGTTAAAGTTATCAATGCTGAAAACTCATTGCCTGACGTACAAAATGATCTAACGAATGTTTTGGAATCTTGGTTAGTCAATAACAACTATTAGAAATATTGGAATTAACGTGCAAAGTATTGGTCAATCGATTACAAAAAGGTTTTTAGATCTCGCGCAATCTAATAAGCTGGCGCATGCGTATATTGTCGAAACATTTGACGCGAATAAATCGATTGTAGAACTGGCAAATGTTAGTAAGTTGCTTTTGTGTAGTAACTTAGCAAATGAAACAATAGACGAAACCTTTAACCAAAGTACTAACAACAACATTGATAATAACATTGAAGAGTTGGATTCAATAGGTTGTGGGCAGTGTAAAAGTTGCCAATTACACAAGGCCGGTAATCATCCAGATTTAAAAGTACTAAATGGTAAATCAGAATCTATTGGCATAGATGATATTAGATTAGCAAGTGATTGGTTAAATAAGACGGCTCAAATATCAAATGCTCAAGTCATTATTATTGAATACGCACAAAATATGACTGAAAATGCAGCCAATGCTTTACTTAAAACACTAGAGGAACCAACAAATAATAGCTTTATTATATTGCTCAATGTTGGCGCCAAAAAACTATTGCCTACTATTCGAAGCCGTTGTCAGATTATCAAAGCAGTTATAACAGATAAAGCAACACTTAGTGAACTTTACAGTGATTTACCTAGTTATTTAATCGGTTTTTCAGCTGGAAATCTAAGTTTGTTAGATGATTTTAGAAATGAAACACAGCAAGCGTCGTATACAGAGATATATACTTGTTTTATACATTGGTTAAAAAATCAAAGTAGCCACAATGCGTTGGTTCGATTGGTCTTAAAAGATAAACAATATCAAGTCTTCTTTATATACCTGATTAACAGGCGTATTCGTCAAATGTTAATTAAGGGGTATTTAGAAAAAGGCCAGCAGGCAGAACAAGCATTAGTAAAATTTAACTTTGCCCAACAGCATATTAAAGGGCAGAATAAAGAATTAGCGTTATCCGCTTTATTAGAAAAATTGGAACATTTGGTTAAATAATATGAACAGACTTATCGCAGAATTTGAAGACACTAAAGAACTATTTCGTTGTTACATGCCATTTATTAGTGGTGGAGGCCTGTTTATTCAATCAAACCTACCATTAAAGTTGGGTGAGTCGGTCAGCGTAGTGTTAACTTTGCCGGATGCTTTAGAGCCAGAAATGTTTGATACAGAAGTTATATGGATTACGCCACAAGGCGCGCAAAATGTGAATCCTGCCGGAGTAGGCGTGTTATTAAACAATACAGAAAATAGGCTTCAGGTGAAAATAGAGAAGATTGTCGGAACCATGTTAACGTCGCCAGAACCCACTTATACAATGTAATTCAGCCTAATAATGGGTAACCTATTCTATATAGGCTACCTAATTAAAGCCTCTAAAGAGCAGGCTCAAAAGGTGGAAAAGTTATGGTAAACGTAGTGCCTTTACCAACCTCACTTTTAACATCAATTGAGGCCCCGTGATCGGTCAAAATCCCATAAGAAATTGATAAGCCTAAACCAGTACCCACGCCAACGGCTTTAGTTGTAAAAAAGGGCGTAAACAGTTTCTGAATATTTTCTTCACTAATTCCCATACCATTATCCGTAATAATAAGAACAACACATTCTTTTTCTGCTTTAGTCTCTAGTGTAATTACGCCTGTGTCTTCCATTGCATGTTTAGCGTTAATAAGCATGTTAACAATAACTTGTTCGATTTGGCCATAGTTGCCAACAACCTCAGGAATATCATTTAAATTCCTTATAATTTCACAATTGTATTTAAGTTCATTCCAAACTAACTGAATGGAATCTTCTACGCAGTCATTTAAGCTCATTGGAATATAACTAGCTGTATTGTTATGTGAAAACGATTTTAGGCCTGCAACAATTTCCTGGACTCGATTTAATCCGTTTTTTGAGGCGACCAATAGCTCCGATAAATCCTCCCGAATAAAATCAACATCTTCAGACGCCCAAATTTCACTGAGTTTCGACTTTGTAGAGTCATCTTCTATTGTTGGATAAAGGTTCAGGATGTTATTCAAAACTTCAACATATTCTGCTAACGTCTCATAATTGCTTAGAATAAAGCCGATTGGGTTGTTAATTTCGTGTGCAACACCAGCCGCTAATTGACCGATTGAAGCCATTCTCTCTGATTGCATTAATTGTTTTTGAGTATCGTCTAGTTTTTCATGCGTATTCTTTAACTCTTTAAAACGCATTTTTAGATTAACCGTCGCCATTTGTTTTTGAATTGCTATGGCTAACATAGAACGCGAAGACTCTACAGATTGCAGTTTTAATACATCAATCATTTTATGATCAGAATAGAAAAAACAGGCATAACCTTGGTTGTCATTGATGTTAAAACTGGGCACTAAATACACATAAACGTAGTTTGTTGAAAGGTCGGTTACTAAATGAATCGGTTGCAATAGACTTTCGCCCCCAGCATCGTCTAGCGCCTCCATTAACACATCTAATTTAAAACTTATAACGATGTCTTTAAGCGAAACATCCGAGTTTGCAGGCAGTTGTTGAAAGTCACTCTCTAAATCCATCACTGACGTTAATTTGAAAGTTTTATTTGTTGAAATACTCTTAAGTTGAAAAAATATGCACTGAGCATTATTTAAAAATTCGCTACTGCGGCGAAGGTATATTTGCACGGTTTTATTCACGGAATCAGCATTCCAAATGTCAGCCGACAATCCCGTTAAAAAAGATAATTGTAGTTGTTGTAGCTTCGCTTCACGTATTTGGTTTTCTAGATTTTGATTAGTTTCATAAATTTCTCTTGAACGTTGTTCTAGTAGCTGCTCGGCCATTTTACGTGCAGACTTCTCCCGTTTTAGGGCTTTTTCAAGCGTAATAACGCTTTTTTGAAGATCTTCATTCATAGAGTTCAAATATCTTAATAATTAATTTGGTCTATAGTTTTAACAGTATCAGTTTAAATATAGGCTCTATATGTCAAAAAAGTACAAAATATTAATTTTAGATGATGAAATTGAAATACTTAACTCACTAAAAAGAGTGTTTCGTAAAGACTATGACGTGGTGGCATTTACTAGCGGCCAAGAAGCATTAGAGTCATTAAAAACGGAAAACTATGCGACGATAATTTCTGATATGAAAATGCCGCTTATGGATGGTGCTACTTTTTTATCGCATGCAAAAGAGTTAGCTCCAGACGCAAGTCGTATATTATTGACGGGTTATGCTGACATGGATAGCACGATAAAAGCCATCAACGAGGGTGCTATTTATAATTATGTTAGCAAGCCTTGGCACAACGATGAACTTAAAGCGTTAGTTAAAAACGCAGTCAGCAGAAGTACATTGGTTTTGCAGAATAAAGAATTATCAGGAAAGTTGGTTGCTGCTAATACAAAGTTACAAGAGAGTAATGACATTCTTGAAGAGACGGTAGCCCAAAGAACAAAGATGTTAAACCATAAAGCGACACAGCTTAAAAAGTCGACGTTAAAACAGCGGAAGTTTTTTCGTCAATTACTAGACATGATTGGCGTTATTATTGAAGACAGGGCAGGTCATGAAAACGGTCATAGTAAACGGGTCGCAGCGCACTCAAAAGTGATGGCCGAAGAGTTAGAGCTTCCTAGACAAGATACTATCAATCTTTACTTATCAGGCTTGATGCACGAAGTGGGTAAGGTTGCCATTTCAGACGAGCTACTCAATACGACTGAAAACAAACGTTCAACTGAGCAAAAGTTGGCTTTTATGAAGCACGCGATAGAAGGCGAAAAAATTCTCAGTCGCTTACCTTCATTTAAAAATGTGGCGATTAACATAAAACATCAATATGAAAACTACGACGGTTCTGGTTTTCCAGATAATCTAAAGAAGGAAGAAATCCCATTTGGCTCCCGTCTTCTTAAAGTTGTTAGCGACTATGACTATTTGTTGTTAGGTCATAAGAGCGACAATAAGTTATCGCCAGACCAAGCTGCTAGTTATATGAAAGAAAATAAAGGCAAATTATATGACCATAAAATTGTTGATCATTATTTAGATTTGATTACTCGATTGCCTGATATTGATGAGCTAGATGCGGACTATTGTGTCGCTACGAATAGATTAGAACCTGGAATGATTATTTCTGATGATGTTGAAAACAAAACAGGCGGCATTATGCTGACAAAAGATACGGTTTTAACAGAAGCGGCCATTGCTAAGTTAAAATCTTATGAGGAATCGAACAAGTGTTTCTTAACCGTATTTGTTTACTAGTTCGCATTTAATTGCGCCTGACATAGAGTGTCGCTTTTCTAAGTCATTATTGGCGGCGTTTAGTTAACTTAGCAACCGCTTTTTTAAGTATAAAAATATCAACCGCAGCATCAACTTTTTGATTTGTTGAATAGGTTCTATTTGTGACTAGCTGACCTTTATTAAATAAAAACGCATTGTCTTTGTGAATAAAGTAAAAATACCCAGCCGCAAAGTTTGTGGCAATGTGTTCAGAATCAATCTTATCAAAACTATCATCAATTAAGTTTTTAGCGGTATATTCAGGGCAGTCAATCGCAGATAGGTATGTCGCAACGATGTTCTGTGGTGTATAAGCTATATCCGGTATTTTATCAAAACCAATAAAGAAAGCATGAGTACGGTAAAACTTATCTGCATTGTTCGGTTGAATAAATACGAATACTCGTTTGTCTGATAATTTTCCATATGACTTGGAGACGTCAAACTCATTATTTTCAAGTGTAATTGAAATCTTATTGCTGCCAATATTGTTATTGATATCTAAACTATCTGAGGCATTTTTATAAAGGCCTGGTAGTCCAGTATTAAAGTTAAACATCAGCACATCAATATCATTTGAAACGCTCAGTTGTTTACTTTTATCAAATTTAATATTTTGAATGTTTAACCACTCAGCTACGTTAGTTTGGTATTTATGAGGCACCAATACTATTTGTAGATTAGCCTGTCCGTTTACCTCACAACTCACAGATCGAGTTTGAAGAAATGGTGTTGGTTCATCATATGAATCATCGCTGTTAACTAAGGCTCTATTAAACTTAGATGAACGGTATTCTTCTAGGTCAATTAATTCGTAACGCGCCAATAATGTTTTTGCTGTCAAAGGATAATGCGCAGGGAACATAGAGGCTTGTTTTGCAACGTCAGAGTTTAAGGTTGCATCACCCCAAATGTGCAATAAGTGGCTTATGAAAAAGCCTGATACTAACGAAACGGCTAACCACTTCTTCTTTTTGAAATTTTGAAGACTATGGATTCGTTTCCAAGTGAAATTACTTGCTAAAAACTGAAATGCGAGGATGGCCATAAAGGTAATTAGTAATAATACAAAATAGCTATCACCCATTTGAGCAACGTATACGTCTTCCATCTCACTTATTTGATTAAAAGAACTAGACGACAGGTGATAACCTAACCCTCGATAGGCAAGTATGTCGAGTACAAGGTATAATTGAAATATAGAAGCCATTACGGCGGAAATGCCCCTAATATGGCGCTTGTAGGGAAATAACACAACAACTGGGAATATAGTTAATATAAAACAACTAAAGGATAAGAATGCAAAATGTCCTATCCAAGTCATTAACAAATATAGCCAACCAATCACCGTAGAAGGTACCGTGTGGTCAACTAAATAAAAAATGGAAAAAAACATAGCTAACAATAGGTTAGCAAATGTGAACCAATGACCCCAAGATAGTAAATTAAAGGGCTGGTCTGTTTCCCACTGAGCATTTAGTTTGATAACCATCTACTTGATGTTAATCCTTAATTGGTGAACGTTGTTTCTCTGCAATTAATTAGTGTTTAGAAGCGCTAACAGAGTTTAATAATGCATCCGCAAAACTTTTTGCTATTTGTTGTTTTACATCAGGTTTAATGTTGTCGTCAATAATATTACTAACAGTATTACCTAAAGCAATTAATGCAAGGTCTACAGATACTTTGTTTTGTTGAACAACATCTAGTAGTTGTTCTACTAAATTATTAATCTCATCGTTTGAGTATTTTGATATGATTGGCATATTGGAATCTTGTAATTAAAGTTTGGTTATTGGTCAGAAGCGCCAATGCTACCACAAATAGGTGATTAGGAAAAACACATGTCAATTGAAGTAAATCAATTTTCTATCGCATTTTACGAAAAACAGGCAGAAACTGAATTTTCCACAAAATGGGCCGTGATGGCAGAAGAGAATTTAGGAAAAGCGTTAACATTTGTAGAGCAATTACATAACGTTTATAACGCTAAACCTAGCAAGAGTTATGCCGCTTTTACTGAAGAAAAAAATACCGCTTTTTCACAAAGGTTGCATTCTTATTTAGGAAACGAAGTTCCATTTGACCACTTATCAAAAGAAGTGCTTAAAATATTTCAAGCGGAATTAGAAAAATATGAATTTGAAGAAACAGGCTATTTATTGTTAATCGATTACGAGTATGTGGCGACACGTTATGTAATGGTAGGTGTTGTTAATCTAACTGAACATTTTTCCGTAGATAATGAATTTGGTATTAATCGAGCTCGCCATTTAGATATTAATAAGATTCAGTTAGCGGCTCGAATTGACGTAAGTAGTCTATTACACAGCGCAGATAACCTTAAGAATATATCCTTTATTAAAGGCCGAGCGGGCCGACAAGTTAATGACTTTTTTATGGACTTGTTAGGATGTACAGAAACTATTAACGCCAAAGTTCAGAGCAAAGAGTTATTGTCCGCAATTGATGACTTTATGTCGTCTGAAACACTTGATTCAGCTGAGAAGTCAGAGACTCGAGAAAAAGTGTACGAGTACTGTAATGAAAAAATGGCGAGCGGCGAAGATGCTAGACTTAACGAATTAAATGATACCTTATCAATGTCAACGGACAGTGAATTTGCAGACTTCATTAGCAAACAAGAATATTCTTTTGACGAGAATGTAACGCTAGATAAGAGTACGGTTCGAAAGTTGGTTAAATTATCAGGCAGCGGACAAGGTGTTTCCGTATCATTTGACCGAATACTGCTAGGTGATAGGGTTAATTACAATCCTCAAAAAGATGAACTAACTATTAAAGGTGTACCAGCTTCATTAAAGGCTGTGTTGCTAAACGAGTTTGGGCTTGAATAAATTATGAATCTAAAAGAAGAATTAAACTTTAAACAAAAAATCACTGAAAAAGTGCGAGAAAAAGCCATTAAACGTGCTGAAACTCGCATTATGTTAGCGGGTAAAACGGCGGCAGACTTTAATGAAGATCAATTAGAGATCTTGGTTAAGGAAGAAGAAGACAAGATATTTGGTAGCGCAAAAGAAAAGGGACTACTGGTTCTAGCATCGCTGCTAGGATTATCACTCTGGAGTTAGACTATGTTTCAACATGTCGTGCGGTGGACATTTATGATCACCATTTGGAAAAAGTACAAGGGACAATTGTTAACAACAATAGGTTACTTTATTGGACTGTTGCTTATTTCATTTGTTCATCAAGATTATCTAGATTTTGTTAAAGCTGCGAATGAAGACCAGCAGTATGTTGCAACCTCGTTCATGTTTAAGTGGCTGGCTTATATAGGCATTACACTTGTTTATTATTGGGTATTCACCCGTTTTTCCAAGTCAGCGGAAAGTGCAGACCATGCAAAAGGCTCAAGTTTAGGATTTTTGAAAAAGTACGCGCGTAAATCTACATCAACTTCCAATAAAGGAGATTCTCCTTTGTCAGCAGGTTACGCTTCTGAAAAGCAAGGTACTCCAAAACAAGCGCCTGATTTTGAGAGGAACGATCCATTTGAAAATATCAGAAACAAGTCCAAATTACGTTCTGAAGCAGACATTTTATTGGATCAGAAAAAAAGCTCAGACAAGTAAACTCATAGGCTTTAGAATTTTAGTTCGCTGAGCTCTTTTAGCTTCTCTATACGATCTTTAGCCATATAGATTTCACATTCTTTTGAAAGGGTTATCGCGGCAGTAATATCTGGCAACATTGAAATATATTGCCACTTACATGTCGCTTTTTTATATTTATTAAAGTGGCGGATTGAAGATTTATATAATGTAACCGGGTTATTGGTTGCATCTTTGTCCGCCAAGTCTCGCAATATAATTTCGACGTTTGTTTCCCAAGTCATTAACTCACGCTCTACTTGCACATAAGCAGCATCAAGGCATAAGGTGTAATCGGTGGGGCTTTTAAACTTGTCCTGACAGTTCATAATTTCTTTAGACATATAAAAGAAGTTTGCGTTGCTATTAAAAGGCAATAGCAGGCCTGAAACACACACGATTGAACAAACAGCCAAAAAAGATTTCAAATTGATACCCCGATTACGTCACAAATGACAAAAATGTTTATGCTTATGGTAGTACTTTTTTATACGGTTTTACCGTTGAACGAGCGTAAACACCAGCTTCTATATAAGGGTCAGCAGCGGCCCACTTCTCAGCCGATACTAAATTATCGAACTCGGCAACGACTAATGAACCAGTAAAACCAGCATCACCTGGGTTTTCACTATCTATTGCAGGCAAAGGTCCAGCAACTAATAAACGACCTTCATCTTTTAACTGATTTAATCTCGCCAAATGACGTTCGCGAGTCTGTAAACGTTTTTCAAGTGAGTTTTTAACGTCTTCTGAATAAATCATATAATACATGTTGAATCCCTTGTTTTTATTATAGCTTAATAAATTTTTGTGGATCTTGCTTTAATTGACAGAAAAATCAAGTTGAATGGGAAGACAGGCAACAAATTACTTGGTAGCATGCGGTCATCAACAATTAAAAATAATTATAATAAAGGTCGTTTGTATGAGTGCGGAAAGAGAGCATTTTTCTTCAAAATTAGGGTTTATATTAGCTGCTGCGGGATCAGCGGTTGGTATTGGTAACTTGGTAGGATTTCCTGTCGCTGCTGCAAAAAACGGTGGCGGGGCGTTTCTATTTATTTATGCATTATTCGTAATCATTATATGTTTGCCGGTGATGATGGCTGAAATGGCTGTTGGTCGACATACAAATAAAGATCCGTTAGGTGCATATTCTAAAATTTCAGAAAATGACAGTAAATGGAAACTTGCCGGTTGGTTGGGCGTTATTACTCCATTTATGATTGGTGTCTTTTATCTTGTTATTACCGTTTGGATCTTTGGTTATTTGTTCTCAACCGTCACGGGTGACTTGGCGTTGTTAGCTAATGCCGATACTTTTGGTCAGTTTTTAACGAGTAATAAATTGTTTATTTACATGGCAGTTGTTGCGGCAATCACCGGTTTCATTCTAATGAGCGGTGTAAAAGAAGGCATAGAAAAGGCGGCAAAAATTTTGATGCCTTCATTGTTCTTATTGCTTGTTTTGTTAGTTATCTATGTTTTAACGTTAGACAACGCAATGGCGGGTGTATCGTTCTACGTACTACCAGACTTTAGTAAGATTACGGCGAGTGTTGTTAGTGGAGCTTTATCACAAGCATTGTTCTCATTATCACTAGGTATGGGTATTCTTGTTACTTACGGCTCTTACATGAGTAAAAAACAGGACATTACTGACTCTTCAAAACTGGTTGCATTAACGGACACTGGCGTCGCGTTTTTTGCTGGTTTACTTATTTTGCCAGCAATATTCAGTTTTGATCCGAATGTGAATCCTGCAGAGTTGTCTGAATCTTCTATCTCATTAATCTTTGTATTGTTACCTAAAATATTTTTATCACTTCAAACTGATATTGGTTATTTTGGTGCGAGTGCAATTGCGGCAGTATTTTTCTTACTGGTATTTTTTGCGGCCATTACTTCGTTAGTTTCAATTATTGAAGTACCAAACTCTGCAATCATGGGTGAGAAAAACGTATCACGTAAAAAGTCATTAACAACATTAGCAGTAATGGTTGTTGTACTCAGTATATTTGCTTCAATGTCATTTGGTATGTCTGACTTCTTTACTAACTTTGTAAATTACGCAGGTGCAGATAAGTCACTATTTGATGTGATTTATGATGTGTTTTACGACACAATTTTACCGTTGAATGGTTTATTAATTTGTTTGTTCGTATCGATTAGATGGAAAAAAGCGAACTTCAATAACGAATTAATGGAAGGGGCAGAAGCGGGTAAACACCAATGGTTGCTTAAATATAGTGACTTTGCTTTGTCTACAATCATCCCATTTGTTCTTGCGGTTATCTTTATTAATACCGTGGCGATGAAGTTCTTTGCGGTAAATTTACTGTTCTAGTTTAAGCCGCTCTAATATTTAGAGCATTCGCAAGACACAAAAAAACCGCTTCAGTTGAGGCGGTTTTCTTTTTTAGTCTTTAACATCGTTAATACTTTTACAATGATTAAGCTATTCAGTTATCGAGTCTTCTTCATCATCAAAGTCGTCGTCGCCCATAAAAACACCCCAGCCATCAGAATAACCATTATGCTTTTCTGCAATACGTTTATAGTCAGCCTCAAATTCGCTGATAGCTTCGTAATTAACCTTTAGTACCTTTGACACTTGTAGTTCAATTGCATCGGCTGCGTCGCCGCCATGGTCGTAATTACGTGTCTCTACTTTTACAATGGCTTCTTTCTCTTCAATGCGACGCATAAATATCTTTGCTACGGCATCCGCATCGGTTTCTTTATGAAACAGGGCAAAAAAATCAATCACATAATCAGGTTCAAAATCAAATCCTGCTTCGTGCATTTCTTTTAAAATTTGGCCTGTTTCGTCATTCGGAAAATTCATTTTCTCTACTTACCTTGATGTCAGTTATTACTGTCTGTTTGTGCGTATTTGATACGGAATATTATCATGTTTATTAGAACGAAAAGGATTTATATCTAAACCACCACGACGAGTGTAACGAGCATATACGCTCAACTCGCTAGGCTGACATATATCCATAATGTCGGTAAAAATACGTTCCACACATTGTTCGTGAAATTCATTGTGCATTCTAAAGGAAACAAAATATCTCAATAAAGACGTTTCGCAAATCTTAGCACCTGTGTATTCGATAACGACGCTGGCCCAATCGGGTTGATTAGTAATCAGGCAATTTGACTTCAATAAGTGACTGTTAAGTGTTTCTGTTACAGTATTTTCAGCAGTGACTACGGAAGCACTGTTGTCGGTCGCCAACGCTAAATAGTCGCGATTAAACTCATAGTCAGATACGTCGATATCAATATCATCAATATTTTTTCCCGGTAATCCCGTAATTTGAAAATGCTCAACTTCAGAAACATGATGCAAACGAACGTTTACGGGCGCACCTGCGCAACGAGAAAGGTCGCTTATCATTGCTGTGTGAACCATTGCCCAATCATCAAATTTAGACTGATTAAAACTGTTTAGATAAAGTTTAAACGACTTACTCTCAATTAAATTAGGGCTTGTGATAGGAACAAAAAACTCGGCTATTGCGACAATAGGCTTGCCTTTTGTATTCAGCCAACTCACCTCATAACCGGTCCATAAATCGACACCAAGAAATGGCAAGTCATCATCTAGGTTCAAATCGTTTCTATTTAAGCTTCTCGGTACACCCTGCAATAAGTCGGGTTGATAAGTAGAATGATATTCCGTTACTTTACCAAGAGACAAATTGTTTAGGAATCCAGATTCATTATATTTTGCGGTCATAATTAAAGTTCTATATATTTGCGTCCTAACTATTGTAAATGCCAACTACTAAAAGTGAAGGTTTAATGTCAAAAATCACAGATATACAAGACGCATGGCAAAAATTTGTACAATCTTGGACAGAATTAGCGAATGAAAAGGGCTTTCCAATAATTGAAAGTGACTCAGACTGGCCTTCAGAATGTGAATTTAAAGATTCAGGTACTGATTCAGGTGCTACAGGTTCGGCAACAACAAGATGGAAGCCTGTTTTAATTGAGTCACCTTTAAGTTTTGATAACGTAGGTGAAGCTTTAGACATAACGGTTGATGAACAATATAATGTTTTTTTTACAAGTTATTTTTCCGACGGATTAAACGCCCGGCACGAAAAAGGTGATATTCAATTTTTACAAGCCTGGTCAATTGATGACTTTGAACGATTGCAACAAAATCTCATTGGCCACTTGTTAATGAAAAAGAAACTGAAACAAGAACCTACGTTGTTTTTCGCCGTAACCGACGAAGATGATCTAAACCTAGTCGTAAAAAATTCTACAGGTGAAGTCTGTTTAGAATATGTTGGTAAAGAGCCTCATGAAGTTGTAGCGCCCGATCTAACGAGTTTTATCGAGCAATGTAAGCCGGTTCTCTAATTCAAAAATAGCGCTTTTTAACGTCGCTACTTCACTTTCTAAAACTAAGACTCTTTTTATTAGTGCTTCATGGGAAAGGCCGGAAGTATCAGCAAATGAAAGGGGTAATTCTTCAGTATCATGATTATCCGCTAACTCATCCATAAACTGTTTAGGGTTGCTTTGAAATTGTTTTAACGCTGAGATAATTAGTGGCAATGGTTTGGGGCCAGACATTCTGGCTTTGATTAGTGCAACTGTTGGGTTTTTTCCTTCTGACGTTAACACCTGGCAGATTTTGATGATTTCTAAAATATCCATTAATTAGCCTATTTGACCAATGTTTTAGTCAATTTTAACAACCGATAAAGCGGGTTAATAAAATGTTCAATAAAAACAATGGTATAAGAGTTGGAATCAATTTTGTATAATACACGACATATTATTAAAACATTATTTTTTTAAAAGGACTCACCAAAATGAATAATACATTAAAACTAGTACTAATTGCTGTGCCGTTAACTTTATATATGACAGGTTGTGTCATTGTTGCTGGCGATGATGACCACAATGATTGGAATAGCTCAAACAGTAAAGAGTCAAACTGGAAAAAAGAACAACGCATTAATAATGACAATATTGCAGATCTAAAACTAGGGCAAAGTTTAGAAAAAGTACGAGCGATAATGGGCACGCCGAGATTTAATGAAGCATTCAAAACAGATGATGAGTCGGTACAGGTTCTATTTTATCGTACTCAACACCTTCACTCAGATGGCGAAACAACAAAAGACGAATGTACGCCACTGATTTTTAAAGATGGTGTTCTTGTGGGATTTGGTAGTAAGGCATACAACCGATTGTAATGTACAAAAATGTAAAAGCAGAATTTAAGAACTAAGAAATTAAGAACAAAGAGTGTAAGAACAAGAAAGTAAGTTCAAAATTTAAAAATTGCAA
>CAWUUQ010000269.1:0-13340 GCA_963925625.1 uncultured Psychrosphaera sp.
AGTGTTTGCGAAGTTTTTAACATTCAGTGTTTACCTAATTTACTTTATTTACTTTATTTACTTTATTTACTGAAGCTTTGATTAACGAAGCCTTGTTTAACGAAGCTTTAATGTCGCAATTCCGACAAGTACTAACATCAAAGAAATGATCCAAAATCTAACTATAACTCGCGGCTCTGGCCATCCACTTAGCTCATAATGATGATGAATAGGTGCCATCTTGAACACTCGTTCGCCACGTAATTTATATGAGCCTACCTGTAAAATCACCGATAACGTTTCAATAACAAATACGCCACCCATATCACAAGTACTAATTCCTGTCTTACCAATACGGCAATAATGCCTAATGCACCACCAAGTGCCAACGAGCCTACATCGCGCATAAATACTTGTGCCGGATACGTATTGAACCAAAGAAAACCGAGTCCTGCGCCCACAATGGCGGTACAAACAACCGTTAATTCAGCCGTTAATGGAATGTAAGGAATATGCAGGTATTCCGCGAAATTTACATTGCTGGTTACATAAGCAAATAAAGCCAAAGCACCTGCAACCATTACCGTTGGAACAATGGCTAATCCGTCTAACCCATCCGTTAGATTAACTGCGTTGCTCGTGCCCACTAAGGTGAAGTAAACAACTAATAAGTACATCATGCCTAACTGCGGCATAACATCTTTGAAAAATGGTACTAATAATGCGGTTTCTGCAGGTGTTTGAGCGGTTGTATAAAGATAAGCTGCTATGGCGATTGCGATAACGGACTGCCAAAAATACTTCCAACGAGCGATCAAACCATTGCTGTCTTTACGAATAACTTTCCGGTAGTCATCAACAAATCCAACGATGCCATAACCCACAACTACAGCCATAACGACCCAAACATATCGATTGCTTAAATCCGCCCATAACAGTGTACTAACCACGATACTGGCTAAAATAAGAATTCCGCCCATTGTTGGCGTACCCGATTTGCTAAAATGGCTTTCTGGACCGTCGTCACGAACGGTTTGACCAATTTGCATTTTTTGTAATCTGCGGATAAGTTTTGGACCAAAATAAAGCGACAATCCCATTGCGGTAAGTACGCTTAAGATGGCTCGAAACGTCAAATACGAGAAGACATTAAAGCCGGTGTGAAACTGGGTTAAATATTCCGCTAGCCAAACTAACATAATTTTTTCTGCCTTTATTATTCTTTATATTCAGCTGAATTGTCTGCAATAACCTGTTCGACCACTAATTCCATTTTGGCGCTACGAGAGCCTTTAACGAGTACTGTTAATTTCTGGTCAGTTAATGCAAGAGCGTGTTGCTGAACAACTTCATTTATTTTATCTGTCAGCGCTTTTTTTGAGGAAAAGTGGTGACCATTATGTTGAAAAACGTCAGACGAATTTTGACTTAAAACCCCAAAGGAAAACAATCCGGCAATACCCTTACTTAATGCATATTCGCCAACTTCTTCATGTAATCGACGAGCGTCTGTTCCAAGTTCGGCCATATCACCTAACACTAATAATTGTTGTCCTTGATAACTGGCCAATAAATCGATTGCAGCTTTTACCGACTGAACATTGGCGTTATACGTATCATCTATGACTAATAAATTATTGTTTACCGACTTCAAATTTACTCGGCCTTTTACGGCAGACATATTGGCCAAACCAAATTGGATATCTTCCAGTGACGCACCTAAATCCATGCAAGCGGCAGCCGCAGCAAGCGCATTATTAACGTTATGTATGCCAGGAATAGTTAAAGTAATAGATATTGATTCTTTTTGACATGTATTTGTCAGTGCGCACTCCAAAGTAAATTGCGCACACCCTTGTTCATCAAGAACCACATTTGAAGCAGTGAAGTCTGGTTGTTTGTTAGTCTTATGTACATCTGTGTTTGCAGATTTGTTTGCATAAACATCTTTACCTGAACCAAAACTTTTAATACGACCAGCACGAGTTTTAAACTGCGCGTAAAGATTATTTAACCAATAAGTCTTATGTTCAGCATCGGCATCATTGTTGATAATTGCTAAACCGTTTTCTTTCAGGCTATTAAATATTTCACCCTTGGCTTGAACTACACCTTCAATACTGCCAAAACCTTCAAGATGAGCCTCAGCAACATTATTTAAGATAGCCACATTGGGTTGGGTTAATGCAGAGGTGTAATCAATTTCACCAATATGATTTGCGCCTAATTCAACCACTGCGTATTCATCATCTTCAGACAATCTTAACAATGTTAAAGGCACGCCAATTTCGTTATTAAAGTTGCCTTTTGTTGCCAGCACTTTGCCTTTACGTGCAAGAATAGCGGCACACATTTCTTTGACCGATGTTTTACCAACACTGCCAGTAATCGCAATAACTTTAGGGTTTACTGATTGAATAACCGCTTTACCAAGTTGGCCCAAGGCTTTTAACGTATCCGGAACAATAAACTGGGTAATCTCAACATCAATGGGTTGATCAACGATCACTGCAATGGCACCTTTTTCTTTCACTTGAACAACAAACTTACTGCCGTCAAAGTTCGGGCCTTTTAATGCTAAAAATACTTGTCCGGGGGTTATTGAACGGCTATCAGTGGAAATTTCGCCAATTTTTGTGTCTAGCGAGGTTTTGCCTTCTAGAGCCGCCTCTTTAGGAAAAATAGCCGGAACTTTTAATACTGTACTAAGCCAGTTTAAATCTGCGTTGATCATACATCACCTCTTTTCAAACGCATTAAACCAGCGGTAAACGCTCGTTCATCATAATCTATAATTTCTTTACCAATGATTTGGTAACTTTCATGGCCTTTGCCAGCAATCAGCACAACATCGCCTTCATGTGCTTTTACAAAGGCATTCTTAATCGCTTGTTTTCGATCTAACTCGATGGATATTTCTACACCACACTTCGGCGTTTTAGAGAATCCCGCCATAATATCATCAACAATGGCTTGTTGGCTTTCTGTTCTTGGGTTGTCGTTAGTAACTGTAATTTCGTCAGCATATTGCTCAGCAACATTTGCCATTAATGGGCGTTTGGTTTTGTCTCTATCACCACCACAACCAAACACTAACAATAATCGTCCTGATAAATGACGTTTTACGGCCTTTAACGACGCTTCAAGTGCGTCGGGTGTATGGGCATAATCGACAATCGCGATGGGATGTTTAGGGGCAGTAAATAACTCTAGTCGTCCAGGTACAGGCTTTAGCCTTGCAAAGTCAGAGGCATTAATTGACCAACCCATCAGTTGACTTGTTGCAAAAACGGCAGCAATATTTTCCGCATTAAACTCGCCATACAAAGGTAAGTTCAATTCACTGACGTCTTTGTTACCACCAATCTGCCAATCCAGCGTTAGCTGCAAACCATAAAGATGACATTCAATGTTTTTAATGTGTACGTATTCGCTAAACGCTAATACCTTTTCTGACTGCCCATAAGCGACAACCCGACTTTTAACTTCTGAGCTTATCGTATCTAGTTTTGTTGCTAGTCTGTAACCATATGAATCATCAACGTTTATCACACTTTGTTTAGGTTGTGCATCAATAAACAGTTTGGATTTTTCTGCAAAATACTGTTCCATTGAACCATGATAATCTAAATGTTCATGCGTTAAATTAGTGAAAATCGCCGTTTCAAATTCTAACCCTGATACACGACCTTGAGCTAAAGCATGAGAAGAAACTTCCATAGCCACTGCCGCAAAATTTACCGACTTGTTCACACTAAACTCAGCAAACAAACGATAAACGTCAGTAATGCCAGGCGTCGTATTATCCGACGGGGTTAAGTCATCAATATGACCCGTTCCCATCGTGCCGATAACCGCACAGGCCTGTGTAAGTTCTTGTTTAGTAGACTCTGAAAGTTCACAAATTTGTGCCAGCAAATGACTGATCGACGTCTTCCCATTAGTGCCTGTAATACCAATTAACGGTAATGGTTGTTGTCCGGAAAAATAAAAGTGCTGGCATAAAGCCGGTAAAAGTGAGCGAAGCTGACCGACTTTAATGAGTAAAACGCCTTCTGGGAGGTGCAACTTTTCAGGCAATACACAGCTGTCGTCTAATAAAACTGCACAAGCACCACGGCTAATTGCAGATTCAATAAAGTCAGCTCCATTCATGTCATGTCCAGATAAAGCAATAAAAACATCACCTTGCTGAATTTGACGACTGTCCTGTATTAAACGGCAAGAAAGCATCGGTGTGAGCGATGCTTTTTGTGAGGATAACAGTTGGCCTACTTGGCCTTCATAATGACGGCGCAATTGGTCGATAATAAGTTGAGGATTAGTTAACGTCATCGCGTTTCCGCCTAATGTCTGCTAACTGAAGTTTTTTATCTCCCGCCGCATCGGGAGCAACGTTTAAGATCCTTAGTGTTTGACGCATGATCTTACCAAACGTTGGGGCTGCGGTTTCGCCACCATAATAATAATCACCTTTCGGGTCATTTAGCACAACCACAACTGCTATTTTAGGGTTTGATACCGGACCAACTCCTGCAAACGTATTTACATAGTCATGCCCATAACCACCTGCTGTTGCCTTTTGGCTGGTGCCCGTTTTTCCTGCAACACGATACCCTTTTACCATCGCGTTTTTACCTGAACCCTCTTCACTGATCACGCTTTCCATCATGCCTAACACACTAAAGGCAACATCTTCTGGGACAACACGTTCTTCTGGTTTTTCGATACCGGTTTTAATAATAGATAATGGACGACTAACACCACCAGCACCAATCGTGGTATACATTCTTGCTAACTGCGCGGCGGTAACAGAGATACCATAACCAAATGATAAACTTGCAATTTCAGAGTCTGACCAACGACGTTGATCATTAAATAAGCCAGCGCTTTCGCCAACTAAATCAACACCACTGCTGTCAACTAAACCCATTTTATAAAACAGGCCTAAAAACGAATCTTTTGGTGTTGATAACGCTAATTTAGTAGAGCCCATATTTGACGAATACTTTAATACATCGGCCATGCTCAACATACCGCGGTTTCTTGGATCTGAAATTCGACGTCCACCAATTCTCATATAACCCGGCGACGTATCCACTAAATCCAATGTGCCGTAAGAACCATAAGCGAGTGCATTCATCACTGACAAAGGCTTCATAGTAGAACCCGGCTCAAATGTGTCTGTAATGGCACGATTACGAAAACGGTGCATGGATACATTCATGCGATTATTTGGATTAAATGAAGGACTATTAACCATCGCCAATACTTCGGCGGTTTCAACATCAACCACAACGGCGCTGCCTGAGGCGGCTTCATAAGTCTGTACGGCACGTTTTAGTTCTTGATAAACCATTGACTGAATACGCTGATCAATGGTTAGTGTTATATCTTGTGGTTCAGAGCCTTTTTCTTCTTCAATGACTTCAATTTCCCGACCTTTCGCGTCTTTTATAACTTTACGTTTGCCAGGTGTTCCTACCATCCAATCATTGTGTCTTAACTCAACGCCTTCAATGCCTTTACCGTCGATATTGGTAAAACCAACAACATGCGCCGCTATTTCGCCCGCAGGGTAATAACGTTTAGACTCTTCACGTAAACGAACACCCGGAATGCGAAGTTGCTGAACATAATCAGCCACTACCGGATTTGTTTTGCGCTTAAGGTAGATGAAACGTTTGTCTTGGTTATTAATAACACGCGCTAATAACTCTTGCTCTTCCATTTGAAGTACTTTAGCTAGCGCTTTCCAACGCACGTCGGTTTCGAATTCCGCATACTCTAATACTCGTTTAGGGTCGGCCCAGATAGTTTGCACCGGAACACTAACGGCTAATTCAACACCATGTCGGTCGGTGATCATGCCACGTTGAACCGTCGATTTTTTAACTCGTACCGTACGATTGTCGCCTTCTTTGATAAGACGTTCAGGTTGGATAATTTGTAGATAAGCAGCTCGGCCAATTACCGAACTAAAGACAAGAACTAGGCAACTAATGACAAACTGAAAGCGCCATCTATTTACT
Organism: uncultured Psychrosphaera sp.; assembly: GCA_963925625.1. Classification (GTDB taxonomy): domain Bacteria; phylum Pseudomonadota; class Gammaproteobacteria; order Enterobacterales; family Alteromonadaceae; genus Psychrosphaera. Next base: position 6,012 of record CAWUUQ010000269.1, read on the forward strand.
TTAGGTTTCGTGATTTGTTTTGCTTGTTGAGCTTGTTTTACAGATTTTGGAGCCGACTTGGCCTGGGCCCCTTTTTTGGTGCTACGTTTGGTCGTTGTTTTTTTATTATTTTTATTCAACCAGTCCTTCATGGCAACGTAACTACCACCTCTTTATCTGACGTTGGACGATCCATATTCAAACGCTCCCGAGCTATGTTTTCGACGCGACTGTGTTCAGCCAACGCTCGTTGCTCTAATAACAAATGACGCCAACGTAAATCGATATCATCTCGTTGTTGCAACAAAACTTCTTGTTGTATGACCATTTGCCTATTTAACTGTGCCCAATGCACCACTGCAATCGCAATGACAACATTAAGCAGCAGAAGCCCCACTGTAAGTTTATACTTACTTATGTCTCCAAAAATGTACTTCGCTAATTGAACGTCAACGACATTTGTTATTGTTATGTTCATGTCGACAATCTTTCAGCTATTCTCAGGACGGAGCTGCGCGCACGGCTATTTCTAGCAATCTCTTGTTCCGATGGTTTTAATGCTTTGCTCATCGGTTTTAATTTAATGCCTTTATTTAACTCTTCATCAGTAACCGGCAAGCCTCGTGGCACTTGTTTGCCCTGACTTTCGCGACGAATAAACTGCTTCACGATTCGGTCTTCTAAAGAATGAAAGCTAATCACTGACAGTCGACCACCAGGCTTCAAGACTTCTAACGACGAATCTAACGCTCGTTCAATCTCTACTAACTCGCTATTAATATAAATTCTTATTCCCTGGAAGGTGCGAGTAGCAGGATGTTTCTTCTCTGCCTTGCTTTTTGGTACAGTTGCAGCCACTAAATTAGCTAAATCGGTTGTAGTAAGAATCGGAGATTCTTCCCGTGCCGCCACAATTTTACGGGCCACACGTCTAGCAAACTTTTCTTCGCCGTAATTTTTAAGAGCAAAAGCAATATCATCTTCTTCCGCTTTTGCTAACCAATCCGCAGCCGAAATACCGCGTGTATTGTCCATTCTCATATCAAGAGGACCTGGTTTCATAAAACTAAAACCACGATCTGCTTCGTCTAACTGAGGCGAAGACACACCTAAGTCCATTAAAATACCATCTACTTTCCCAACAACGTCATGCTTCTGCGCTACCGCTAACAATTCAGAAAAAGGCGTATGTTCAATAGTAAAGTTCTTCACGTCTGCAAAACGTTTCGCCGCTTCAATCGCCGTCGGATCACGGTCAATTGCAATCAATCGACCGTCTTCACTTAGCTTTTCTAAAATATGTGAAGAATGTCCACCTCGACCAAATGTACAATCGATATAAACGCCGTCAGGCTTAATTGCCAAGCCATCAATAGATTCGTCTAATAATACCGATACGTGTGCTGTCATTTTTGCTGCCGTTTAATTAGTTATTATTAAAAAGAAAATTCTTTCAGTCGGTCACTTAATTCAAAATCGCCTTCAAGTTCAGTGGCTATATCTTCTGCCATTTGGGCATTCCACTGTTCTTCAGACCACATTTCAAACTTATTAAGTTGCCCCGTTAATACAATCGATTTTTCTAATTGTGCGTGTTGACGTAAATTCGCTGGTAATAAAATTCGACCCGATTTGTCCATATCGACTTCATGGGCATTACCTAACAACACGCGTTGAACTCGTCGTTCATGAGGATTCATAGAGGATAGTTGGCGTAATTTAAATTCAATCTCTTCCCATTCAATCAATGGATAAAGCAACAAACATGGCTGATGTAAGTCAACAGTACAAACCAATTTACCTTCAGACTCAGACAGCAATAGCTCACGATATCGAGTTGGAATCGATAACCGGCCTTTGTTGTCTAAAGATAATGTATTTGCGCCGCGAAACATGCTGGCTCCGTTTTATGGTTGTTATATCCACTTACTAAATTGGGACTGCGATCCAATATATCCCACAATTTCCCACTAATCCACAGTTTAGACCTCATATCAAATCATTGTCAAGCAAAGAAACGGCAAGAAATTGCCGCGGCAAGCCTTAAAATTAAAGGTTTTTACTAAAGCCATGAAAAGTGTGGGGAATTGTGGGAACAAATTTCCACTAAAACGTAACTTTTTAAGGTCAAAAGTGGTGGGATTTTTTTATGTGTGCTGGTTTTAGTATCAAACCAGAGTGCCCAGAAGCGTGAAACTCTTTGAAAGCTTTATAATGAAACGGTTTTAATCTTTATATGCTAGGTGATATTTAATTAAAAGTAAGTTTATAAGTCACTTTGAATCAAATGAGTCAGAGAGAAGATACTGGCTAAACTATAAAACCGTGGCCAATTTAACTTGACCATTACATATGTTATCTACCAAACATTATCCGTTTTAATCATGTTTGCCTGTCATTTTAGAAATTTAACGTTATAGTTTAAAGAGTGTTATTTCTTCTCATTTTCTGAGGGACAAATATGAAGCGTTTTGTGACTGCTGCTTTAACAGCTCTTGTTTTTTCTGCTAAATGTACGATTATTTTTTTCACGCTTTCTCAACCTGCTCTTGCGAGTCAATCTTCAAATATTCAGGTCAGTTTTAGTCAAGTTCCTCAAACGGCTCGTGAAGATTTTTATAAAGCCGTTAATATTATTCAACAATGTATTGTTATCAACACACCTATAAAAGTTAATGTTTCTTGGCTTCCAAAAGGCCCTACGGCTTTTGCGTTGTATCGCCCAATTCGTAATCAACCTCACTTGTTGGTAAGTAATACTTGGTATCCGGCGGCGTTGTCTCATCAATTGTATGGTCAGCGAGACTCCAATTTAGACGACATAAACATTTTTATGTCTTCAAAAACACCTTGGTATTACAGCAACAAAAAAACGATTAACGCAGAGCAAGTCGATTTTATTAACGTGGCGATTCACGAAATTGTTCATGGGTTAGGTATTATTAGCTCTTCCTTTGTGGAGTCGGTGAGTTTGCAAGATACTGAAAATCCAAAAACAGGTGTTAAACAAATTGATAATTACCTTAGCCATTACATTAGAAATAGTGAGGCGTTAAACAAAAACAAGCCGGTTGAACAAACCATTCAACTTGGCGCAATTGGTTTACCCAATGCTTATGTTGATTATTTTTCATATAGTTTTGGTGAGCTCAAGCTTGATGGCACACCAACGTTATACGATACATTTATAAGAACAAACTCGGAACGAAACGCATCGGGGCAGTCCTTGTTGTCTTTTGCTAACCCATCGACTGAATTGGCGGCGCAAATAAAAAGTGATAACAATTATTTTCACGGCCCCAACGCCATTCAACATCACGGTAAACCTATCCCGTTAGTAAATGGTAACTTATCGCATATAAAATTAGATACTAAGCCTTCACCAATTATGACAAGCAATACCGGTCGTGGAGAAAGCGTTCATATGTTAGATCCAACGTTAATTGCAATGCTAAAAGATATCGGTTGGAAAATTGAACCTGCATGCGAAAATTAGTCAGCCAAAACTTAAAGATAACACTTCATTTTTCCACAAGCCTGTGGTTTTATACCGGCTTTCACTAAATTCAAAATATAGGCGCTGAGCGCGGTCATTCATTTTAGCTATGGCAACCGCGGCGCAACTCAGGAGACCTTATGCGAAATAGCAACCAAACCGCTGCTGTTAAAAACTTTGATCTGTGGATCAGAAATGACTTTAAACAGCTTAATACGCAATTAGAAGAAATTTACTTTGTTCAAAGTGATCGCAGTGATGTTAATTATCAACCCGATGTAACCAAGCCATTAACAACGGAACTAACTGAAGCTGGCAAGGCTTATATTGTTGAATTGTTAAAAGAAGGCAATACCGATTCAGGTTTTGATGCCGGTTTTGATTTATTAGGCAATGTGGGTCTATATATGGCGGCGTGTCGTCGTCATGAAATTACAGAGCCAAGTCGAGAAACTAAATCACCATTAATTGAAGCTTCTGCATTAGCAATGCAAATTGGAGCGTCTTTAGGCGTTACACCACGTTTTTCCACTAGCCACTTAACCACACATAATTCCGCTGTTAACGGTTTGTATAAAAGCTTCACCTCACTTGAAGATGAAATTCTATTTCTAGATTACAATACGCGCGGCATTTTAGCGTATATGAGAACCGCTGATGCACTGCTTAAAATATTACATTTAGGCATGTCTCACCCTCTTGCCGCTGATATGTTACAGGTCGCCAAACAAGGTTTACAAGATGTTATTAAATATAACGACGCCCTATTTAATGAACTCGACGTTGACCGATTTTTCTACTGTGTTCGCCCTTTCTACAAGCCTTATCGAGTTGGACAAAATGAATATCGTGGCGCCAATGCGGGTGACTTTGCAGGCATAAATGTAATCGATTTATTATTAGGTGTTTGCCAAGGTGATGATCCTTATTATTCACAAATATTAGTCGACAAGTTTTTGTTTATGTTGCCAGAAGAACAAGCGACGCTACGTGATTGTATGCGACGAGAAAGTTTACTTAATTCAATGTTAGACGTGCCGCCAGAACATACACACAGCAAGTGGTTTAAAACAAACGGTGCGTTATTACTTGAAGTACTTGAGTTACACGGTCATGCGGCAAGCCAGCATCACAATCAACTTGTTGAGCGTTTTATTGCGCAAATGGCAAAAAATGAGCCTCAGCAAGCTTACGATAAAGTGACCGCAAGTGGACCTCCTTTACCTGTTCTATTACGTTCTCTTGCTAAGCTAAAAGACTTACGTTCTGCTGCAGATCGTGATGACATTCCGAGTCGTTTTGCCGATGTACAACTGTTAAAATCTAGGGTGGCTTAACTTATGAAAAACTACTTTTTAAGTCATTCCGTTGGCTTACCTTTTGAAGGTATGGAAGCGCACTTTTCCGAAAACTACTTTGCCCATTGGCATGAAAATAATGAGCCTTGGCCAAAGTGGATTGAAGGCATAGATGCTTTTCGTCAACAATTAGCCACGTTATTAAATGCCGAAATAAGTGAACTTTGCCCACAAAGTAACTTGTCGAGCAGTTTAACCAAACTCATTCATTCTTTACCAAAGCCTGATGCAAACAAAAATGTTATCTTATGCAGCGCAGAAGACTTTCCATCGATGGCCTTTGTGCTTCAGAAAGCACAAAGCTTAGGTTATCAATTGGCATTTATTCCCGAAGGCACAAACCTTCATAATGTTGCTAATTGGAAAGAACACTTATCACTTAGAACAGCAATATGTTTAATCACCCATGTTCAATCGAACAATGGTCATCAACTGCCCGTGCAAAAAATTGTAGATGTGTGCCGTGAAAATAATGCACTTTCAATTGTGGATGTTGCACAAAGTATAGGCTTATTTGAAATAGACACTAAAGCATGGAACGCAGACTTTATTTTAGGCTCATGTGTTAAATGGTTATGCGGTGGTCCAGGTGCTGGTTTTATGTGGATAAACCCTGCGAATATGGATAAATGCCAACCTGTTGATGTAGGTTGGTTTTCTCATGAAAACCCATTTGAGTTTGACGTTAGAAACTTTAAATATGCCAATTCTGCGTTAAAGTTTTGGGGTGGCACGCCAACGGTCGCACCTTATATTCATGCCTCATTTGCAATCGAAAAAGTTAACGAGATGGGTGTTGCAAACATTCGAAAGATTAACTTTAATTTATTGCAGCAAATTCACAATGCCGTTGCAAAAATAAGTTCAGACTATATTAAATCGCCGACCGCAGAACATGAGTGCAGTGGCACCGTAATTGTGCACTTTGGTGATCAACAGGAAGCCTTTGTTAATCGGTTATCGGCAGCAAAAATTGCCTTTGATCAACGTGAATTAGGCGTTCGTTTATCACCACATTATTATACGTCTGAGGCAGAAATGAATAACCTTCTGGCTTGCATCATTTAAAGCCAAAGAAGATACAATCTAACAAGTAACGTGTTGGTGGGTGAACATTATGACCATGACTCTAAATAACGCAGCAAACGCTGTAAAAGACTATATGTTATCTAAGCCTGAAACTGACTTCAGTTTTCCTTTTGGTGAAGATGTTTATGTATTTAAAGTTAAAGGAAAAATGTTCGCTACGTTGTCTTTTGGGAAAGGTAATGAAAAAGGCACTGATGGAAAAATCGCAGATCACTTTTGTATTAACCTGAAATGCGATCCGGATGAAGCATTAATTCTCAGAGATATTTTTCCTGCGGTAATTCCTGGATACCACATGAACAAAACACATTGGAACACGATAATTTTAGATGATTCCGTGCCAAAGGGTGAAATTGAGCGAATGATCGATAATTCGTTTATGTTGGTGGTCAGTAAAATGACCAAGAAAGATCAGACGTCTATCTTGGTTCATTTGTAGTTAATCAGTTGAATAGTTAATTCATTAAAAAGCTGATAATTTGTGACTTTACGTATTTCACTCTTTGAGTTTCAAATGTCTGTTTGTTTACGCAAAGATACAACGTTTCATTGACTGTTTTGGTTAAATGATGAACTCTAATATTCTCTTGCTTATTAAACGCTTTAACCGCATGTAATGGTAACACCGTAAACCCAATCCCACGACAGATAGGCTCCAATATCAAACCGATTTGATTTGAAAAACCTTGATGTGGAAATTGCCTAACATCTTCAAATTCATCGAAATTCTGACTCAACAAACTGTTTGCGTGAAACGCACCGTCGGGATGTCCAACAAATCCTAGCGATAACAATGTTTGCCAGTTCACCTTTTTGACTAATGCGCTAGTCACCAAAACTAGAGGCTCAGAAGTAATAGGCACATAAGTCAGTTTACTATTCTGGCTTAACTCTGTGACAAGTCCAAAATCATACTTTTGTTGCTCCAAATCTTTTTCAATTTGGGCATTTGGCGCAAACATATAATCAAAGACTAACTGTGAGTATTGCTGCTGAATATCCAATAAATAAGGATATAGTTTTAAACCTATACTCCCTGGCGAAGCTATTTTTACATTGCCTATTAAAGCTTCATCACGCTTTACCAATGTTTCTAAGGCTTCTGTCGTTTTTAGTAGATCCAATCCTTGGGTATAGAGCTTCATTCCTGCATCTGTAAGATGAAACGATTTTCCTTCACGTACTAGTAATAATGTTCCCAGTTGCTGCTCTAATTTTTTAATATGCTGACTAACGCCAGACTGCGTCATGAAGAGCTTTTCTGCGGTTTGGGTAAAATGCCCTACTTCAACCAAAGTGCAAAATGACTTCAAAAAAACAAGGTTTATCATATTTTCTCTCCTCGACTCAGATACCTATCACTCTATTAAGGTCTTAATGCTAACTAAAGCCCACCATTACATATCG
>CAWUUQ010000270.1:0-8400 GCA_963925625.1 uncultured Psychrosphaera sp.
TTTATTAAATGAGTATTCTTTGTCGTCTGAAGAAGGCGTTGTGTTGATGTGTTTGGCAGAGGCGTTACTACGTGTTCCTGACAAGAAAACTCAAGATAAGTTAATCCAAGACAAAATCGGCCAAGGTGCATGGAGTCGCCACATTGGTGGTAGCGAGTCGATGTTTGTAAATGCTTCAAGTTGGGGACTGATACTAACAGGCAGCATGGTTAAGTATTCAAACGACAATACCAAAGCTCAATACGGCATTTTAAAACGCACTGTTGGTAAATTTGGTGAGCCCGTTATTCGTCAAGCGATGAAAATTGCGATGAAGATCATGGGACAGCAGTTTGTAATGGGCGAAGATATTGAAGACGCCACTGAACGTGCCATGAAAAAAGAAACAAAAGGTTATGTTTATTCTTATGACATGTTGGGCGAAGGCGCTCGAAACATGGAAGATGCAGATAAATATTACCAAGCGTACGTTGATGCCATTAAAGTAATCGGCAAAAAAGCCAATGGTCGTGGTCCAAGAACTAGCCCTGGCATTTCAGTTAAACTTTCTGCTATTCATCCTCGATATGAATTTGGTAATCGCCAACGTGTATTATCGGAAATAGTGCCTAAATTGAAAGCATTGTCATTAATGGCTAAAGAGTGGGACATTGGTCTTACTGTGGACGCGGAAGAGTCTGAACGTTTAGACATTTCACTAGATATTATTGAAGCGGTATTCTTAGACAATGACCTTGGTGATTGGAACGGTTTTGGTCTAGCAGTTCAAGCCTATCAAAAGCGAGCAATTTTTGTCATTGAGTGGTTACGTAAGTTAACTCTGCAAACAAACCGTAAGATAATGGTGCGTTTAGTTAAGGGGGCTTACTGGGATTCTGAGATTAAAAATGCACAACGTGATGGCGAACCACATTTCCCTGTATTTACGCGCAAATCCTCTACAGACGTTTCATACCACGCTTGTGCGAACAAGCTGTTAGAGTATCGCGATACCATTTATCCTCAATTTGCAACGCATAATGGTTATACCGCCTCTACTATTTTAGAGCTTGCGGGCGACGACAAAGAAGGTTTTGAATTCCAGTGTCTGCATGGCATGGGTGATAGTTTATATGACCAAATTGTTACGGAACAAAAGATTCAATGTCGAATTTATGCACCTGTTGGTGTTCATGAAGACTTATTAGCGTACTTAGTTCGTCGTTTATTAGAAAATGGCGCAAACTCGTCATTTGTAAACGCAATTGTAGACGTAGACAGACCTGTTGAAGACTTGTTATTTGACCCAATGGAGCGTACTCAGCGATTGGAGTCAGTATTTAATGATCAGATTAAATTACCACATCAGATATTTGGCGATGAACGCGACAATTCAAAAGGTTTAGATCTAACGGATATTAATGAAATTGTTCCGCTTAAAAAGTCGTTAGAAGCATGGTTCGAAACAAATCAAACGCTTGTGAAAACGATTGCTGCCGACTTACCTGAAGGCGCAATGCCTGTTTTGAATCCAGCGAATCATGATGAAGTAGTTGGTTATCACAACTTTACGTCACCAGAAGATATGAAGGTGATGTTAGAAAAAGCGGATACAGCCTTCAAAGACTGGTCTCAAACACCGGTGTCTGAACGTGCTGAGTTATTGCGCAAAACCGCTGACATCTTAGAAGAGAACATGGATGAGTTAATCGGCCTTTGTATAAAAGAAGCCGGTAAAATTGCCAAAGACGGTGTGGATGAAATTCGTGAAGCTGTTGATTTTTGTCGTTATTATGCAGCAAGAGCGGAAGAGTTAAGCAAAGATGAACGCCTTGAACCTCGTGGCGTTATTTTATGTATTAGTCCATGGAATTTCCCATTAGCGATTTTCTTAGGCCAGGTGGTAGCTGCGGTCGTTACGGGCAATACGGTACTTGCTAAACCTGCGGAACAGACCAGTTTAATTGCCATAAGAGCGATTGAATTAATGAAAGAAGTAGGACTAAAAGACAACATTGTACAGTTAGTTATTGCGCCAGGCCCTGATGTTGGTAATACGTTATTGCCAGACGAGCGGGTAAAAGCTGTGATGTTTACAGGTTCAACGGTAACCGGCACGTTAATCTCTAAAATATTGGCAGAACGTGGTGGTGAACAGGTTCCATTGATTGCAGAGACGGGCGGTCAAAACTGCATGATAGTTGACTCTACGGCGCTTCCAGAACAGGTGGTTGACGATGTTATTGCTTCTGGTTTCCAAAGTGCCGGCCAACGTTGTTCTGCATTACGAGTGTTATACATTCAAGAAGACATTGCAGACAATGTAATTCGAATGATTAAAGGCGCATTAAATGAATTATCAATTGGTGATCCGGCTCTGTTATCTACCGATGTTGGGCCTGTTATTGATAAAAAAGCGCTATCAGCACTAACTAGCCATGCCGAAGAAATGAAGTCTAAGGGCAAATTATTGTTCGAAGGTCAGCTTGGTGAAGATTGTCAAAACGGTACTTACTTCGCGCCTCGTTTATATGAAGTGGACAATATTAATCAGTTAGACAAAGAAGTGTTTGGACCTTGTGTTCATGTTATTCGCTTTAAGGCTGATCAAATTAATGAAGTGATAGAACAAATTAACTCAACGGGTTTTGGTTTAACGATGGGAATTCATTCTCGCATCGAAGAACGTACACTTGAGTTAGCTCGTCTATCACGCGCTGGTAATATTTATGTTAACCGTAATATGATTGGTGCTGTTGTTGGTGTTCAGCCATTTGGCGGTCGCGGATTGTCTGGTACAGGTCCTAAAGCAGGCGGACCAAACTATTTACCACGTTTAATGATGGAAAAAGCAACGCCTGATGACTTTGAATATCCTGATGAAGATCCAGCGTTAGAAACGGATCAGTTATCGATAAATGCAGCAAATGAAATGATGGATCTTGCAAGAGCAACTCGTGAAGGGTGGCGTTTAAGTGATTTAGTACAACGTTTATCATACGTGCGCCAATTATTGGCAAGTATTGCAACTGTAGACATCGTTGATGACTTTGCCGACGATTTAGAGAAAACACTAAGTTCTTCGCGTAATCAGTTAATTAGTATTGAACGTAAAATGAAACGTCCAATTCAATTGCCTGGACCTACAGGTGAATCAAATACATTGTATTTCGAACCGCGAGGCACGCTGGTTTGTTTTGCCGATAAAAACGTATCGTTCCACTATTGGACGTTATCAGTTGTTTCGGCTCTTGCTACCGGCAATGTTGTTGTTGCTGTTGTTTCAGATTTATTCTATGAAGAAGCGCAAGCTTTCAGAGAGAAGCTATTAGCGACTGGTGTTGAAAAAGGTGTATTACAAGTTGCGAGATTGCGTCACTTAGAACCACTGTTAGCTCACGAAGACTTAGCGGGTGTTGTAATTGAATCACGTTCTAAACGTACAGCTTATGTTGCAGAGCAATTAGCGAAACGTCAGGGTGCAATTTTACCTGTTATAGAAGCTGAGTATGATGACAACTTAATCTCTCGTATGTTAACCGAAAAGACAGTAAGTATAGATACAACGGCGTCGGGCGGTAATACATCACTGATGACATTGACTGAAGAAGACTAGCTGTTTTGATTACTGCCAGTGATTAACTGCTGCAATTATAAACGGCTTGTCATTTGAAGTTAAAAAAACCTCTTAGAATAATAACTAAGAGGTTTTTTTTAGCGTAATCATTTTACCAGGCTTATGATTAATGCTTAGTTCAGTTAATTGCGCCTAAAAGGCTACCAATGTTTCTGGTTTTTTTAAGGTTCTACGCAACCAATAAAAGAACATGACTGATGCAGCTGAAAGGCCAAGTACGATTCCCCACCAAAAACCAGCAGGCCCCATAGCAGGGACTATTATGTCCGTTCTTCCTAACATATAGCCTAAACCAAAGCCTAATGGCCAATAAGCAATAAACGTTATGTAAAGCAGCGGTTTTGTGATTTTAAGACCTTTAAATATTCCGGCGCACATTACTTGGATTGCATCAGGAAGTTGATAAATTGCGGTAATGATCAAAATGCTTGCTGCTAACGAGACCACTTCAGGTTGATCGGTATACATGGCAATAATGGAGTTTCTAAAGACATATGTCATTAACATGACAAAAGTACCAAAAACGGTAGCCATCACAAAACAGGTTTTAATCGCTTGTTTAAGTTTATTAATATCGCCAACGCCCATTAAATATCCAATACGAATAGTTGCTGCCATTGACAGGCTTAACGGGAACATAAATACAACGCTACTATAACTAAAGGCTACTTGGTGCCCTGCAACAGCAATAGAACCTAATGGTGCAATGGCAAGTGCAGAAAAGGCAAATAAAGTTGTCTCGAATAACAAAGAGATAAAAATAGGCATGCCGATGCGTAAAAGGGCACGGATACTGTCTTTTTTGGGTTTTTCTGGTTTTTCAAATGCCTTAAAAGGTTTTAGTTTTTTAGAGTATTTAAAGTAAGCTAATAACGCAAAAAAACTGATCCATTGTACTATTGCCGTTGCTAATCCACATCCTGCACCGCCAAGTTGAGGCATACCAAATTCACCAAAAACAAAAATATAGTTGAGCGGAATATTTATAATTAATCCGATAACACCCGTGACTAATGCTGGAGTTGTTAAACTAATACCTTCGCAAAAACTTCTCATCACAAAAAACATTACCGTAGGAAATATGCCCCAGATAGCAAACTCTAGGTAGCCTGAAGACTTTTCAAATAATTCAGGCTCTAAATCTAAGTTTTTAAGAGGGATATCTGCAAATTGGTAAAAGAAAATAACAAATAAACAAACGGCAAGTCCTAAGTACGCACCTTGATACAACGTTGATACAATAGCTTTATTGTTATTATTGACAGAAATTCCGGTATTTTTACCATATAAGTGGGCGACTACTGGTGTTACGGCAATTAACAGTCCCTGAATAGAAAATACTACAGGTCCCCATAAACTGGTTGCAACTGAAACAGACGCCATATCAACATGACTTAGTCGACTAGCAATTACCGTATCGGTAAACAACATGAGCGCCGTAATGACTTGTGTGATCAATAGAGGAATAGCCAATTTTAGAAGATGACGAATTTCATTAAGGTCAAAAAGGCGTGTTTTTATTTGGTTCATACTGGCTCATTATTCGAACGGAAACGTTAAAGGCTAAATTTATCATGATTTTAGTATATAGACTCTACTTTTTGACAGTAAATAGTTTAAATTCATGTCACTCTATGGCTTAATGAGCACATAGATTTTTACCTTTAAACAGTGTTTATTATCCTTCTTGTTTTTTCTCCTGTTTAAAGTCAAATATCACTTAGTTAAAATTTAAATCAAGGCTATAAAAAGTGACACCATCGTTAATCAAATCAGTGCTATTTGTATGTTTAGGGAACATTTGTCGTTCGCCTTCTGCGCATGCTGTTTTTCGCCAAATGGCTAGAACATCAACACACTTGTTGGAAATAGATAGTGCCGGTACTGCAGCGTTTCATGTAGGCTCTAAGCCAGATAAACGCTCGGTAAAGTCCGGTAACGAAAGAGGTTATGATTTTGCTGGAATAACTTCACGTAAAGTGGAGGATGAAGATTTTGAAAAATATGATCTCATTCTCGCAATGGATAATTCGAATTTAACAGACTTGTTAGAACGTTGCCCATCGGCACATCAACATAAAGTTAAACTAATGATGGATTACGCTGAAAAATTTACTGACGATGAAGAAGTTCCTGACCCATACTATGGTGGCACTGCTGGATTTGAATATGTTTTGGATTTAATTGAGGACGCAAGTGCGGGCCTTTTAAATCAAATTAACCGTCAATACGAAACAAGTTAAGGTGAACTAAGTGACCATTTGGACTCCCGATAGTTGGAGAAAGCTGCCAATACAGCAGCAACCGACCTATAAAGATCAACAATTATTAAAGCAAGTTGAATCACAAATTCAATCTTATCCACCTTTGGTGTTTGCTGCGGAAACACGAGAACTTCATCGTCAACTAGGCGAAGTTGCGAATGGTCGTGGTTTTATATTACAAGGTGGAGACTGTGCGGAATCATTCAATGATTTTAATGCCGCCAATATTCGCGATACGTTTAAAGTCATGCTTCAAATGGCCATTGTATTAACCTTTGGTGGCAAAGTGCCAGTGACCAAAATTGCCCGTGTTGCGGGACAATATGCAAAACCTCGTTCATCAGACTTTGAAGAAATAGATGGCGTACGATTACCTAGCTATCGTGGCGACAATGTAAATAGTTTTGAGTTTAATGAAGCTGCGCGTGAACCAGATCCTAATCGTTTAGTGACGGCATATCATCATTCTGCATCTACCTTAAATTTATTAAGAGCCTTTGCACAGGGTGGTTTAGCTGACTTGCATCAAGTAAACCGTTGGAACATGAGTTTTGTGGAATCAAATCCAAACCGTGAGCGTTACCAACACTTAGCTGATCAGTTAAAAGAGACATTAGACTTTATGCAAGTCATTGGTTTAACGTCTGATACCACGCCAATGATAAAAGAAACGCAACTGTTTACGTCTCATGAGGCTTTGTTGTTAAACTATGAACAAGCACTTACTCGTAAAGATCATCTAACAGACAAATGGTATGACTGTTCGGCACATATGGTTTGGATTGGCGAACGTACCCGTCAATTAGATCATGCTCATATAGAGTTTTTTAAAGGCATTCATAACCCAATTGGCGTTAAAGTTGGTCCTGGTATGAAACCGGACGATCTCATACAGTTAATTGATGCATTAAACCCAAATAATATTCCTGGCCGTTTGACATTAATTACTCGTATGGGCGCAGACGTTCTACCTGAAAAATTACCGGCATTAGTACAACGAGTAAAGGCGGAAGGTCGTCATGTTGTCTGGAGCTCAGATCCTATGCATGGCAATACAATTAAAGCGAGCAATGGATATAAAACACGTAGTTTTGATGCCGTACTTAGAGAAATTCAGCAGTTTTTTGCCGTTCACAAAACTGAAGGTACATGGGCTGGTGGTGTTCATTTTGAAATGACGGGTCAACACGTTACAGAATGTACAGGTGGCGCTTACGGTCTAAGTGAAGCTGATCTAGGACAACGTTATGAAACACAATGTGATCCTAGGTTAAACGCTGATCAGGTGTTGGAATTAGCGTTTTTAATAACAGATGCGTTAAAACTTGCAAAATAAGTTACGTTACCCCGGGATCGACTGGTTTCGGGGATTTTCAATTTTGTTGATGGTCATATACCACGCTTGTTATGACTTAGATTTTTTTGGCTATATCGATACGGCTTTCGGAATAGGGTATTGGATACCTTTTCGTTACGTTATTGTTATCGGCTTTTTGTTATTAGTGGGTATTAGTGCTCAGTTTGTGCATCACCAAAAAGTAAATATCCATTCGATGATCGTTCGTAGTAAACAGTTATTTTTTGCTTGTTTAGCGGTCACTGCCTCATCATATTTTATTGCGCCAGATAAACTAACAATCTTTGGTATTCTGCAGTTAATTTTAGTGGCTAGTTGGCTAGCATTAATCTTTGTTAATCGACCCGTGCTGTCATTTGTAACGGGAACCGTCATATTCTATTTAGGCCATGTTATCAAGTTGCCCGCCATGATGGATCCTTGGATTCATTGGATAGGACTTGCACCAAACAAGTTGCCGGCATTAGACTATGCGCCAATTTTTCCATGGTTTGGAGTCGTGCTTTGGGGGATAACTTTTGGTCATTTAATACAAAACAAACCAAAATTCACGCAATTATTCACCGCAGAATGGTATGAAAATTCCATTGGTGGGAAAGCATTAATAACAGCGGGTAAGCATAGTTTAATTATCTACCTAGTTCACCAGCCATTATTATTTGGACTGTTTTGGTTTTTGGAGTTAGTGTTTTAACCTATTGTTTTATATGTCTAGTTTTATAGGCTAATGATTGTATTTCTCTAGTTTCATCGCAGATATTATTTTTGCTGAAATCTCTTCAACAGAAAAGTGAGTGGTATTTATAAACGGGATTTTATTCGTTTTGTACATACGTTCAACTTCTCGCAATTCTACTCTGCACTGTCTCATAGAGGCATATTTACTATTGGCGTAACGCTCATGGCGAATAGCAGCCAATCTGTCTGCATCAATGGTTAATCCAAAAATCTTCTTTTTGTTCGCCTTTAATACTTCTGATAATTTGAAGTCTTCCATGTCATCTTCCGTAAACGGATAATTAGCTGCCTTAATACCATATTGTAAAGCCAGGTAAATACTCGTCGGAGTTTTTCCACTTCTAGAAACGCCAACCAAAATGACGTCGGCTTCTGCATAATTGTCCGTCGTTTGGCCATCGTCATTCGCTAACGCAAAGTTCATG